>JBMNCO010000227.1:0-12751 GCA_049366815.1 Desulfatiglandales bacterium | reverse complement strand
CCATCACCACATCGAAGGCCGACATGCGGTCGCTTGCCACGATCAGCAATTTGTCATCGACCTCGTATACATCCCTCACCTTTCCCCTCTTCAGGAGATGAAGATCCTCGAAATTCGATTTAAAAAGCACCTTTCCAGCCATTTGTTCGTCCTCCGCAAAGAATAACAATAGGGTGTGACCCGGTCCCGCGCCTTGGAGTGCGGTCATGCCGGATGCCTTTTTTGTTGTCGATCCCTCGCATCCACCAAGGGATGACGCCTGTCTCGAAAGTAATGATGTTTGGTATCCGCCTGGAAGGCAGGTCGGAGAAACAGATCCTTGAAAAGAATAAGGAAACAAGAGAAGGCCGCCATCGAGGCCAGTATATCGAGATCCCCGGCAAATTCAAATCAAAACGTGATCATGTCGCCATCGGACCGGTGTTTCATTGCCTGGAACCAATGCCCTGTGGCGTCGGGCATCCCGAAGGCACCCTGGATCATCTTCGATGTATCATCTGCCGCGTTGCCTTATTGGAGAAGCCGGGCCATTTCAAGATATTCCCGATAGAATTCCATGACCTTGTTTCTGAAATGAACGGTTTCTCTGAAGGGAGGAATCCCCCTGTATCTCTCCACCCGGTGGGGGCCCGCATTGTAAGAGGCCAGTGCAAGGCTGATATCCCCGTTCTGAAGCCTCATCATCTGCGCAAAATACCGATAGCCGAATTCAATGGCGCGTTCCGGTTTGAGCCGTTCATCGGTTTTCCCCTTCAGGAGATCTTGTTTGTAGAGCCTGAAGAGCTTTTCCTTTTTTTCCGCCACATCCAGTGACGACTGCATCAATTGCCTTGCATCCTTTGCGAACTTGAGGCCGTTTGCATCGGCAATCCTGAAAAGGGTGTTCATAGCATCCCGGCCCAGCTTGCGTTCTTCACTGATGAGCGTCACGGCCTCCTTGAAATAGTCCGGTACGTATATCTGAGTCATTCCGAGGGACAAGGCGGTTTGGGGCATAATCTGGGTCAGACCCGCTGCGCCCACACTGGATACGGCCAAGGGATCAAATCGGGATTCTCTTCTCATCAGGGCAACAAAGAGGAGGGGGTCGACGATATTCCCTTCCGCCTTCTGTCGAGTTACGGCCGTTTCCAACGCGGTGATGTATGGAAACCCGGTCTTTTCCATTACGCGTTTCCACTGATTATTAACCCCCGGATTCATGGAATCGTGAGCCCTGTCCAGGTCAAACCTTTCAACTGATGCTTTTGGTGCCTGTTCAAGGTACGCGAGAAATACCTGGTTGACGAAAGGCACATTTTCCGGGGTCAGGTAGTGGGAGTTGCTGGTGTCCCCCCGACAGTGGTTGTAGAAATAGCCCAGGGCGTCTCTCAACCTGTTTTTCGTTGCATTCAGTCCTTCGTCCAGTAAACGGTTCAACGCCTTCATGCTCAAGGCCGGATCGAGCCTTTCATCTTCTTCGGGGGTGAGGGCTGCATGATAGGCCTTGAGTTTTTCTTGGGCCGCGGCCGTGTCCCTTTTGTAAGAGATGATGGGCTCAATGATGTCTCTTGTGTAGTGATCGGGGGAGGAGGCATCCCATTTCCTCAAGGCGATGGCCCCCTGGGCCTTTTCAAGGCATCTCTCGGCATTTTTCAACAAGGCCTTGGCTTCGTTGTAGTCTTCATTCATGACGGCCTTTATGCCGAGGGATTTTGCCGCCTCGGGTGTAAGCCTCAATAGGCCTTCTTCGCCCCTGTAGGATCCATTTGCCAGGCTTTTTTCCTGAACCCCCGAATTGTAGGCGATGATCAACTTGGCTAACAGGGGGTAATCGGCCAGGGCCGGCAAAGGACAAACAAAAAGGCCGGCAAGAATTAGGCAGGCAAGGACTGTGATAAAGAAAGAATCAGGGGGCGTCTTGGTATCAGGCATGCTGTGTCCCGGCTTTCCTTTTCCGGGATGCATGGGAAAAGGACAATCTAAGGTTTTGATATCTCGTAGCACGAATCATTACCAAAGCTAACGTATATCCAATGAAAAATCAAGATATGGAAAAGGGGTCAGGTCTGCCGTTGACTCATGTTTCGGTGATGTGATGATGAGAAGGCATGCCACGACCCTCTCCGAATATTCAGATGCAAGGTACCATGTGATGAATCGGGGCAGGCGCCTTGAGAATATTTCCAAGGAGAGGGAGGGACAAGATAAGACAAAGAGAGACTCCGGAAGCGGCGTCGGGCAAGCACCCCGTCAGTCGGCAAAGTGACGGCCGGTCTCTGCCTGAAAATGCATTTTCCCTTGATAAAGGACAAGTTCTTTCCTTGACAGAGGACTTTTTCATGGGTCACCCTTTCACTGGCGATCAGGCCACCAATGAAAGGTATTTACATCATATCCATGGAGATATGAAAGAGACAATGAGCCTACTTTCGATAAGGTCAATAGCCCAAAGCGATACCGAAAATAGCAAGGGGTTAACTCAGATGAGAGCTAACCCCTTGAATATACAATGGCGTCCCCAAGGGGATTCGAACCCCTGTCGCAGGCGTGAAAGGCCTGTGTCCTGGACCTGGCTAGACGATGGGGACGTTAGATCGAGAATAACGTTTTTGGTCACCGTCGAGGTATTCACCTCAGAGAGGGTCCAACATACAATGTGTTGGTGGGCCGTGCGCGAATCGAACGCGCGACCAACGGATTAAAAGTCCGCTGCTCTACCGAACTGAGCTAACGGCCCAAACGGGAATCTGGACTTTTAGCACCTTTTCCCCAGGTTGTCAAAAAATTTCTGGGCACCAGGCTTGGAAAAAGCGAACCGGTCCCCTGACCTGCTGCAACGGATTCTATTCTTTCATAAATCGACCCATTCAGGCAAATAAAAATCCCGGGTAAGGATTTATTTATGTCGCAGGACACCGGCTACATTAACCCCAAAGCAGCAGCGTCAGGGTTCACCCCGCCCGAACGGTCGCTGGAATCCAGCAATCAATCGATGCGAAAGATATTCTCGCGGATCAGTGTCAATTCCTCCTCATTGAGGGGGTAAGGATAGTTCCACTGTCTTTCGTCAGGCAGACAATTGCCGAAGGGGCGGTTACAGGCCACTCTGCCGTCCGGGCCAAGACACCCGGTGGTCATGAAAGGATCGCCCAGGGCTATGATCCTGTCCATCGTCTCCGAGTCCAGACCGAAATCGGTGATGTGCCCATGAGCATCAAAGGACATGTCATCCATGCTCATGGATTCTTCCTCGATGAGGTACCGGGCGAGCTGAACGCGGAGATAGGTCGGCCAGGGTGGTTGGGGCATGCCGGCGAGGCCGGATCCCTCTTCGGCGAAAAAGGAAAAGAGGTGATTGATCACACCCATTCTTCTGAGTCTTTCCATCATGGCCACCATTTCCCGCTCGGTCTCACCCATTCCCACCATAAGGTGAGCGCCGACATGGGGATAGCCGAAGACCTCGAGACCCTGATTCAGTATCTCCCAATATTTGTCCCACTTGTGGGGTCCGCCCACCCCTTTCCCCCTGTATCGTTCAAAGAGCTCTGGAGTGGCCAGGTCAACAGCGATCCCGATCTTGTCCGCCCCGGCCTCCTTCATGGCGACCAGGTCGTCTTTTAGCAGGATAGTCGGGCTGATCAGGATGGAAATGGGGAGATCGGTTTCCGCCTTGAGGTACCGAGTCATGTCCAGGGTGTGCCGGCGGCATTTGCCGTTGGTGATCATGGAAATGCAGGTGCGTTTCACATAGGCGGGGCAGGCATTGATTGCATCAACAATCTCCTCCATGGTGTAAACGGGCCAATCCACATGGATAAAGCTCTTCTCCTCGTAAGTGCCCGGCCTTTTCTTTGCCAGGCCGCAGTAGGCACAGTTGGCCGAGCAGCCTTCTTTGTAGTGAACGAGGAGATTCACGCAGCGGTTGACGGCACCGCGATACATCCGGCCGCGCATCAGTCCGAGGGATATGGCTGAGGCATGACTCATCTTGGCGTAATCAGGGCTCTCAATTTTTTTTCTTTCCACCAATGCTTCCATTTCCATTCATTCTCTCTCCAGTGGTTTAAAGACAAAGGGCCTCGATCCTTACACCCTCATCCCTCCGTCTCCTTACAACCTCACCTGATTCTCCTTGGCAATGAGGATGGCCTCGGTAAGTGTCGAGACATCGAGGCCGTAAATCATCTCATCCTTCCACACCTTGAAGAGGTGTTCCTCTATTTTTTCCGGGCGGGCCGAGGTCCACTTCAAGGCCTTTTCGAGACAATTGATATCTTCGGTCGTCGAGAAGAAGTCCCCGGTGATCACCACATTCTCGATGGAACCTCCGGCCAGGGACAGGTAGATTTCAAGCAGGCCGCCCTTTGTCTTCAAACGGCCGATACCCATGCGGGATCTGGGATGTTTGTGGGAAAAGATCCAGTCCTCTTGTGTGTATCGGTTCTCGATAAAATCCCGGATCTTTTCCTGCTCCCACTCATCGGGTGCGTCCTCGCGAAAACGGATATCGAATGTCTTTTCAAAGGCCTCCCGTATGGAGTCCATGACCTCTTCCACTTCTACGTCTTTCCGACCGATTTCCTGCCTCACCGTGGTCATGCGCTGGCTGAAACAGTTGTAACCCTTGTCATAGAGTTTGATGAGAGGGGTGTTCATGATATCGGTCATGAGTTCGATATCGAAGTCGACCAGGAGGCTCGTGTGAAAGAGGAGACTCTTCCCTGTCTCGGCCGATGCCGAGAGACCCGCGACCTTTTTCCCTGCCACCTCCATATCGTTTTTCGTCACAAAACGCGAATCGAAACCAAAGCGTTGAAGGGCCTTGCTGAAGACGGCTCCGATGGTTTCGAAAACCCCACCCATACCCCGATTGCTCAGGCCCGGGTAGTCCATATTGATTCCAAAACCCAGGGCCAGGATTTCCGGCCCCATGATGACCGTCCCACCGCCTGTGCTTCGCCGGTTGTATTCAATACCCCGGGCACGGCACCGGTCCAGTTTGAGGGCGGCCTCGATGTCCTGGTATTTTCCTACGATAACGGATGGGACAAAGGTGTAGAGGTGAAGGATAGGTGGGGATTGATGGTGTTCAACGGACTGCGGGAGGGTATCGTCCACCGCCAGGCCCTCGGCGGTGGACACGAACCTCTCGGTATTCTTGAAGAGACGCCATTCGCCGCTCATTTTTCTTCGGCTTTGGCCTTTTCCTGTTCCGCCACTTTGATTTCTTCCTCAATGAACGCGGCAAGGCTGTCGCCCTGCATGAGGTTTTCCAGTTCATCTTCAAGATCGGAGGCTTCTATGACCAGGATCCAACCCTCTCCATAGGGGTCTGTGTTGATGAGACTGGTATCGTCCTCCAGGTCTTCATTGATTTCGACAATTTCTCCGGACACGGGGGCCACCAGTTTACCGATCCATTTCCGCGACTGAATCTTCCCGCAGACTTCACCCTGGCTGACGTCTTCCTCTTCTTCCGGAAGATCAATAAAAACGATGTCTCCAGCCTCTTTCTGGAAAAAATCATTCATGCCTACGGTCACCCTGGTACCATCCACACGGGCCCAACTGTGATCTTTGTGGTAGTAGAGTTCATCCGGCAAACTGTAGCCTTTGATATCCGCCATAAGTCATTCCTCCTCTTTTGAAATTATCCATAATAGATCATTTGATTATTCTGCAATGATATCTCATTCATCCTGCATAGGACGTAACCTGGAAGTTGTTGACGGAGAAGTGATCAGATGAATACGTGCGCTCTCCACGAATATCGCCTCGGGAAAACTCCTGCGTTTTTATAAAACATCGGTACCTGATTGGCAATAAAATTATCCCCTTTACGATGGAGATCCAGCACCCACATGAGATCGGTAGACCCTTGAAGGGCAGGATCAGCCAACCCCCCTGGGGGACTATTTGAATCTAGCCCTGACGGTCTTGCCGTGTATGGGGAGGCCCTCGGCCTCCGCCAGGGTGCAAACCGTCTCCTTGAGGGAGGCCAGGCCCTCGCGGCTCAGATATTGGAATGTGGGCTTCTTGACAAAATCGTCCACGGAGAGGCCGGAGAACATCCTGGCGCCCCGGCCCGTGGGAAGGACATGATTGGTCCCGGAGGCATAGTCTCCCACAGGAACAGGGGCGTAAGGCCCAAGGAAAATGGAACCGGCGTGCCGGATCCTGTTGAGGGTCATGAAAGGGTCCTTTGTGAGGATCTGAAGGTGTTCCGCTGCGTATTCATTGGTAAAGTCAATGGCCTGTTCCATGTCTTCGGCAATAAGGACGTGCGAGTGCCTGGCCAAGGAGGACTCGAGTATCTCTTTTCGTGGAAGGGAAGCGTATTCTCTCTCCAAGGCCCGGCAGAGGGCATCGGCAACCTCCCTGGATGTCGTGACAAGAACGGCTGCAGAGTCCGGGTCATGCTCGATTTGGGAAAGGAAGTCCCAGGCAATGAGTTCCGGATCAGCGCTTTCATCCGCCAGGATCAAGGCCTCACTCGGCCCGGCCGGAGAGTCGATATCTACTGTCCCGTAGACCACCATCTTGGCTGCGGTGACGTATTTGTTCCCCGGCCCGACGATCTTGTCCACCTGGGGCAGGGTTGAGGTCCCATAGGCCATGGCTGCGATTCCCCATGGGCCTCCCACCTTGAAGATCCGGTCACAACCCGCAATATCCGCTGCAACGAGTGTAACGGGGTTGACGGTCATGCCTTGTCCCGGAGGGGTCGTGGCGACAATTTCGGAAACCCCGGCCACCTTGGCGGGAAGAACGGTCATGAGGACCGTGCTCGGATAGGCGGCCCTGCCCCCGGGGACATAGCAGCCAACCCGATCCATCGGCCTGGTGATGCGGCCTGCGAGGATGCCCTCACGAATTTCTATGGACCACATGTCCCGTTCCTTCTGGGCCGTGTGGAACTTGATGATGTTTTCGGCCGCGGCCCTCAGACTGTTCACGACAGCCCCGTCCACCTGGTCATAGGCCTGCCGGACCTCCTCATCGGTGACCACAAGATCAACGGCAGTCACGCTTTCTTTGAATTCGCTGTTGACCTTCAGGAGGACGGAGTCCCCATGGTCTTTCACATCTTTCACAATGTCACGGACATAATCATAGATGGACGAAATGTCCTCCATGGATCTTTCCATGATGGTCCTGCGTTTTTCAGGATTCAAGGTCCCAATGTTTTCAGGGCTGATGATCATAGGGCTTTGCGTATCCTTTCATTCATGATTTCATGCGATTACAGTAATCTTTGAGGGCGAACACCGTGTCCTGGAAGGCCAGATCTTCCCAGGGGATCTTTTCAGGATCAAAGAAACCTATCTCACTGATCTCCTCACCTGCGACCAATTCACCGGACAGATATCGCGCAAGGTAGACCACCAGCACGACCGTCTGCCCGGTATTGGAATATACACCCAGAAGTCCGGTAATTTTTGCCATGATTCCGCACTCTTCAAGGATCTCCCTGCAGGCTGCGTCCTCAACGATCTCTCCTCGGTCCACGTGGCCCCCGGGCAGGGCCCATTTCCCTTTACGGGGATTCAGATCCCTTTTCGTGAGTAAGATCTTCCCGTCTTTTTCAACAATGGCGCAGGCCGAAAGCTTGGGATCAAGATAAAAAACGAATGCACAGTCGGAACACACCAACCTGAGAGGATCCTGCGGTTTGAGTTTTACGGATTCAAGCCTTCCACCGCAGACCGGACAGAAATGGAAATCGTATTCTTGATGCATGTGAGACAAAATGCGTAATCCCGTAACGAGTTGCTGTCGTTGCCGATTTCTTAGAGATCAATCATTATTGGGTCTTTTCATTCCATGAAAGAAACTGAAACGGCGCGGTGATTCAGGGGTCAACCAGATATAGTCGGCAACCCCTCTCTCTATGATTTCCTGTCCATGGATTGGATATGGCAGGATGGTAATCATGGATCGCTGGAGTCTCTTCCGGGTCCGGTCAGGGATGCCGTATTTGTTGACAAGGTGCCCGTTTCCGGCGATGACAACCAGTTTGTTTTCTCCGTCCTCAAGGTAGTTCGAGATGTTTTCGGCCATCGTCTCTTCCCAGACGCACTGGGCCTCATAGAAATGATCAAAGGAATCCAGTTCATTATGGCGATGCTTATCATAGGCCCGGCGGAGATATTCGCGGTGGGCCGATTGATCCAGATCTATTTCCGCGGCTATGGTCCGGCGTTCAGCCGGCTCAAGCCCCTCAAGGCCTTTTCTGGCGACTTTTCTTACAACCGCAATAGGGGCGTTGACGGCCAGAATGCGGCTCGCGTTTTCCTTTGCCCATAAAAGGAGAGGCCGATACAAATGATAGTCGTATCCCCAGGAGGTCTTCCAGTCGATGATATCCAGGAATTCCGCTTCGCTCATCTCCCCCTGAAGATAGCCGTCAATGGAATCCTGCATGGATTTTTGAAAGGCCTCCATGGCAAGATCCACCGGGGCGCAGCACGCGGCGAGTGCCTGGAGCACCTGTACCTGTACCAGGTGATGTTCAGGGTTGTCATGGACCTCGCCCAGGAAAATCAGCTCCACGGAGGAGATGTGCTCGATGAGTTCATCAAAGGTGACGGCCTTTCCGACCCTGAGATCCACGATCTGTCCAATCCAGAACCGCCCCGAAACGTCGTGAATCGTGACGATGGGCGGTGGTGTCCTTTTCATGGCGGCACAACCCTGGAGAATGAAAAGCGCCGAGGCGATTAGGACGGATAGCGAAAGCCTTTCAAGTAACATCATTCGGCCTGGTCCTGCTGTAATGACAATTCTCTTGACTAATTCCTTACCTATCACTTACCCTTCAGGTAAGCAAGTCCATAGTTTTTCCTGGTTGAAGCAGTCGGAAAGGCACGTCCGGATCCCCGGGGTAGGTATCACCATGCTAGAGGATTATCCCAAAGAAATTATTCTCAAAGACGGGACCGGCCTCACCCTCAGACCACTGGAGGCTGGAGACGAGGCCTCTCTTTTCCAGATGTTCCAGGACCTCTCAGATGATGACAGGTGGTTTTCTGACGGAGATGTGACCGATATCAGGACTATTGAAAGGTGGGTGCGGCATCAGGATCTGAACAGGGCGGTTCCCATCCTGGCGGTGTTGGAAGGTCGCATTGTCGCCTATGCCACGCTTCACAGAAAATATCGAGGGGCAAGAGGGCATATCGGGAAGGTCAGGATTTTGGTCAGTGCCCCTTTTCGAGAAAAAAATCTCGGGACCTGGATGCTCTTCGAAATCATGAATCTGGCCATTTCCATGGGGCTCGAGATCCTGGTCATGGAACTCGTGGAAGATCGGGACGCCATCGTCATCAAGGGCGCCAAGAGATTGAATTTTTTCCAGGAGGCACTCCTCAGGGACTATATCAAGGACAGGCAGGGAAACGACCACAACCTCGTCATGATGGTCAAGAGGCTTTACCTCGGGTGGAAATATGCGGAAGGCCTCACAGCGGAAAATCCCCTTCTTGTGATGTGATTGTCTGTCACCGGCCTGTATCCGCCCGATATCAATGAATCCTATCCCCAACCCCAAGCCCGACCTGGACCCTGAATTCCTCCGGCGCACCCTGCCGGAGAAACCGGGGGTCTATCTGTTCAAAGACCAGTCCGGCGAAGTGATCTACATCGGCAAGGCCAAGAATCTCAAGAAAAGGGTCCTGTCCTATTTCCGTCCCCCCACGGACCGCCCTTACAAGACCGGGCTGATGATGGATCGGGCCAGGGACCTTGACTATATCCTTACCTCCACAGAAAAAGAGGCCTTCATCCTTGAGAGCAGCCTAGTCAAGAAATATCTGCCCCGATACAACGTGGTCCTCAGGGATGATAAGCAATATCCCTGCCTCCGCCTTGACATCAAAGATCCCTATCCCCGCCTGTCTATCGTTCGCAGGATCAAGAAGGACGGTGCCCTCTATTATGGGCCTTTTTCTTCCGCCCAGGATGTGCGAAAGACCCTGAAACTCATTGATCGTATCTTTCAGCTTCGAAAATGTAAGACCTCCACGCTGCCGAAAAGGTCGAGGCCCTGTCTGAACCATCAGTTAAACCGCTGCCTGGGCCTCTGTA
Source organism: Desulfatiglandales bacterium (assembly GCA_049366815.1). Lineage (GTDB taxonomy): Bacteria > Desulfobacterota > DSM-4660 > Desulfatiglandales > HGW-15 > CAYNYM01. The sequence continues at coordinate 2,680 of JBMNCO010000227.1, read as the reverse complement.
CCCGGCAAATACCACCCAATGTCTACAAAGAAGTAGTGGATCAGGTCAGGTATTTCCTGGAGGGCCGCAATCGGGAACTGATCATCCGTCTCAGGAAAAAAATGGGAGGGGCTTCGGAAGCGCTCAATTTTGAAGAAGCGGCCCGGATCAGGGATCAGATCAAGGCGGTCGAGCACGTCATTGAAGGCCAGCATGTGGTCTCGCCAAGGCTGGAAGATCAGGATATCATCAGTCTTGAAGAAAGGGAGGGTGTCTTTCAGATCGTCCTCCTGTTTATTCGAAAGGGGTATCTCACGGGCAGCCGGGACTATGTGTTCCGGGACAAGGGAGGGACTGCTTCGGAGGTGATGGAGGCCTTTTTAAAACAGTATTACCACCGAGAGAGGTTTATACCCGGCCAGATTCTGGTCTCCGAATCCGTCGAGGACCTCCCGGGTATCAGGGAGTGGGTCTCAGATCTGGCAGGCAAGCGTGTGTCCATTGAACGTCCTTTAAGGGGCGATAAGGCGCGTCTTGTGAAGATGGCCAGGGCAAATGCTCGAAATCTCTTAGAAACCCGTCAAGAAGCGGAGCCCCAGGACCTCATGTCCCTTGCAGGAACCGTTTTGAACCTGGACAGGCCCCCAAGGTCCATCGAGTGCCTGGACATCTCGAACATCCAGGGTGACCTGGCCGTAGGTGCCGTGGTGTCCTTTGTGGACGGCCTGCCCAACAGGGGAGGGTATCGGAGCTACAAGATCAAAGAGGTCAACGGCATCGACGACTATGGCATGATGACCGAACTGGTCTCCCGCCGACTTGCAGGAGACCATCCACCTGACATTTTCCTGCTGGATGGCGGGAAGGGGCACCTCATGGCCGCTCAAAGGGCCCTGTCCCTTTATCAAGGACCGGCGGTTCCCGCCTTAGTGGCCATTGCCAAAGGTCGCGGGCCGGATGAACCCGACAAGGTCTATGTCCCCGGCCGAAAGAACCCCCTATCCTTGAGGGGGGACAGCCCGCTGCTCCATTTCTTCATGCGGATCAGGGACGAGGCCCATAGAAGGGCCGTCACCTACCACCGAAAACTGAGGGGTAAGAGGCTCCAGGCATCGGAACTGGACAAGATACCGGGTATCGGACCGAGGCGGAAAAGGCTGTTGCTTACCCACCTCGGCAATATTGAGGCCGTCAGCCTGGCCACACATCGGGAACTTGTCAAGATCCCTGGAATCAGCCCCACCCTTGCCGAGGAGATCGTCAGGTTTTTTGGAGGCCAGTGAGGGGTGCTAATCCATCCACCAACCGCGATGTGTTTATTCAAATCGGGCGGTTTGGGAAGGGGATAATGGGTTGACACCTGGGGAGCGGGCATGTTACGTTGCCCTAAAGTTCTTTCCCTTGATCCCACGGACCTCTAAACCTGAGAGATCATTGTGGCAACCAGAAAAAACAGAGCAATCAACATATTATTGTTTCCGGGCGGAACCGGCAAAATGTGGCAGTTCAGTATCAACAGGACTGTTTTTTTCTTTTCATGTACTTTTGTCATCATAGCCTGCGTCGGCCTTCTCTGGATACTTCAGGACTATTTGCGCATCAAGAAAGAGATGCCCCGTCTCGTCGGGCTGGAAAGGGAAAATAAGAATAAGGACGTGCAACTCGCCGCACTGGCCGAGCGGATTGATTCAATCAGTCAAATGATGGTCGAATCCAAAAAGTTCGACGATAAACTGAGGGTCATGGCCAATCTGGAACCAGATGGGGGAGACAGCCCTCTCCTCGGGGTCGGAGGCTCGGATCCGCAGCTCCTGAATCCCAAAAATCTTCTTGAAACGGGTCATCGCAAACTGGTGCGCAAGATGCACGAGTCACTCGATCATCTCGACACCGAAATTTCCATCCAGAACACGAGTAAGGCCGAACTGTGCACGCTGCTCGAAAATCAGAAAAAAATGCTGGCGTGCATGCCTTCCATATGGCCCGCCAGGGGCTGGGTGAGTTCACGGTTCGGTTACAGGATCTCGCCGTTCACCAATAAGAGGGAATTTCACAAAGGATTGGACATCGCGGCGAAAATGGGCGCCCCGATCGTTGCACCAGCCGATGGGGTGGTGTCCTATGTCGGCAAGAATTACGGATATGGCAATGTGGTTGTCCTCAATCATAACAATGGGATAAAGACGAAGTACGCCCATGTAGAAAAGAGCCTGGTGAAGAAAGGGCAGTCAGTCAAACGCGGGGAAAAAATCGCACTGGTCGGAAAGACCGGGCGGAGCACCGGTCCCCACCTCCACTACGAGGTCCACCAAAATGGGGTCGCCGTCGATCCCCTCCGATACATCTTCAATTAGCTTTCAGATTTCTTTCTTTCCTTTTTTGTGTATAATTATTAATTTGTGTCCGTCCAGGAATACATGATTTCCGGATGGAGCGGTCTGTGATCGGCCTCATGCCCTAGGTCTTTGCAGAGCTTTTGCTGATAGCCGAGCGCTGACGGCCGTCAGCGCTCAGCCGGGAATGGGCATTTCCGGAGGAACACCAATTTGTTTATTCGACGCACGCCGGAGGGCATATATCTGTGGTTCCCCGCGGCTTAGGGGGCTGCGGAGCTGAAGGGCTTTGACCCGGCACAGGGGCCGGAATGCTATATGGATGCCGCTGAATATTGTTCGGCCCTTTTCACATCGAACAGGAAGAG
>JBMNCO010000226.1:0-2184 GCA_049366815.1 Desulfatiglandales bacterium | reverse complement strand
TCGGATGCGGACTGGTCGTCGCCTACATCAGAACCTGGATGGACATTGATTCCAAAGAAGCGCCGGAGGACGAACCTTCGTCGGATATCGCTTCTTCCCGTTCCAACTATGCGGAATTCTGATTCATTGTAAAAACTGAAAAACCCGCCTCTGTAGACATCCGCCACCACTCCAGCCTGCAATTTGCGTCTCCACGCGGGAACGCGGGTGGTCTTCAGCACGCAACAAGAGCCGATCCGAAATGACGATCACCGAAGCGAATCTTAATCCAGTCCTGATCCGGAACCAAGCAGTTCCGGATTCGCGGTGACCGCCGTGAGCGATCAGATATCAGCAAAGGCTATGCAAATACAAGCCCATAGACCGAATGCTGAGAGCAGATGGCTCCATTTAGAAATCATGCACTTCCGGCTGGAAACTGTCTAACAGCTTTTCTGACCTGTTCACCCGAAACAGATTCCCGGCATATAACGGTATCCCTTTTCCAGTGCTCATCGTCCTGGAAAGGATAATCCAGATTGTATTGGAGTCCACGACTCTCTTTTCTCATCGAGGCGCATGTAATGATGAGTTCGGCGACCTGTGCCAAGTTTCTCAGTTCAAGCAAGTCTCTGGTAATAGTGAAATCCCAGTAATATTCCCTGATTTCTTTTTGAATGATCTCGACACGGCTCTTAGCCCTTGCCAATCGATTGTCAGTCCTTACAATGCCTACATAATTCCACATGAATCGCCGGATCTCCTCCCAGTTGTGGGTGACAACCACAAGTTCTTCACTGTTGGTGGCCGTTCCGGCATCCCAGAACGGGGCCTTCGGCACTGTTTGATCCCGCCTGACTTCCAGGTCCTGCAAGGACCTCTCCGCAGCCCTTTTTGCAAAGACCAGGGCCTCCAAAAGGGAATTACTTGCCAGGCGATTGGCACCATGCAGCCCGGTACAGGCCACCTCACCAATGGCATAGAGACGTCCGATATTAGTCGCCCCATTCCGGTCGGTGAGGAGTCCTCCGCACATATAATGGGCTGCCGGGACCACCGGGATCGGCTCTTTGGTGATGTCAATCTGATACTCGTTGCAGGTTCTGTAAATGTGAGGAAACCTGTCTTTTATAAATTCAGCCGGCTTGTGGCTGATGTCCAGGAAGACGCACTCTTCTCCACTCTTTTTCAGCTCAAAATCGATGGATCGCGCTACCACATCTCTGAAAGCCAGGTCCTTCAACGGATGGTGCTTCTCCATGAATCGGACCCCCTTGCCGTCTACCAATACACCTCCTTCTCCACGTACCGCCTCAGAAATGAGGAAATTTTTTGCCTTGGGATGGTAAAGACACGTGGGATGGAACTGCACGAATTCCATGTTGGCCACATTCACCCCTGCCCTGTAGCCCATCGCGACGCCGTCTCCGGAGGCAATATCAGGATTGCTGGTGTATAAATAGACCTTTCCTGCGCCCCCGGTGGCCAGCACGGTCACCCGCGCGGAAAAGGTCTTGATACGACCGCGAATGATGTCCAGCACGTAGGCGCCCCAGCAGGTTTCTTGTGACTCGGAATTGATAATTCCCCTTTTTATCAATTTGGATTTTGTGATGAGGTCGATACCCATGTGGTTTTCATAGATGGTGATGTTCCCGTTTTCCCTCACCCGATCAAGGAGGACCGTTTCCACCTCACGGCCTGTAAGGTCTTTGGTGTGGGCGATGCGTCTTTTACTATGCCCCCCCTCTCTGCCCAGGTCCAAGACTTCATCGGATCCGATCTTTCGGTGGGTAAAATTGACCCCCAGTGACATCAGGTCACGAATTCTGGCCGGCCCATCTTCAACCACCATCGTGACAACGTCTTCGCGAGAGAGACCGCAGCCGGATTCCAAGGTATCATGAATGTGAAATTCCGGGCGGTCATCCGGATCCAGGACAGAGGCAATGCCCCCCTGAGCATAATTGGTCGATGCATCCATCATTTCCTTCTTGGTCACAATGGCGACACTTCCAGATTTGGCAGCGTACAAGGCGAAGAACAATCCGGCAATCCCACTACCGATAATAAGATAATCGATCTCAACTTCCATCTCTGTCGACCTTTCTGCAGTAGACATCTCTAAATCCCGCCCCCGTGAGAGTTTGATTATTTGTAACACTTTAGGCTCTTGAAAATTACCCTATCAAGGAGGGGCCATGG
>JBMNCO010000225.1:0-20943 GCA_049366815.1 Desulfatiglandales bacterium | reverse complement strand
CCTATGTCCAACACACTCATCCTTATCAATCCATGGATCTATGACTTCGCGGCCTATGATCTGTGGTCAAAACCCCTGGGGCTGCTTTTTCTCGCCGGTGGCTTGAGGGAGAAGGGGTTTCGCGTCCGTTTCATCGACTGCCTGGATATCCACCATCCCTTGCTGGAAGATGCCCGCGCCGAATCCCGGCCTGTGCGCCGCGCCTACGGAACAGGCAAATTTCGTCGGGAGAGGGTTTCAAAGCCTGAACCTCTGGCCCATGTGCCCCGGACCTACAGCCGATACGGCATCCCGATAGATCTCTTTGTGCAGGTCCTCAGGGAGGTAGAAAATCCCGCCGCCATCCTCGTCACATCCCTCATGACCTACTGGTACCCCGGTGTCAGAGAGGTCATCCGCCTCGCCAAGAAGATACATCCGGACGCGCCCGTGATCCTGGGCGGCATCTATGCCGGGCTCTGCGAGGGACATGCCCGGAGGACTTCCGGTGCGGACTACGTGATCGCTCAGAGAACCACGCCCCCCCTCGATAACCTGATCCGTCTTCTGGACCGGATGGGAATCCGTCCCGGCCGGAAGGGGGCAAGGCCCGGGCCTCACCCCTATCCTGCCTTTGATCTGTTGCACAGGCTGGACTATGTCTGCCTTTCCGGTTCCCTGGGTTGCCCCTTCAGATGCCACTACTGCGCAAGCCCCTTTCTGAACGCCCGCTTCCTCCAGCGGAACTCCTTGGAAATCCTCGATGAAATACTCTATTGGCACAGGACCCATGGAGTCCGGGACTTTGCCTTTTACGACGATGCCCTCTTGGTCAACGCCGAGACCTGTATGGTGCCCGTCATGAAGGCCCTGGCCGATCTGAAACTCGGCCTTCGGTTTCATACCCCCAATGCCCTCCACGTCCGGGAGATCTCCCGGGATGTGGCCCGGCTCCTCCATGCCTCCGGCTTTCGGACCATCAGACTCGGCCTGGAGACGGCGGATATGGACCCGCACGACCGGCTGGACAAAAAGGTGAGGGCGGGGGAATTTGAGAAGGCCCTGGGCAATCTCCAGGGGGCGGGCTTCAGAAAACAAGACATCGGGGCCTATATCCTGGCGGGGCTCCCCGGCCAATCGGTGGCATCGGTCCTGGAGACCATCCATTTTGCGGACAGGGCGGGGGCCATGCCTTATCTCGCGGAGTACTCCCCTATCCCCCATACGACCCTCTGGGAAAAGGCCAGGGCGAACTCCGAATACGACCTGGCCGATGAGCCCCTTTTCCACAACAACACCCTCCTGCCCTGCTGGGACGCCGGGAAGAGGGACAAAATCCAGGAGATCAAGGAGGTTGTCCGGGAAATCCGGAAAAAGCAGGACGGTGGCGGCTGAATCCGAATCTCATAAAAGACCGACTGAATGTGGAATGTTCCTCTGATTTAGTGAGACTTAAATTTTCCCCTCGGTTAAAATAGCCTTGACAATACGTTAAGTCTCGTTTAAATTTCAAAAAATACATGACTGACAGTAATTTCTATACAATGGCGTATAGAGATATCTGAATATTGGATATGGTAGACAAAGGCGTCTTATCCCATAAACGGGAAGACGCCTTTTTTTGTCTTTTTAAAATGAAAAAGAAGGAGGATTGATCATGAATTACCAGAGAGCTAATGCAAACGAGGCCCTCCAGACCAAAAACCGCTCACGAGACGTTGTCCCCCAGTCAGGTCTGTGTACAAGGTGCGTCGACGGTTGCAAGGGGAACTGTGATCTCTTTAATGCCACGTTCCGTGGCCGGGAACTGCTCTACCCGGAACCCTTCGGAAGTGTAACGGCGGGATCGGACAAGGAATATCCGGTCGATTATTCACATCTGAATATTATGGGTTATGCCTTTGGGGCAAAAGGAGTGGAGGCGGATCCTGACAAGGCCACCTTTCCGGCGGTCGACACAGAGACCTCCTTTGGAGCAGGTGAAAAGGTAAAGATGAAGGTCCCCATCTTTACCGGGGCACTTGGAAGCACGGAGATTGCCCGCAGAAACTGGCGGCACTTCGCCATCGGCGCCGCAATAAGCGGCATCAGCCTGGTCTGTGGTGAAAATGTGTGTGGAATCGACCCCGAACTGGAACTTGGGGCGGACGGCAAGGTCAAAAAGTCTCCGGAACTGGATCGGCGTGTGCGGGAGTATCGCCGCTATCACGAAGGTTATGGTGACATCCTCGTCCAGATGAATGTGGAGGACACCCGTAACGGCGTTGCAGAGTATGGGATCGAGAAGTTGGGCGTGGAAACCATCGAATTGAAATGGGGACAAGGCGCCAAATGTATCGGGGGTGAAATCAAGGTCAATTCTCTTGAACGGGCCATCGAATTGAAAAGGCGCGGCTATATTGTGACGCCGGACCCTGAGCTGCCTGCCTTTCAGGCGGCCTTTAAAGCCGGGCCTCTGAAACAATTTGAACGACATTCCCGCCTCGGATTCATCGATCAGGAGAGTTTTATGAAGGAGGTGGAGCGGATCCGAAAACTGGGGGCCAAAAGAGTCACATTAAAGACCGGGGCCTATCCCATGAGAGAATTGGCCATGGCCATCCGATGGTCAAGTGATGCCAAGATCGACCTTTTGACCATTGACGGCGCGGCCGGTGGGACAGGCATGAGCCCCTGGAGGATGATGACCGAGTGGGGAATCCCATCGCTTTATCTGCATTCAATGGCCTATGAATTGTGCAGCATGCTGGACAAGAGAGGCGATTGGGTGCCGGATATCGCCTTTGCAGGTGGATTCTCCTCCGAAGACCACGTGTTCAAGGCCCTTGCCTTGGGTGCCCCCTATTGCAAGGCCGTGTGCATGGGTCGCGCCCTCATGATACCTGGAATGGTCGGGAAGAACGCAGAGAAATGGCTGAGGGGCGAAGACGGAGGGCTTCCATCAACGGTTTCCAAATTCGGCGGAACCAAAGAGGAAATCTTCATGAATTATGAAGTGCTGAAGGAAAAATACGGTGCCGAAATTGAAGATTTCCCCCTGGGAGCCATCGGGCTGTACAGCGTCACGGATAAAATCAAGGTGGGCCTGCAACAGCTCATGGCAGGATCGAGGAACTGGGAAATCAAGTATATCAGCCGAGACGACTTGTGCTCACTGACCGAAGAATGCACCAAGGTCACCGGGATCCCCTATGTTATGGATGCCTATCGTGACGAGGCCCTTGAGATCATCAACGGGAACGGAAAGGTATTTTCGAAGGTAGGGGCGGCGATGTAGGCCACAGGTCCTGTTGTCTGCAATGATAGGTGCAAGGGCGGTCTTTCGACCGCCCTTTTCCCCTTAGTCACTGAAGGAGTCCACTATGGTCTCAATCGACACACCGTTGCCTAAAGAATTTTATTCACGTTTCAAGGTCTTTCATGAGCTCATGGCCATAAAGATCAGGGAAATCTTGTTGGTCTCCAGCCACTATGACGCATTTATCATGGAAGAGGACGGCCGCCTCGCATCAAGAATCATCAATGAATATAGAGGGCTGAACCTGAGCCAACCCCCGAGGGTCACCAGGATTTCCTCGGCCTGGGAGGCTTTGTCGTTAATGGGGGAGAAAAAATATGATCTGGTCATAGCCACCCCCCATCTCAACGATATGGATCCCTTTTCGCTTGGGTCGGAAATCAAAAAGAGAAACCCTTCACTGCCCGTGATACTGCTGTCTCACAGTATCCGGGGAATCTACCCGCCCCCCGAAGGCGCTGTGACCAATGGTATCGATAAGATTTTCATTTGGTCCGGCGTTTCCGATCTCCTTTTGGCCATTGTAAAAAATGCCGAAGACCGTCTCAATGTGGACGTTGACACAAGCAAGGCACACGTCCGTGTTTTGATACTGGTTGAAGACTCTCCTCTCTACTACTCGTCGTTCCTGCCGCTCCTGTACAAAGAACTGGTGAAACAGACACAGGCCCTGCTTGAGCTGGGTCTGAACGAAGAGCATCGCCTTCTCACCATGCGTGTGAGGCCCAAGATACTGCTTGCGGGGAGTTATGAAGAGGCCATGGAACTCTTCGAAAAATATCGTTCTTATCTTTTCGGCATTATCGCGGATGCCCGTTTCCCCAGGAACGGGCGGATGGACGCCGACGCCGGCCTTACTCTGCTTTCCCGAATCAAGCAGGATATACCGGACCTGCCTCTCCTCATGATGAGTTCTGAACCCCAGAACAGAGAAAAGGCGGCAACCGTACCGGCTGAATTCCTGGACAAAAACGATCCCAACCTCCTGGCCGAACTGCACAGCTTTCTCATGAATCATCTGGGCTTTGGAGACTTTGTCTTTCGGAACCCCGACGGCGCAGAAATCGGACGGGCGTCCAACATCGCCGCCCTGGAGGCGGGGGTTGCACAGATACCCGAGCAATCCCTGTTGTATCATGCAGAGCGAAACCACTTTTCAAACTGGATCATGGCCCGGTCGGAAATCGGTCTCGGCACAAAATTCCGGAACGTCAAGGTCTCCGATTTTTCCACTGCAGAGGAGTTGAGAGAATTTATCATTTCCAATATCCACACATTACGGAAATGGCGTCAGAAGGGGATCGTCGCCCAATTCCAACCGAACCACTTCGACCCTGAACTCATGGATTTTCTAAAGATAGGCGAAGGCTCTCTCGGCGGAAAGGGCCGAAGCCTGGCCTTCATGTCGGCACTTCTCCAGGAACAGCATTTCATTTATGAAAAATATCCGGAAGTCAATATCTCTATACCCAAGACACTCGTGATCAGTACCGACGGCTTCGAGGCCTTTATAGGCAGGAACCATCTGGAGCACTTCTCAAGCGAAGGGTTCAGCGATCAGGAGGTCATAGAGGCCTTCCTCAAGGCCGATCTGCCCGAATGGCTGACGGACAAGCTGGAGGTCTACCTGTCCCGGGTCACCTACCCCTTATCCGTGCGTTCATCCAGCCTGCTTGAAGACGCACAGTTTCAACCCTATGCCGGATTGTATGAAACTTACATGATACCGAATAATCATCCTGATCTGTCAAGGCGGCTTCAACATCTCATAAGGGCCGTCAAACTCGTGTACGCATCCACGTATTGCGAGGCACCCAAGGCCTTCACCCGAAACACCTCAAACCAGCCTCAGGAAGAGGCCATGGCGGTGATCATTCAGCAGGTTACAGGAGATCTTCACAAGGACTTTTTTTATCCGGCCATCTCAGGGGTGGCTCAGTCTCACAATTTTTATCCCATTCCGCCCATGAAGCCGGAGGACGGCATCATCCAAGTAGCACTGGGATTCGGCAAGACCGTGGTGGAAGGAGAAAAATCCCTGCGTTTCTCCCCCAAATACCCCAACATCCTGCCCCAGTTCTCGACAGTGGACGACATCCTGACAAATGCCCAGCGTTTCTTCTACGCCCTGAAGATGAAAGGTTATCCTGAAGAGCCCGACTTCGTGCAGAATTCAAACCTGGAGAGGCGGGAGATCGATGACGCCGAGGAAGAATTTCCAGTCAGATCTTTGGCCGGCACCTATATTCCTGAAGAGCATCGTATCCGGGATAACGGGTATATGTCGGGACCCAAAATTCTGACATTCGCCCAGGTCCTCAAATACAACATCTTCCCTCTTCCGGAGCTGATCAGTGATTTTCTTTCACTCGGGCGCAGGGGAATGGGGTGTCCAATCGAAATCGAGTTTTCCGTGAACCTGAGTCCTGACAAAAGTCGAAAAGGCGACTTCTTCTTCCTTCAAATGAGGCCTATGGTCGCCGATGTAGAGCATTTCAAGATTCAGATCACCTCGAAAGACAGGGAAAAAGCCATCTGCCGATCCAACCAGGCCCTGGGGAACGGAAAAAACGAAAGCATATCCGATATCGTCTTCGTCAAGCCCGAAGACTTCAGGGTGGAGTCGACGGTGCAGATGGCCGAGGAGGTGGGCCTCATGAACAGCGCCCTGGTGAAAGAGCGGCGCCCATACCTGCTGATCGGTCCCGGCAGATGGGGGACCGCCGACAGATGGCTCGGGATACCGGTCAGATGGCATCAGATTTCAGGGGTAGGCGCAATCATCGAACTCAGAAACGAAAAGCTCAAGGCCGAACAGTCTCAGGGTTCTCACTTCTTTCAGAATATCACCTCCCTGGGGATCAATTACATCACCGTGGCCGAGGATTCAGAGGATTATCTCGATATGGCGTTCATCCAATCCCTTCAGACTGTTCAGGAATCCACGTACGTTCGTCACGTAAGACTGGAAAAACCTCTTCTCATCAAAATTGACGGGAGGACTTCCCAGTGCGTGATAATTGGCACTTGATGACAGGGCCGTTTAATGGTAAGTGTTACTGCCGTTCTTTACGACTTTTTATTTTTACTTATAACTGCAGCTTATCCCGGGGATCAGTCTCAGTCAGACCGAAGGAAACAGCCGGGAGAAAATTCTTTATGACAATCATGCACTGGGAGGTTTTATATGACAGACATCTTGAAAAGAGTGAAAGAGCTAAGTCCTGGCGAGAAGGAATTTCACCAGGCGGTTCAGGAGGTAACCGAATCGGTTCAGCCTGTGTTGGACAGAAATCCTCAATACCGTGAATCCGCCGTTCTTGAAAGGATCACCGAACCCGAGCGGGTGATTATCTTCAGGGTGCCCTGGATGGATGATCAGGGACAGGTCCAAGTGAATCGGGGGTTTCGGATCGAGATGAACAGCGCCCTGGGGCCCTATAAAGGGGGCCTGCGTTTCCATCCTTCCGTGAATCTCAGTATCTTAAAGTTTCTTGCATTTGAACAGGTCTTTAAGAATGCCTTGACAACCCTCCCCATGGGCGGGGGCAAGGGCGGTGCCGACTTTGATCCTAAAGGCAAATCGGACAATGAAGTCATGCGCTTCTGCCAGAGCTTTATGAGCGAGTTGTTCCGCCACATCGGGCCGAATACCGATATCCCCGCCGGCGATATCGGTGTAGGGGCCAGAGAAATCGGTTATCTCTTCGGAATGTACAAGAAACTTCGAAACGAATTCACCGGCGTGCTGACCGGGAAAAGCATCAGCTGGGGAGGCAGTCTCATCCGGCCCGAAGCAACGGGTTATGGATGCGTCTATTTCGCCGCTGAAATGCTCTCCAACCAGGGCGACAGCCTGGAAGGCAAGACCTGTCTTGTCTCAGGTTCCGGCAACGTGGCCCAGTTCACTGTGGAAAAGATCATTGACCTGGGCGGCAAGGTCGTGACACTTTCCGATTCCTCCGGCTATGTCTATGACGAAGAAGGCATCGACAGCGAAAGACTGACCTTCGTCAAAAGGCTCAAAAACATCCGGAGGGGCAGAATCAGGGAATACATTGACAAATACTCCAGTGCGGTCTACATCGAAGCGGACTCCCTCCTGGACCACAACCCCCTGTGGGATCACAAGGCCGATTGCGCCTTTCCAAGTGCCACCCAGAATGAAATCAATCAAAACGATGCCCGGAATCTGGTCAAGAACGGGGTGAAACTCGTCTGCGAAGGCGCAAACATGCCCTCCACACCTGAAGCCGTCCAAATCTTTCAGGACAGCAGCATTCTTTACGCCCCCGGCAAGGCTTCCAATGCAGGCGGGGTGGCCGTGTCAGGCCTTGAAATGTCCCAGAACAGCATGCGATTGAACTGGACCCGGGAAGAGGTGGACGATCGTCTCAAGATCATCATGAAAAGCATCCATCGGACATGCCTGGATGCCGCGGCGGAATACAATGAACCGGAAAATTATTTGACAGGGGCCAATATCGCGGGTTTCGTGAAGGTGGTCAACGCCATGCTGGATCAGGGGCTTGTTTGATCATTCCGCTTTTTTCAGCGGGCGGCCTCTTGAACGCGTTTTCAAGGCCTCGGCCCGCAGGGCCGCCCTCTGTTGAAGCCCAGGTCATCTGACCTTTATCCAGAGCAACCGGGCCGTTTCCGTACCCGGATTCTTCCATTCAACAGGCGCGTCAGAGGACAAATAGATCAGGTCACCCTGCTCCATCCTTTGACGCGCCCCTTTCATCCTGCACTCCAATTCCCCGGACATCAGGTATCCCATTTCTTCTCCTTTATGGACGAAAAAATGGCCGGGGAGGACCTGATCGGGGGCTATTTCAATCACATAGGGTTCGGCTTTCGCATCTAAATCCACAGGGGTCAGGCGTTGACCGAGGACACTGCCCTCGGGGAAAGCGGGGAATCGCACGTCCAAGGCGCCGGTGGACGGGAAAATGATCTTGCGCCCCGAGCCCTCGGAGTCCTGGAAAAAAGAACTCACGTCAACCAGGAGGATTTCCGCCATTTTGATGAGCGCCGGCACGGAGGGGTATATCAGGTTGCTCTCTATCTGGGAAATGCTGCTTGGCGTAACCCCGACCTGTTTTGCCAATTCCGTTTGCGAGATTCCCCGTTTGCTGCGCAGTTCCTTGAGTCGCGTTCCCAGATCAAGCCCGCTCCGGGTGTCCTTCTCCCTGTCGAAGCCGATAACCGTGTCCCTGCACCAATACAGGTAGGGGGTGTTCACCACGTCCGGATCGCGCCTTTCCGCCTTCAGAATAGTCAGATAGGTCTTGCCCCGCTTGATGGAGAGATCTATGGCAACCTGGGCGATCTGATTGATCCTGGCCCTCAGTCGGGTTGAGTGGGCACCCTTGGCCATCACCCAATAGGCAATGGTGTTGAGTTCGTAAAGGCGTGGACAGGCATGGGAGTAAAAACCGACGATCTGTTCCTCACCCCCCCACAGGCCCTGCATCCCCGTCACACTCTCAAAGACAAACCGAACATCGCCCTTCAGGCCGGCGTGGACATCGTAAAGTGCCTCTGCGACCGCATCAGGCCTGTGGGGTTCATCCACCCTGACGGTCTTGGCACGTGCCTCTCTGTCTCTTTCTTCATAAAACTTCAGGAAAATGGGGGATCCTTCACCCTTTCCGCAGGTAAAGCAGTCCAGGACCGTAAGCATTGGGTTGTCCGCAAGGGGCCCGAGCCGGGTGAGGAGATTTTTGGGGGACCGATCAAAGGTGACATAAATGATGGGTTTTTTCAGTGCCTCCGAAGCCTGAATAAAGTTCATTGCAAAGACGGCGGCCAGACTTCCGATATCGTCATGCCAGACCACGTTGTCTCCAATATAAAGCCCTCCCAGGAGACGGTCCAGCTGGCTGACGCCGGAACTCGCTCGCATATTTTTGTCCATAGAAAAATTCCCCACACTCTATTCCTGACTCTTCCCCTTAACCCGCCCGTCGATACCCGTCTCCACCAAGCCGTGACCCTAAGACATGATCGACAAAATTTCTCTTTCGATACGGCCAATGGCCCGGGGATCCAGAATCTTCTCTCCCCCGATGTCGCTCACATAGAACACACCGGTCATCACTTGACCCTTTTCACTGCTGACCATAGCCAGCCTGATGTTCAATCCCAAAGAGAAGAGCTTTTTTCCAAGTTTGTAAAGGAGTCCGAATCTGTCCGAGGAGCTGATCTCGATAATGGTGAAGAAATCCGACGCGGTGTTGTCTATTCTCACCATATCGTCTCGATCGGGGAAGTCCGGTTTCTCCAAGAGGGCCTTGCTATGCTTCTTCCCGATCAGGGCATCCAGAGGCAACCGCCCTTCGATTGCCTCAATGGCCTCTTTGCGGATCTTTTCCCAGGTCTCGTTCTCCCTGTAGGGGTCAACGGGATTTGCGACCTCGTAAACATCGAAGGCCAACCCGCCTTTGAGGGTATAAATTTTGGCGGACAGGACTTCAATGTTGTTCAACGTAAAGACGCCCACCATCTTGCTGAAAAGGCCGTGCTGGTCATAGGTCCGCAAAATGAGTCTTGTCACCGGGGCATGCTCCAGCTTCTCCGACACCCAGGCGATTTTCTCTTTATTCATTGTGAGGGCAAGACGAAAGTGGCGATCGATATCTTCCAAAGGGGTCTGGAGCAGGTACCGTGTGGGGACCTGTTCCATGAGGGCCTCGATCTTTCTCTTCAAAAATTGGGGTTTCAGTCTGCTGAAGATTCCCCTTCTCACCTTCGCCAGCCTCTCGGTTGCATCCGGCGTCGCCACGACGCCCTTTTCCAGGATGTTCTGGGCCTTCAAAAACAACTCCTCAAGAAGCATGAGCTTCCAGTCGCTGTTTGAAGTGGGCCCACTGCAGAGGCTGTCGGCGACGGAAAGGATGAAAAGCAAACGGAGGTTTTCCGGACTTTTCACAGACTGGGCCACCCGTTCCGACGTCTTCTCCTCATTGAGGTCTCTTCGCTGTGAAACACGGGCCAGAAGCAGATGATGCCTGACCAGCAAAGGGATCACCTTCAGGGCGGGCCCTGTGATGTTCAGCCTTTTCAGAATACGGGGGATGACGTCTTCTCCCTTCTGTGCGTGATCGCCCCGATATCCCTTGCCGATATCGTGGAGGAGCGCCGTCAGATACAGAAACTCGGGGTTTTCCAGTTCCTCAAACACTTTTCGCAGCAGAGGCCAACGGTCATCGTATCGCCCTTTTGAGATTTCCAGGATCACCTCCACCGTTTTGAGGGAATGCAGGTCCACCGTCTCTTCATGGTAGTAACTGAACAGGGCCAGATTTCTGATCTTTTTAAACTCCGGTATAAAGAGGCTGATCAGGCCCACCTCAAGAGCCAGCCTGAGGATGTTTGGGTTTTCCGGCCGCTGGATGATGTCTTTGAAGATCTCGATCGCCCCAGGCAAGCGGACGATGCCCCGACCCTGCTCGGCAACCCTTCTCCTGATCTCCCAGATCAGACCCGACCCGATGGAGAGGCCCTGTCTATTCGCCTCCCTGAAGGCCTCCAGGATCACCAGGGGGCTTTTCTCAAAAAGTGTTCCCTCCTTCAGCACGAGGCTTCCATTGAGGATGGAAAATTCCGGAGAGAGTTCCACCCGGGACTTTTCCAATGGTCGGTGCTCAATGACATCCAGCGCCCTGCCGTGAAATTCATCCGCGCTATACCGAATTCGGTTCATATGCATATAGAGTCGGCGCAGAAAACGTTCAGCTGCCAGGGTGTGTGCCCCGTCCCGGTATCCGAGGTTAAGGGCCAATGGTTGCTGAAAGGAGAGCAGTAGCCGGTCTTCTTTGCGACCGGCCAAGGCATGGAGATGGTTTCTGATTTTCAAGAGAAAGCTCTTGGAGTGATTGAGCCGGTTGAGATCAAAATGGGAGAAGGCCTCGAAGTCTCTGATTTGACTGAGGCGTTTGCATCGAAAGTAAAGCCGGGCCATCCATTCCATGAAATGGATATCACGGATGCCCCCCAGACCGTCTTTGAGATCAGGCTCGGCAAAGTACCCCTGTCGGCTGAATTTCGCTTCCCGGCTTTTCTTTGCCACGAGGAAATGCTCCAGTATCGAAGAACGGCGCTCACTCTCAATGCCGGCCCAGACCGTCCTCCTGAGTCTCCGGTAAAGGGAATGGGAACCCAGCAGGAGCCTCCCGTCAATGAGGGAGGTCAGGGTCCTGAAATCGTCCGCGGCGAGTTGGGCACATTCCCCCACCCTCAATACGCAATGGCCGACCGCAAGTTTTGCGTCCCACAGGGTGTAGAGCAGGCGGGATATCACGCCATGCATCTCGGCGGAGAGTTTCCCTTGATGAAGGACCAGTAAATCCACATCCGATCCCAGGCACACTTCCTTCCGGCCGTAGCTGCCGAGGGCGACGAGGCTCAGTCGACCTTCGAAGCTGCGTCGCGTGGTGTCATCAGGAGCCGCCTCGCGGAACACGGCATGGAGGAAACGATCAAGGAGCGCGGAATATTTCCGGCTCGTAGCAAACCCTGATTCTTTTTGCAGGGTATACCGGGTGATGGCTTCTTTCGACTCTAAAAAATCCTGAACAACAGGCGCCGGGGTCTTCGACATGTCAGATCGCGTGTTCGTCTTCTTCTCCTGTTCTTATGCGCACTGCCTTATCCACCGGCAGGACGAAAATCTTTCCCGCCCCCAGCTTGCCGGTGTTTGCCTTTTCACAAATGGCATCGATAACCCGCGAAACAAGATCCGAAGAGACCACCACCTCCACCTTGATAACGGGCACAAAGTCAACCACGTATTCGGCGCCCCTGTAGATCTCCTTGTGACCTTTCTGCCTTCCGAAGCCCTTGACCTCGGTAACCGTCATGCCGTTGATGCCGAGTCCGACAATAGCGTCCTTGACTTCCTCCAGTTTGAAGGGTTTGATGATTGCTTCTATTTTTTTCATAGGATTCCTTTCTTCGATAGGCACTCATTTGAATCTTGCTGGGTCCGAACCCGCCTTCCCTAAAGATACCTTTTCATGGGGAAGGATGCTCAGACGGCGTGTTGCGGGTCTGGCGTGCAGAGGGGCCCCTGTCTTGCATAAAAGCCCGCCGGAGTCAAAATTCCTGCACACGCCGTTTACTGTTCTTTAGGGGGCCATGGCCGATCCTGCGGCAAATTCAAGGATGTGCAGCCCTCTTTGTGTGCGGGAAAATTCCTAAATATATTATGCTATTCGCCCTCTTCCTCATTGTCAATGCCTTTTGCCTGCACCTGATTCAACAAAATCCGTCGGCCTCATGGGTGATGCGGAGACTGGACGGTGGATTCAGGCCTGTCGCGGCTGTCCGCAATGATAAGCGTTGTGCCGGATCGGCTGTAGACCTGTGATGCCGCCCTCGTTCAAAAATAAATCCGGGGACTTGGACGGTTGGAGTCGCCTCCCCCCGCCCACGGCCACCCTGAAAGGTGCGTGGGATACATTTTTGTCGAAATAAAAATCCAAAAATACAAAAGCGTAATCACCTCCCTCTTCAGGCCTGCCCTCTGCAGTTCTGTCTTCATTCCATCTGACTGATATATTTAAAGTTACCGTCCAAATTTCAAAGTGGCACGCCCTTTGCTTCGCTGAGAGAAAACGCTAGGAGGAGAATTTATGAACACAGGAGACACAGCTTTTGTCCTTATGTCGGCCGCTCTGGTCATGCTCATGACACCAGGCCTGGCCCTTTTTTACGGCGGCATGGTCCGCAACAAAAACGTCCTCGGCACCTTGATGCAGAGTTTTATCATCCTTGCAGTCATAACTCTGGAATGGGTCCTTTGGGGGTACACTCTGGCCTTTGGTCCCGACCATGCCGGTATCATCGGGGGCCTGGACTGGTTAGGCCTGAAGGGGGTTGGAACGGCGGCAAGTCCGGATTACGGATCCACTATCCCCCATTTGGCCTTCATGATATTTCAGTGCATGTTTGCGGTGATCACGGCTGCACTGATTACCGGGGCATTTGCAGAACGCATGAAATTCACGTCCTTCTTACTCTTCACCGTGCTGTGGAGCACCTTGGTCTATAATCCCCTGGCCCATTGGGTCTGGGGTGTCGGCGGATGGATAGGCAAATCCGGGGCCCTGGACTTTGCCGGAGGGACGGTGGTTCACATCAGCTCGGGGATTTCCGCCCTGGCAGCCGCCCTGATGATCGGTAAACGGCTCGGTTACGGGACTGCGGCCTATATTCCGCACAACATACCCATGACAGTGACCGGGGCCGCCCTGCTCTGGTTCGGCTGGTTCGGTTTCAATGCGGGCAGTGCCTTGGCCTGTAACGGTCTGGCGGCCAGCGCCTTCGTGGCCACCCACGTCGCGTCCGCGGTTGCGGCCCTTTCCTGGATGCTTGTCGAGTGGTTGCACAGGGGAAAACCCACCACCTTGGGCGCGGCCAGCGGCGCCGTTGCGGGACTGGTGGCGATTACACCCGGTTCAGGATTTGTGGGCCCCATGTCAGCGGTTGTGATCGGTGCAGTGGCCGGAATCATCTGTTACGGCGGCGTGCTGTTAAAGTCCAAACTGGGATATGACGACTCCCTGGATGTGGTGGGCATTCACGGTCTTGGTGGTACCTGGGGCGCCCTGGCGACGGGCCTGTTTGCGAGCACTGCGATCAATCCCGGGGGTGCCGATGGACTCTTCTTCGGTAACCCCGGACAACTCTGGATTCAGTTCGTTTCCGTTGTTGCGACCATGGTCTTTGCCTTTGTCATGACCCTCATCATTCTCAAAATCGTTGATGTCTTAGTCGGTCTGAGGGTATCGGGCGAAGAAGAAGAAAAAGGCATGGACATCAGTCTCCATAACGAAACAGGATACACCATTTAGAATTGACAAGGGAAAGGAGAGGTAAGAATATGAAAAAAATTGAGGCCATCATCAAACCGTTCAAACTCGATGACATAAAGGAAGGCCTTGCCGGACTCGGTGTGAAGGGACTGACCGTCACGGAAGTCAAGGGATTCGGTCGGCAGAGAGGGCATCGGGAGGTCTATCGTGGAGCGGAATATCAGGTGGATTTCGTCTCCAAGGTCAAAATCGAGGTGGTCCTGGAATCAGGCCTTGTGGATGATGCCGTACGCATGATTCAGGAAAAGGCACGGACTGGTCAGATTGGAGATGGGAAAATCTTCATTCTCCCGGTGGAACAAGTCATCCGAATAAGGACCGGAGAGACGGGTCATGAGGCTGTTTGACGCCTTTAAAACCAGGGGTCGGACGCACTATCCCGCTGCCGACGGGGATCATCCACCAAGCCGGCGTTCGGAGGATGGACATATGGCGGCACCCATTGAGGAACTCAGACAATCAAGGGACCGACTCTTCAGCCGCTTCACCGAAGGCGAGATTCTGGAGACCTTTCTGGAAGAATATACCGAGCTACTGGATCAGTATTTCCGGAGGAGTCTCCAGGACAGCAAGACAGGGCACCGCCTTTTTGCGACCAAGAGGCCCTTTGCCCTCATAGCCCTTGGGAGCTACGGCAGAAAAGAACTCTGCTGTCATTCCGACATCGATGTCATGGTTCTTTTCAAGGACAAGATTCCTTCGACCGCCTCCGCCCTGGCCGAAGAGTTGTTGTACCCCCTGTGGGACCTTGGGTTCGAATTGGGATATGCCATCCGTGATATTCGAGATTGCCTGACCCTTTCCAACACGGATTTCATGGTCTTTACGTCCCTGCTTGACGCCCGATTCATTGGAGGTGAGTCCCCCCTTTACCTGAACCTCCTCGGAAACATCACTGAAAAGGTGATCACGAAAAAGTCGGTGACCTTCCGGAAATGGATCGAGCAGAGCACTTCAGGTCGGATGGATGCCTTTGGAGATGCCAGCTATCTCCTCGAACCCCATTTGAAGGAAGGGATTGGAGGTTTGCGGGATTACCACAATATGCTCTGGCTTGCCCGCGTCTTTTTTGATGCGGCAGTGCCCAGAGATCTGGAGGTCATGGGCGCACTCTCTCATGCGGAATACGAGGACCTGAGAAAAAATCTCCGTCTGATTTGGCTCGCACGGTGCCACCTCCACCTTTTGTCAGGGAGAGAAAACGACCGACTGCTCTTCGAATATCAGGGCCGGATCGCCCTGCGATTGGGATACAGGGACAGGCCGGATTTTCTGGCCGTCGAACATTTCCTCGGAGAACTTCATGCCTCTATGGCCTCTGTCAAGTCCCTTCAGAGGTCCTTTCTGAGCAGTCATCCGCCAAAAACGGAAAGGGCCCGAAAACCGGAGCCTGAGATGAAATCCGTCGCACCGGGTCTTCGTCTCATAAACAATGAGATTGATTTCATCAAATCCACGGACATTCTCTCCCGCCCTGTTTTGCTTTTGGAGATATTTGAAAAAAGCGCAAAACTCGGTTTCCCTCTCTCCCTGGAGTCCAAGAGGCTCGTGAGGGAATTCGCCCACCTGATAGATGACGGCTTCAGGGCATCCAAAGACACGGTTCAGATGTTTCTCGATATCATCAATTTCCCGCAGGCCTTTGATATCCTGGATCAGATGTTTGAGTGCGGGCTTTTGGAGGCCTTCCTTCCTGAATTCCGTGACATCAAGAACCGGATCCAATTCGACGCCTATCATATCTTTCCCGTTGGGAGGCATGCCCTCCAGACTGTGCGGTTTCTCAAGGGCCTTTCAGAAGAAAAAGACCTTCTGCTCCTGGACATCCTCCATGATATTGCGGACCCCGAACCCCTCTTTCTTGCCGCGCTTTTTCATGACATCGGCAAAAAAGGGAAGAACCATGCCGTCAGGGGTGTGGGCATCACGGCACAGATCCTGAAACGTTTTGGGTATGACCGCGAGCTGCAGAAGGAAGTACTCTTTCTGGTCCGCTATCACCTTCTTTTGGTTGAAACCGCCACCCGACGGGACCTTAACGACGAAAAAGCAGTCATTCAAAATGCCCGGGTTATCGGCAACGTCACGCGACTGAAGATGCTCTACCTTCTGACATGGGCGGACTCCAGGGCCACCGGACCGAAGGCCTGGAACGAATGGATTGCCAATCTGGTTCAAGAGCTTTTTTTCAAGGTCCTCCACGTCCTTGAAAAGGGAGAAATGGCGACGCCCCGGGCCAAGAAAAAGGTCAACAAAACCCTTTCCCAGGTCCGCCGTCTTCTCGCGGGTAAGATGGAACCCTCAGATCTCGACAGCCTGCTCGAATCCATGTCCCCCAGATATCTCCTGGAAACACCTGCGCGGAACATTTGTCACCACCTGGACATCCTTGTCGGGATGGAGAAGATCCCTGAGGACCCCACATCCACGCCCGTTCACATGGAGACAAAGAAGAAAACAGCCGAGGAATCCTGGGAAGTCACTGTGTTGGGCAAAGACAGACCCGGGCTCTTTTCCGACATTGCGGGCACCCTCGCCCTGAACAACATCAATATCCTCTCCGCTCACATCTATACCTGGCGCAATGGAACGATCGTGGACGTATTCAGGGTGACTGATCCCCTCGACCCCATTGACGCGGAGAGGATATGGGAAAAGACGAGAAGAGACCTCAAAGACGTTTTTGCAGGAAGACTGATCCTGTCACAACGTCTCGAACAAAAAAGTCAACCGTCTATACTCAAGCGGAAGAAAGCGGTTTCACGTCCGCCAAAGGTCAGAATCGATAATGTTTCATCCGACTTTTTCACCCTTATCGAAGTCTTTGCCGATGACTATGTCGGCCTTCTCTACGATATCACCCGGTCGCTGTTTCTCAATGATGTAAATATCGTAATCGCCAAGATCGCAACCAAGGTGGATCAGGTTGTCGACATCTTCTACATCCAGGATCTGGAGGGGCAGAAGGTGCTGGGAGAGGACCATCTTGAGAAAATAAAAGAGGCCCTGTTGTCTGCGGTTGGTCCCCGGCCGCCTCACGGCGGCTGACGGAAGACCGCGCGCGATGCTGAAACCCTGCCGTTCTCTGAAAAAAACCTGCGCACCGGCAATGATGTCCTTACTCAGGCCGTTTCCTCGAGGACGATCCTGTGATCCAAGAGAGATAGGGTCTTGATTCTCGCCTTAAGACGTTTCTGTTCGCCGAAAATGTTGACCATGCTGATTTCATCGCCCTCATTCTCGAGCGTATCCACACTCTCGAGGATCAGTCTTTCTTCCCCGTCCTTCAAAATGTATGCTGATGCCTCACACATGAGCTTTTCCTCCTCTCATACACCCAACGCCCACCCCATCACGCAATGCCGTCGGGTCCATTGAACCCACCGGGTTTTCCCGTGGTGGAACGTTGTATCCTGAGTTGCCCTCAGGATGCCGGACAAAAAAGGCCGCGAAAAGGTTCTTGAAAAAGTCCAGGAAGCCTTCGTGGCCCTATATTCCTTCAAAATAAGCGTGTCTTTGCGGCCTGCCTTCATGGCAGGCATTTTCTCTTTTAATGATGGGCATTGCAGGAAGATTAGTCAACCTCTTTCCTGCCGCAAAACGCACGCCTTATGGGCAACAGGGAAAAATCTCCGCCCTCAGCGGACACTGCAGTGCGAGACCCATCTTTGGGCCATAGACACAAACCCGGTCATCTCCTCCTCGGAATACTCGGGGCTTGTGCCCTCAAAGAAGGCTGGATTCAAGATCCTGTCCTGGTTATGGAATTCCTGGAGCATGTATTGACGTGCCCCGCGGATGTGAGACCCGATCTTTTCAATGATCTTTTCATCCACAAACGGTCTTACACAGGTGGTCCTGAATTCATAGGGAAGGCCTGAAGACATAACCAGACCGATACTGTCAATGATGCGGTTCGGATCTATATGGTCCACGATATGGGGTGCATAGCCGAAAGGGTCCGTCTTGATGTCCATGGCCACATAATTGACCAGCCCCCGGTTGACGAGACGATTCAGCACCTCAGGTCGGCTTCCGTTCGTATCCAGTTTCAGCGGGTAGCCCAGGTCCCTTATCTTCTCACAGAGTAGGGTCAGGTCTTTTTGGAGGGTGGGTTCGCCACCTGAGATGACCACGCCCTCCAGAAGCCCCTTTCGGTCCTCTAGAAATTCGAGGACATCCGACTCCTGGAAAAGAAGGGACGGGGAATGGCCGCCGTTTACCAGCTCGGGATTGTGGCAGTATGGACAGTGGAAATTGCACCCCTTGAGAAAAAGAACGCAACTGATCTTTCCGGGATAATCAATGAAAGAATTTTTCTGGATGCCGCCGATGATCATAGCAAGGCTTCAGGCGCAGTGGGCCTCAAGGTTGCTCTGCACAAGCAGGCTGTCCTGTTCTTCAAGGCCTTCCTCCCCAGGGAGGACCCTGAAGGTCCTTCTCATCTCAAATTCCGCCCTCTTGCCGTGATTCCACTGCTTTACAGGCCGCAGATAACCGACCACCCGGGCATAGATCTCGGTTTCGGTCTTACAATGGGGGCACTGATGCTGCTCCCCGTTCAGATATCCATGACTCGGGCAGACGCTGAAGGTGGGGCTGATTGTAAAATAGGGGAGTCTGAAACGGGTAACGACCTTTCTGATCAACCCCTTGACTGTTTCTATATCGCTGATCTGTTCTCCCATGAACATATGCAGGACCGTGCCGCCCGTGTATTTTACCTGCAGTTCATCTTGAAGGATGAGGGTCTCAAAAATATCGTCCGTGTAATTGACCGGGAGCTGAGTAGAATTGGTGTAAAAGGGCGCCGCTCCTTCCCTGTAGTTTTCTTCATTCGCACAGATTATCTCCGGAAACTGCTTTTTGTCCAACAGGGCCAACCGGTAGGAGGTCCCCTCACCCGGGGTGGCCTCCAGGTTGAAGATATCACCGGTCTCTTCCTGAATTTCAGAAATCATTTCCCTTAGAAACTCCAGGACCCTCAGGGAAAACGCCCTGCCCCTGTCACCGGCAATGTCGGTCCCCAGAAAATTCAGGCAGGCTTCGTTCATACCAATAATGCCGATGGTGGAGAAGTGGTTTTTCCAGTACAGGCCGAACCCCTCCTTGATCTCCCTCAAATAAAAATTGGAGTAGGGATAGAGGTTTTTTTCGGTAAAACGCTCGAGCACCTTTCGCTTGATCGTCAAACTGTCCTTTGCATAGAGCACCATCTTTTTCAGGCGGCTGAAAAAATCTTCCTCTGACTCGGCCAGGTATCCGATTCTCGGCATATTGATGGTCACCACACCGATCGATCCCGTGAGCGGATTCGCGCCGAAAAGGCCGCCGCCCCTTTTCAGGAGTTCCCGGTTATCCAGACGCAGGCGGCAGCACATGGATCTTGCATCCTCCGGAGACATATCGGAATTGACGAAGTTCGAGAAATAGGGAATGCCGTATTTGCCCGTCATCTGCCAGATCATGTCCAGATTGGGGTTGCTCCAGTCAAAATCAGCGGTGATATTATAGGTCGGAATGGGAAAGGTAAAGACCCGCCCCTTGGCATCTCCTTCGATCATGACCTCGGCGAAGGCGCGATTCACCATATCCATTTCCAATTGAAAATCGCCGTAGGTCTCACTGCGTTCCTCTCCCCCCACAATCACATGCTGATGCCGCAATATGGAGGGAGCACCAAGGTCCATGGTGATGTTGGTAAAGGGCGTCTGAAAGCCCACCCGCGTGGGGATATTGATATTGAAGACAAATTCCTGCATCGCCTGTTTCACGCCGTGGTAGTCCAGACCGTCATATCGCACAAAGGGGGCGAGCAGGGTGTCGAAGTTGGAAATGGCTTGAGCTCCCGCAGCCTCTCCCTGCAGGGTATAGAAAAAATTGACAATCTGGCCCAACGCCGATCTCAGGTGTTTTGGAGGCGCGCTTTCCACTTTGCCTTCAACGCCTCGAAACCCCTGTTTGAGAAGGTCTTTCAGGTCCCACCCCACACAGTAGACCGACAAGAGGCTGAGATCATGGATGTGCAGATCCCCACTCCGATGTACTTCCCTGATCTCGGGCGGATAAATGCGGTTCAGCCAGTACTCGGACGTGACATCGGAAGAGATATAGTTGTTCAGTCCCTGGAGAGAATAGCACATGTTGCTGTTCTCATTGACCTTCCAGTCCAGCTTTCCGATGTAATTCTCGACCAGATCCGCGCTCGCCTTGGCTACGATGCTTCGGATCTGGGCGTGCTGCTCACGATAGATGATATAGGCCTTGGCTGTCTTATAATAGGGGGAATCCAACAAGACCCTTTCTACGATGTCCTGGATCTCTTCCACCTCGGGGGTTGAATCAAGGCACATTTCATGTGCCAGGGTCAAGGCCTTAAGCGTTAATTTTCTTGCCTCCCTTTCCCCGAATTGGCCGGTCGCCCTTCCGGCCTTGGCCATAGCCGCAGTGATTTTATGGGAATTGAAAGGGACAACCCTTCCGTCACGCTTCTTGATAGTCTCGAACATAGGTCCCTCTAGATAAAAAAGATTAAAGTCATGTCGGAGAAAGGTCCTCAATGAAGGGGACAAGACGCCCCTGTTGCGAAATGACCTTGAAAAAGCCTAGAAATTTCAAGGCAATCAGGGAAAATTCAACCCGTAGATGATGAAAGGATTTATCACAACATATTGATGTCTGTCAAGGACAAAATCCAATATATTGCGTTACATCGGGTATTCATTGATTTGGGCCGATAGGTTTAGGCAAAGGTTTTGAAATCATTTACTTATCCTCGACACCCTC
>JBMNCO010000224.1:0-35883 GCA_049366815.1 Desulfatiglandales bacterium | reverse complement strand
TGGAAACGCACCATGGCGTTTTTGAAGGAAAAACTGAAGACGTAGGTCTCACCATCCTTTTCCAAGGCAGCATTTTTTGTATTTCTTGCCGCTTCCGCACACACAGGGGTCGTTGCGGCCCACCTTGGCCCGGGTCGGGGTCTTCCCCGCCCCTTTGTGCGGGTCCTCCGGGGTTTGCCGGCGCCACAGGCGGCCCAGTTCTTCCACAAATGGGCGGATATGGTTGAAAAATTTCCTATAGCCCGCGCAGAGATAGTTTAATCCTGCTTCGCCCTCCGGGGTTCGTATGAAGCGGTTCTTGGGGCACTCACCATGACACATGTCCAGGACCTCACAGGCCTGACAGTATCGGGGCAACCCCTCGGCCTTATTCCTCCCGAACGCGAGCTGAGCCGGGCTCTCGATCACATCAATGAGGGAGCGATCCCTGATGTTCCCGAGGCGATGCTCCGGATCCACAAAATGATCACACGAAAAAAAATCCCCATTGTGTTCGATGACGGGAACATCACCGCACGTGCGCCGGAAGATACACAGCTCATGCTCCCGGCCTAAAGCGGTTCCGGCCGCCTCTTCTATGATCTGCACCCGGACCCTTCCGACGTCCCGGTCCCGCCACTCATCGAAAACAGTGCAAAGAAATCGCCCAAAGGCCTCGGCGGGGACAGACATGGGGCTCACCCCGCTCGCCGCCTCCGAATCCGGTTCGACCACGGGCAAAAATCCGATGTACCGGGCCTCGATCTCTTTGAAGAAGCGATAAACACGGCCGGCGTGCTGCACATTGTGCGCGTTGACCACGCACAAAATATCCGGAACAACGCCCTCCCGGCGCAGGAGATTGTATCCGCGCATGGCCTGTTTGTGGGTGGGCCTTCCGTCCTTGGTCACACGGAATTTGTCGTGTATCTCCTGTGGACCGTCAAGGCTGAGCCCGACGGAAAATCCTTCTTCTGCAAAAAAACGGCACCATGCCTCGTCAAGCAGCGTACCGTTCGTCTGAATGCCGTTGATGATGCTTCTTCCCGAACCTTTATATTTCTGCTGTATTTCCACGATGGTGCGGAAATAATCCAACCCGAGGACGGTCGGCTCCCCCCCGTGCCAGGAAAACCTGATGATTGAATCCGGAGAGGCATGGATATGCTGAAACATATACTCTTCCAGGATGTCCCGGGGCATAGGATTTATACCGCCCCTTGAATACAGATCATCCTTTCTCAGATAGTAACAATAAGAACACCCAAGGTTGCACAGGGGCCCACCCGGCTTCACAAAAATTTGAAATGAGCGGGAAGCCTTCACCATTGTTCCACACAAGACAGGAGCCGCCGCAGGAGTGCCGGCGGGAGACGAGGGCGCCTTTCCGCGCCGTTTTTATACGCTTATCTACGGGTCCGTTCATAAATCATCGGATGGAGATTCATGACGGATATCACTTCCATATTGTCAAAGGACCTATTCGAGCGGCTACCTCTTGAATACGCTGAAGAGCTTATCGAGGACAGGCTTTTCAAATTTGGATATGGCCTCCAGTTCTCCGGCATCCAGCCAGATCCCTTCACATCCGGAGCATTTGTCCACCTTGATGGATTTATAATCGATTTCAAGGAGTTCCATTCCACACTTGGGGCATCTCATAAAATGGAGTTCTTTGAGCTTCTTCTTTTCGCTTTCCGCAAGATTTCCCTGTTTTTCTACCTCAATTTTCCTCAATTTATCAAATTCCAGTTTAGCAAAATATTCTTCTTCCTTTTCACTTGGCTTTTTAGGCATCGCGGTTTCCTCCCCTGTCAGTCATATAGATTCCATCCGCAAATACATCATTTCCGGATGAAGCGTTCTGCCGTCAGGATTCAGCGCTCAGCCTTATGCCTTGTCTTTGCATTGCTTTTGCTGATTCCTGATCGTCGGCAACTGTGAGCACGAATGCGGTCATGTTCATGGCCGGATGGGCACGGCCTTGGACCCCATGGCCTGCTTCGCGCTACGGAGCAGTTTTATATCAAAAAGGGATTGGACTTCTGCTGTCGGAGGTCTGGATGACGCCGTGAACCGCACCAGGATTCCTTCCCCCTGAAGCGCACATCGCCCCGCACCTTTTTGAGGGTTGCGCCTACTTCACGTTGTGATATTATCACGGTATTTCGATTTATTCAATATGTTCCAAGTATCTCAAATCCAACATTTTTATTACATCTTTTCCTTGATCTACACCCACACCCTTCCTCATTTTCCATCCTGTAAAGAGAACTGACATCAATCATATTTGATATAAAATTTTTTAATCCTACTCTTTTAAAATATATACTACTTGTTTTAAACCGTAAATTCACGATGTTATTTGTTTCAACCATTCCGTCCCTCTCCGGCATGAAAATTCTGCATTATGGCATGTAATATGCCTTTATTCACAGTCAGTGAATACAGGCGGGAAGAGTGTATTTTCCAGCATGATCAGATAACCGGAAGGACAGTTTGTTCAGCGTGAACACATGATTTTTTTGACGGTCAAAAACACTCTAAACCCATTTGGAGAGACAAGAGCTCCCAAAAAACAAGAAATTTTCAACTCGGAGGTGATCTGATGGGTGAAAAATTCAAGATATCACGAAGAGATTTCATGAAGATCAGCGGCGTAGCCGCCGGAGGAGCCATGGCTTCCCCGGGCTGTCTGAGGCTTTCCGGTCTCGCGCCGAAAAAGGCTGAAGAGGACAAGGAAGAGTGGAAGCACACGGCCTGTGCCATGTGCCTGATGTGTCCCATGCAGGCCAAGGTGAAAAAGGGGAAGATTGTGGACGTCAAGGGCGAGGACATTCTCCCCTGGGACGGCAAGGTCTGTGCCAAGGCCTATGGCGGCATTTGGGGACGGGTCTATGCCTCGGACCGCATCTTGCACCCCTTAAAGCGGGTGGGCAAACGCGGTGAAGGAAAATTTGTGCGTTGCTCCTGGGAAGAAGTAATTACCGCCGTTTCCGACAAACTGAAAAAGTACACGGCGGCCGGGCACCCGGAGTGGTTTGAAACCTGGTGGGGCTGTCCTGTGCAAACGGACAACATGTACTTCCTCCACTACTTTGCCAGGATCACCGGCACGGCGATATCCTATATGCACGGTCAAATCTGCTTTGGTGACCATACGGCCGAAAAGGCCATCACCTTCGGCGGCAACCACTTGGAACCCCTTATGCTGGGAGCGGCGGACTATATGAATACAAAGTACGCCGTCATCGCCGCTCAGAACTTTCCAGGTACGGCTTTCGCCCCCGGTACGGTCTTCGGTTCCGCCGCATTTTATCAGCTCTTCCTGAAGGCCAAGGAAAATGGGTTCAAATACACCACCGTGGATCCCAAGCTCGGCGACAGCGCAGCCATGGCCGATGACTGGCTGCCGGTCAAGCCGGGGAGCGACGGCGCATTCGCCCTTGGCGTAGCGAATGTCCTGATCAGTGACAAACTCTACGACGAAGACTTTCTCTTGAAGTTCACAAATGCACCGCAGCTTATCCGCACGGATACCGGCGAGGCCCTGAAGGACGGCAAAGGCCGCTACCTCGTGTGGAACTCCGCCGCGCAATCCGCCGTCCCCCTTGAGGAGGCGGGAAAGGCGGACGGCGTGACGCTGGGACTTGGGAAGACCTTTTCAGTCAACGGTACGGCCTGCAAGACGGCCTTTCAACTCTTTGCCGAAGAGGCGGCAAAGTTCCCGGCCGACAAGGCGGCAAAGGCCTGTAACCTCCCCTACTCGGGTGCAAAGATCCAAGAGATCGCAAGGCGTCTCGGGGTCAACAAACCCGCCGTACTCTTCTACCCCGGATTCACCACGGGCCGGTACTCCAACTGGTTCCAGGTCCTCCGGACCTACAGCGCCGTCAATATGCTCCTCGGGAATTTTGATAAACCGGGCGGGTGGTACTTTCCCAAGCACGGTTTCAAAGGTGGAACAGGCTGGCCGGAACCCCCGGAGGTCCCGGAATATCCGAGACCGGACCTGAAGGTCGTCCCTGCACCCTGGGGGAACACGATGTCCATCGAGGCCCTGGACAAGGCCCCATGCTACAGCAGCCCGAGGGATTTCCATCCGGCTACCCAGGCCTTGCCCTGGGAGCACTTCAATGCCATCAAGGAAGGCAGGGTCAGAGCCCTCTTCTCAACGGCCGAGAATTCCGCGATTACCCAGGTGGACACGGCCCTGGTCTACGACTGCATTCATAAACTGGACCTCATTGTGGTGGGAGAGCAACTCCCCAAAGAATTTGTCGAACTGGCCGATTACGTCATCCCCGAGGCCTCCTATGTGGAAAGAAACCATTTGTACACCTTCACCAGCCTTGCTCAAGACGGCAAGGAACATGCCATGGCTCTGATGAGATCCGCGGCCATCCCCCCGGTGGGTGAATCCAAGCCCGTGAGCTGGTTTCTCACGGAGGTCGGCAAAAAAATGGGGCTCGGGGCCTATTTTGAAAATGAGGATCACCGGCATGGTTGGTGGGACAGGATCCTGACAAAGGCCAAGGTCCCGGTGGACTCGAGACACATCGTGAAAAACGGGCCATACGTCGAGCGTTATGACCTGACCTACAACATCATGGCCAAACCCATCAAGACACGAAGCGGTCGTTTTGAGTTGTATTCCAACGAACTGTCCGAAGAGTGCTACCATAACGGGAAATCGCGATGGCATAAAAATCAATACGTCTATCCCGTCCCCCTCTGTATCCCCATCGCCGAACCCAAGGCCGGGGACGAGTTCTACCTGGTGAGCGGCAAGGCGAGCTGGCACCAGAAAAACGCCACACAAAACAACCGTGTTCTCATGGATGACGATATCGAAGGAGGATGCCCCTACACACCGCTCTATCTGAATGCCGAAAGGGCCAGGACCCTTGGTCTCAGAGAAGGCGACGCCGTAGAGATTGAGTGTGTGGGACCCACAAAAGGGGATGACCCCTGCGTGTCGGATGATTCCGTGCTCGGGTACAAACAAAAGGTCCTTGTCCACCTCACGGAGGCCCTGCATCCCGACACGGCATGGACCCATTTTGCATCCGGCCACCGCTCGGAACTCATGATTCCCAAGGTCAAGGACGGGGTCCTTCACAGCGCCTTTGTCCCGCTAAGCATCGAACCCTATGCAGGCGGTTGCGGCAAAAACTACAGCATTGTTAAAGTGACAAGGATTGGAGGATAACACGATGTCTAGATACGGAATGGCCATTGATCTTGATAAATGCATCCGCTGCAGGACCTGCTTCGTGGTCTGCAAAATCATGCATGAGATACCCAATCAGTTTGAAAGCGGAAAACGATATTCCAGATTCCGCTTTATTGAGCCGGAGATCGGAACCTATCCGAAAGTCAGAAGACATTTTCTTCCGGTCCATTGCATGCAGTGCGAAGATCCGGCCTGCGTCGCGGTCTGCCCCGCAGAGGCCTTGACCAAAGAGAAAAACGGTCTCATAGCCTACGACCCCAAAAAATGTATCGGGTGTGAAGCCTGCGTGGAGGCGTGCCCCTATCATGCCCGCTACATCAATGAGGAAAAAGGGGTTGCGGACGGGTGCGACTTCTGCGCGGACAGGATCGCCGAAGGCAAGCAGCCCTGGTGTGTGGAGAGGTGCATCGGCAATGCCATCATCTTTGGGGATCTTGATGATCCCGACAGTGAGGTTTCAAAGATGATTCGTCAGACAAAGGCAAAGCCCCTGTCACCTGAATTTGGAACCAAGCCCAAGGTCTTTTACGGCAACATGAACGGGCTTTCCAAAATTGCAGGACTCGGGGGGGTCAGACACGGATAGCTTCCGTCCTGACAAAGGGGACCCTCTCCCGCCTGGGGCCGGGGTCCCCTCGAATCTGAAAGGAGGAATTCACTTGAAAACGATAGATCCTTTTCTCAGGAGCACGGGTTACAGGGAAATTGCGTCATGGTATCGCTACCCCGAACAATCGTCGATCGAGGAATTGAAGAAAAAGGTCGAGGAGATCCGATCGGCCTTTGAGGCCCTGGACATCACGGGAAATTTCGACGCCATCAAGGAGCTTGACGGTCTCTTTGATGCCCTGGACGGACTTTCCCTCACCGATCTACAGGCGGAATATGTGCGTTTATTCGATTACCGCCCCCCTTGCCCGCTTTTCGAATCTTCCTATACCGAACTGGAGAAAAATAATCCCGGCAAGGTGAAGTTGTCTGTGGAGGATTTCTACAATGAATTCGGCCTCGACGCCTCGCCTTCGTCCCCCGAACCGCCGGACCATCTTATGCTGGAACTGGAATTCATGCACTTTCTGTCCTTTAAGGAAGGAGAGGCCCTCCAGCATGACGGACCGGACATTGAAAAATATAGGGTGGCTCAAAAAAGATTCTGCAAGACCCATCTTCAGAAATGGGTGCCGGCCTTTTGTGAACGCCTCAGGGATAACGCGGATCAATCTTTTTTCAGGGGCCTGGCCGACTTGACTGAGGACTTCGTCCTGCAGGATACGGATTACATTGAGGCCCTCTGCAGGGAACTGCAATGAAGACCGGGGATATCGGGGTCATCCTGTGCCGATGCCGGGGCGGTCTCGACCAGAGAATCGACCTGGGGGAGCTGAAAATTTTTCTCACGGCGCTTGAGGGCGTTGCCTTCGTTGACATCACAGATGATCTGTGCGTCCGTCCCGATCCCCTGAAAAAGAGACCTTCCAAGGGCCTGGTCCTTGCGTGTTGCAGCAAGAGAAGACATATCGGCCTCTTCAAAGAGATTCTCGAGAGGGCGAAGATTCCTCTGTTTTACTGTGAATTCACAGATATTCTGGCCGCTCTCGGACCGGTCCCCATATCCTCCCGCGAGGCCGCAGAAATTGCAAAACTGATCCTCAAGGCCCATATAGAAAAGGTGCGCGCGGCCTTTGAGACCGCTCCTTCAGCCAAGGCGGCAGGGCTCAAGGAGGTCTTGGGGACCAGGAAGGAAAGGCTGACTCGACGCGGTTTCCTGAGACTTCCCCTCATGGCGGCCCAAATTGTCGCCCACTATGAAGAGAGCCCGGTGATCGATGAAAAAAAATGCATCGCCGACAGGAGCCCGTGTCGCGAGTGTATACGCCTCTGTCCATTCAACGCACTCGAGTTCAGGAAGGGAAAAATCCATATCCTCGAGGATCAATGCAAAAAGTGCGGCTTCTGTGCAACGGTTTGTCCAGTGGACGCCCTCCAGGTGCCCACATTCAGTGCTTTGCAGGCCCTGAGGCTGGTGGATGCCCTGGCCGATGACAGGATGCAAGTGGTCCATCGATTACCGGTTTTCACCTGTGACCGGGGGAGAGAGGAGCTTCTAAAGGATAAAGGAGATTTCCCTCACGCCCTTTTCAACCCTTTAACGGTAAGGGTGCCTTGCGTTGCGTCCCTCACGCCCTTGCTCCTGCTCCGATCTCTCGAGCTCGGATTTGAGGGCGTAATGGTCTTTTGTCCGGACAAAGCCTGTCCGAAAACGCAGGCCTTGAAGGCGTGGAGGGACCATATGGATTCCTTTATTACGATGATCGAGACCCTGGGCATCACATCTCGTCTGGTGTTTCTCGGATCCGATCAAGGAGCTGAACACGACTTACCACAAATCCTAAAAGACCTTTCCTCCCAACAAGACCCCAGCCCACTGAACCGGCATCCGACAAAAATGTCCTTTGATTCGAGGAAGAATCTGGTCCACATCCTTGACGCCCTGGGAGGGGAAAAAGGTTTTCTGCATCCCGCGAAGGAGGAGAGTTCGCTCCCTTTCTTTGACATCCAAATAGATAATGAAAAATGTTGCCTATGCGGGGCCTGTGCCAGGCACTGCCCGGCAGGCGCACTAAGGATCGAAGAAGGACCCGAATGCCAGATCCAATATGCCGCCATCCAATGTGTGGGATGCAAAAAGTGCGTGGACATCTGCCCCGAGGATGCCGTTACCCTCCACCGGGTCATGGACCTGGCAAGGCTCAAGAAAGGCCTTTTTCTCACCAAGGCAAACGATGAATCGGCCAGATGCATAGGCTGCGGGCAGGTCGTCGGCAAAAAGAGGCTTCTTGCCAAGGTTGAAGGGAAATTGAAACAATCGGGATTCGAGGAATTAGCGCAGGGAATCTATTACTGCCAGACTTGCAAAAACAGGGCGCTTCAGAAGGCCGACGAGGCTTGGGGAACCCGGCATGATCTCTAAACGAACTTATCCGCGACAAGCATTTTCAATCTCTGCTCTGTCCAAATAATTATGATTCGGAAAATCCTGACCCCACCTACTCCGATTCTTTTAAACAAAACCTTGAATTCCTAAGATCACCAGTAAATATCGAGAGGTCTTTACAGTGCATGGAACCAGGCATCCGCCATCTCGGGAAATCCTGCAACTTGCTCCCCTTTGATCATGTGAACCCCAAAATAACGTTAAAGAAAAGACATGACTCATCCGATTATCCGTATACTAATCTTTGCTAATCAACTGGATAGAAGGGGGAATCACGGAATGAAAGATCTTATCAGAAGACTGAAGCTGAAACATCGGATTCTTTTGCCAAATGTTTTGTTTTTGCTGCTGCTGGTAACGGTCACCATTTTCTTTGTCAGCTCCAATGCCTTGATAAAGAAGATTGCGAATGAACAGAATGCTTCGCTCAATTTATCGGAAAATATCAGGCAGGTCGCGCTCGACATAAAAGGATACATCAACAAGGAGATATCCTTTACAGACCTCAATGCCGGATACGAAAAGGTACTGGCGGAACTGAAAGATCAAGGTCTGGCCACGGAATTCGAACAATTGTGGAAGGATGTATTAAAAATAAACGACCTCAGAAAAATGAACAGTGATATCGAGACACAGGTCATGGAACTCACCGCCTCTTCCATCAATATCTCCGACAACTACATCAAACAGGTCACGGAGAAACTGGTGGATGAATCTGCCCGTTCAGAGGTTACAGTCCTTGAAAGGCTTACAATTGTCGGGGCCAATATCAACACAACTTCAAACTACCATGTGCAGGTGCTGTTCGGCCGGTTGAAAGAGACTTTGAAGGCAAAGGACAAAATGCTCACCTTCCTGGATACCGCACTCACCAATGTTGAAAAGGACGTGAAACAATTGGCGGGGACTCCTTTCGAACAAATGCCGATTGAATCGAGAAAATTGATCATCAAGATCAGAGAACTCACACTTCAATATATAAAGAATATGGAGGCAACGGAGGCCAGCCAAAAAGCCATCTTTGCCGAAATTGAAAGATGTATTGAAGGCATTAACAGTGCTACCCTCCGTAACAACGAAGCCTTTTTCGACAAGATTAAAGATTATTTCATGACCATTCTGGCCATCATCCTCATCACCTCTTTTGTGGGCATTCTCACGAGCTTTTTCTTCGCGACTTCCATTTCAAAGTTGCTGACCAAGATCTCCAATGGATTGGGGGATGCTTCAGAACAGGTCGCATCGGCGTCCGAACAGGTCTCCTCAGCCAGCCAGTCTCTGGCTGAGGGTTCCTCCGAGCAAGCGGCGTCCCTTGAAGAAACCTCTTCCTCATTGGAACAGATGGCTGCGATGACAAAACAGAACTCATCCCATGCGAACGAGTCTGACAGCCTGATGAAGGTTGTTCACGAGGTTGTTAAGCTTGCCAACGACTCTATGAAGGAACTGAACACCTCCATGAATGAGATCTCAAAGGCGAGCGAAGAGACACAAAAGATCGTGAAAACAATCGATGAGATAGCCTTCCAGACCAATCTCCTTGCGCTGAATGCCGCAGTTGAGGCTGCCCGGGCCGGAGAAGCGGGGGCGGGATTTGCCGTGGTGGCCGATGAAGTGAGAAATCTTGCCATACGGGCGGCCGGCGCCGCAAAAAATACCGCGGACCTTATCGATGGAACGGTCAAGAAGATCCAGAGCGGTTCAGAAATCGTGGGCAAGACGAACGGTGCATTCAGCAAGGTTCAAGAAAGCTCTGCCAAGGTCGGTGAGCTTATTGCCGAAATTGCCGAGGCATCAAAAGAACAGGCTTCAGGGATTGAACAGGTCAACCTGGCCGTTAATGAGATGGACAAGGTCGTCCAGATGAATGCGGCCAATGCCGAAGAGAACGCCAGTGCATCCGAGGAAATGAACGCACAGGCCCTTCAAATGAAGAAATTCGTGGGCGAATTGGTGATCCTCGTTGGAGGGACTTCAAACAAAAAGGGGGAGCGCATTTTAGGGAGAGCCACGCAACCTTCAAAGGCACCTGCACGACAGTTAGTTCCGAACAAAGCGGCGAGCATAAAGAATATAGCGGCCAAAGGCGCAAACGAGGCCAGACCCGATCAGGTCATCCCAATGGAAGAGGATTTTAAAGACTTCTAGATCCCCTCATAATCAACTTTCATAAAGGCATGGTCGGAAACGGCCATGCCTTTCCCTTGGTGATCCGGAACCGCTTTCGTTCGCCGACGGTCACTTTCAGGGGGGCCATCAGATAGTTCCTGGAAACGGACCCGTCTTTGCCTTGGGAAACGGAGGGGAACAAATGCCTATCCGACCGCCCACGGCCCGCATTTCAAATCCGACCAAGACGTCAATTCCTTGACTGAGCAGATCTTTCTTTGTCCACAAAAATCGATTTCCATTCCATGTGAGCCCAAAATAGCGCTAAAGAAAAGACATAACTCATCCGATTATCCGTATGTTAGTCATCAAACAATCAACTAGACAGAAAGGGGTATCGCGGATGAAGGATTTTATCAAAAGGCTAAAACTAAAACACAGAATTCTCTTGCCAAATCTCTTGTTTTTGCTGCTGCTGGTAACGGTCACCATTTTCTTTGTAAGCTCCAATGCCTTGATAAAGAAGATCGCGAATGAACAGAATGCTTCGCTCAATTTATCGGAAAATATCAGGCAGGTCGCGCTCGACATAAAAGGATACATCAACAAGGAGATATCCTTTACAGACCTCAATGCCGGATACGAAAAGGTACTGGCGGAACTGAAAGATCAAGGTCTGGCCACGGAATTCGAACAATTGTGGAAGGATGTATTAAAAATAAACGACCTCAGAAAAATGAACAGTGATATCGAGACACAGGTCATGGAACTCACCGCCTCTTCCATCAATATCTCCGACAACTACATCAAACAGGTCACGGAGAAACTGGTGGATGAATCTGCCCGTTCAGAGGTTACAGTCCTTGAAAGGCTTACAATTGTCGGGGCCAATATCAACACAACTTCAAACTACCATGTGCAGGTGCTGTTCGGCCGGTTGAAAGAGACTTTGAAGGCAAAGGACAAAATGCTCACCTTCCTGGATACCGCACTCACCAATGTTGAAAAGGACGTGAAACAATTGGCGGGGACTCCTTTCGAACAAATGCCGATTGAATCGAGAAAATTGATCATCAAGATCAGAGAACTCACACTTCAATATATAAAGAATATGGAGGCAACGGAGGCCAGCCAAAAAGCCATCTTTGCCGAAATTGAAAGATGTATTGAAGGCATTAACAGTGCTACCCTCCGTAACAACGAAGCCTTTTTCGACAAGATTAAAGATTATTTCATGACCATTCTGGCCATCATCCTCATCACCTCTTTTGTGGGCATTCTCACGAGCTTTTTCTTCGCGACTTCCATCTCAAAGCTACTATCCCGGATCTCAACCGGCTTGGGGGATGCTTCAGAACAGGTGGCCTCGGCGTCCGAACAAGTCTCCTCAGCCAGCCAGTCTCTGGCTGAGGGCTCTTCCGAGCAGGCGGCTTCCCTCGAAGAGACCTCGTCTTCATTGGAACAGATGGCTGCAATGACAAAACAGAACGCCTCCAATGCGAACGAATCGGACAGTCTCATGAAAGTCGTTCACGAAGTCGTCAACCTGGCCAATGAGTCCATGAAGGAACTGAACACCTCCATGAATGAGATCTCAAAGGCGAGCGAAGAGACACAAAAGATCGTGAAAACAATCGATGAGATAGCCTTCCAGACCAATCTCCTTGCGCTGAATGCCGCAGTTGAGGCTGCCCGGGCCGGAGAAGCGGGGGCGGGATTTGCCGTGGTGGCCGATGAAGTGAGAAATCTTGCCATACGGGCGGCCGGCGCCGCAAAAAATACCGCGGACCTTATCGATGGAACGGTCAAGAAGATCCAGAGCGGTTCAGAAATCGTGGGCAAGACGAACGATGCCTTCAGCAAGGTCCAGGAAAGTTCTTCGAAAGTCGGTGAACTTGTCGCTGAAATTGCCGAGGCCTCAAAAGAACAGGCTTCAGGGATTGAACAGGTCAATCTGGCCGTTAATGAGATGGACAAGGTCGTCCAGATGAATGCGGCCAATGCGGAAGAGAACGCCAGTGCCTCCGAGGAAATGAATGCACAGGCCCTTCAAATGAAAAAATTCGTGGGCGAATTGGTGATGATTGTTGGAGGGACTTCAAACAAAAAGGGGGAGCGCATTTTAGGGAGAGCCACGCAACCTTCAAAGGCACCTGCACGACAGTTAGTTCCGAACAAAGCGGCGAGCATAAAGAATATAGCGGCCAAAGGCGCAAACGAGGTCAGACCCGATCAGGTCATCCCAATGGAAGAGGATTTTAAAGATTTCTAGATCCCCTCATACTTAATCAACTTCAATAAAGGCATGGTCGGAAACGGCCATGCCTTTCCCTTGTTGATCCGGAACCGTCAGTCATCGTAACACTTTAGCCCTTTGAAAAATTCGAAAGGAAATCATGATTTCCACACAGTTGTTGGAAAGGGCTAAATTCATACCTGTCATCAAACACTTTAAAGGTAAAAGGACACATGGAGACGGTCCAAACGGCCCGGAGTGATCTGAGGGGAAAGAATTCCGCCGGGCCCTATGCTTTGCCGAATTTATCGTTCTCGAGGACTTTTCGAATCTCGACAGGTCTTCCGCCGAGCAGCACGTTATGAAAAGATTTCCTGACTTTCCCGGCCGCGCTCTTCTCCACTTCGAAGAAAGAAAACTCCCGTTTCAGGGCGATGTCGCCGATCATGCTCGGCTGAATGCCGGATTTGTCGCAGATCAAACGCACCATCCCCTTTTCATTGACCTTATCCAGCCGTCCCACGCTGATAAAAAAGCGCTGGGTCCTTTTTCCTTTTGTGGCGTCTTTTCTTTTTGAAGGCCTGTTTGAAGGCACGGAGCTTTCGGGAGTCCTAGACTGGGCCTTGACATTGATATCACCGGTATGTCGGTAGTATTCCAGGATCCGATTAAACTCTGCCGACACGAAACGTGTGATCAACTCCTCTTTGTCGAACCTGCCCAGGGCATCATAAACAGCAGGAAGGTACTCGGCTATCTCCTCGTGCTTTACTTCCGTGTCAACGATTTTCCCCACCAGACCGAACAGTTGTTTCTCGCAAATAGCACGGCCCTTGGGGACCTTTCCGAACCGGAAACGGATATCGATCCTTTTTTCCAGTTCGCGGATCCTCCCCATTTCCTTCGTGTTGACCAGGGCGACGGAGGCACCGGACTTTCCGACGCGTGCCGTCCTGCCGCTGCGATGGGTATAGGTTTCGGCCTCGTCGGGCAGGTTGTAATGAATCACGTGGGTGATATCCTCGACATCAAGCCCCCTTGCCGCGACATCGGTTGCCACCAAGACCCGCACAGTCCTTTGCCTGAATTTCCGCATCACGTAATCCCGCTGCGCCTGGGACAAATCACCGTGAAGGGCTTCGGCCATATACCCGTCCTGTATCAGGGCCTCAGCCACCTTCTGGGTTTCCCTGCGGGTTCTGCAGAAGACCAGACCGAACATGTTGGGGGTAAAGTCCATGATCCTTTTCAGTGCCTCATACCGGTCCTTCTCATGGATCATGTAGCATGTGTGCTCTATGTTCTCAGGACCCCGGTTTCGTCCGCCCACAGTCATTTCAACGGGATTGATCAGATAATGCCGGACAACAGCCGCGACCCCCGCCCTCATGGTTGCCGAAAAAAGCCAGATTCTTCTGTGCACAGGAACCTGCCCAAGGATCCTGTCGATATCCTCCTGAAACCCCATATTC
The DNA here is from genome assembly GCA_049366815.1 of Desulfatiglandales bacterium. GTDB lineage: Bacteria > Desulfobacterota > DSM-4660 > Desulfatiglandales > HGW-15 > CAYNYM01. Next base: position 21,856 of record JBMNCO010000224.1, on the reverse strand, counting down.
AGCATTTCGTCGGCCTCATCCAGAACGGCGCAGGAAACCTGCGACAGGTTAACCGCCTTCCGATCGATCAAATCGAGCAACCGGCCGGGCGTGGCCACAATAATCTGGGCCCCCTGCCTGAGCTGTTTGCTCTGGGTGGAGATACTGGCGCCGCCGTATACCGCAACAATCCCGATGCCTTTCACGTGCCGGGCAAATGCCTTGAGATCCAGCGTAATCTGAAGGCACAACTCCCTTGTTGGGCACATCACGAGTCCCTGGGGCCGGGGCAGGGACACATCGATCCGTTGGATCAGGGGCAGGCCGAAGGCCGCGGTTTTTCCGGTCCCCGTGTGGGCAAGCCCTACAAAGTCCCGTTCCCCTGAAAGAAGCACGGGGATAGCCTCCTCCTGGATCGGCATAGGTGACTGAAACCCCAGGCCCTCCACGGCCTTAACCAGCGCCGGATTGAGTCCTAATGTCTTGAAACCCATCTATTTCCCTCTATTAAATAAAGACGGCCGGAAGCGGGATCAGCTGTCGCTTCCGGCCTGTGTTATCCATAAAAAAACCGCCCAGGCAAATCCGGACGGTGTCACACTCACCAACTTCGGAAAGTCTTAGTACCCAAATTTCTTGGCGCTTTCTGCACGGCTTTCACGCTGTTTTTTATACGTATACACCCATCAACCGGATCATTCAATCTTTTTATAAGGGTCAGATGAAAACCATACCGTTGTAAAACTCCTCATCATCCAAGGCGGGATGGGAGTCGGTATCTCACTTTCCGGATTGGCCTCGGCCGTGGCCAATCAAGGCGGAACAGGTGTGATAGCGGCCAATTCAATCGGTATGCTTGATCCGGTATACTACGCAAGACACCGGGATGCCAATACCCGGACATTGACAGAGGAAATCAGAAAGACCCGGGAAAAGACCATTGGGGTCATCGGCGTAAACATCATGGTGGCCGTGAACGATTTTCACGAACTCCTCAAGGTCGCCACCCGGGAAAAGGTCGACATGCTCTTTCTTGGTACAGGCCTCCCGATCAAGGAAATTCCAGTCGAGAATCTGAGATCGGCCAAGGTGAAGGTCATCCCGATAGTCAGCTCTTCCAGGGCGGCCAGGTTAATCTTCACCTCCTGGGAGAAAAGATATCGGGACATTCCTGATGCGGTCGTCGTGGAGGGTCCGAAGGCGGGCGGACATCTGGGGGTCGAGGAAGAACAAATCAACGACCCTGCCTTTGCCGGTAGCGATGCATTCAGGGTGCACACAATTGTATTCGTGAGGGAATTGATTCAGTAACTGAAAAATGGGTTCCTCGCGGCTGAGAAAAAGGAGGCAGGGGCATTGTGAAAATCGAGTACTCAGAGGTTGTAGACAGGGCCAACCGGCTGAAAGACCAAATGATAGCGGTCTTTGATGGTCATGCCCTCTTCAATGCCCTTCAACCCGGAAGTGATTAACAGCCATTCCCGATGAGGCATCTCCGAAACCACTCTTGTCAAAGATGGAATGTGTTGATCCAGCCAGGGGTCGGCTTGTCCGCCTCGGGCGTGGCATGTCCTCTTCGCTCCCCTCCCCCGCTGTCCGTGGTTCTGATCCCTGCTTCAAATCCGACCAAGCTGTCAATTTTTTGACTACGCAGATCTTTTTTGTTTACAAAAAGAGAGTTCCATTCAACTCGAATCCTTTCAAGACTGCAATCACCATAGCCGCCGACCCGCAACACCGGGAGGGTTTCAGTCATGTCCGGTAACGGTTTTGCGCGTCTCTCCCCTATGTCCCTTTTTGGAATACAATTTGCATCATTTTAGACAAAAAAAATAACATGGAAATGACAACCTAAAATGCCTCGCCCCATGAATCCAGTCACCTCTTCGCGAAGGCACTCTCAGTTCCCGGACACGGCACCGCAACACCATGCATGAAAGGTGATCGATGAGCCCATCTCCCTGAACCCAGTGAGGTGGAAAACAAATATACGTTCCAAGAAAGGGAGGGAAATGACCGTATCGAGAAGAAAGTTTTTCAAAGTACTGGGAGGAATGATGATGGCCTCAGGCCTTTCCTGTTTTCCGACCGGAGACAGGACACTTGCCGCTGAAACAAAAGCGGTCGGGAAGGGGACGGTGGATATTACGTGGTTGGGCCACGGCAGTTTTCTTTTTACCTCCGTAAAGGGCAGAAAGATCCTGATCGATCCCTGGTTCAGGACAAATCCAAGCGTCCCGGAAAGATATCAGAGTGTCGAGAGCTTTGGAGGCGTGGATCTAATCCTCTGGACCCACGGCCACGTGGACCATTTCATGCTTCCCGACGCCGAGAGCCTGATCGCGCGCTACAACCCCAAGGTCGTAGCCCCCTGGGAACTCAGTTTCTTCATCAAATCCCAGATCCCGGAGGCGGCATGTCAGACCTTTGTCCTGGGCAATAAAGGAGCGACGGCAGATTTTGATGGAATCAAAATCACCATGACAGAGGCCTTCCATTCTGCAGGAGCGCAATTGACCGGGTTCGAAGGAGTCAATAAGTTTGTCGGCGAAGCCGCAGGGTACATCCTGGAATTTGAAAATGGTTTCAAAATATACCATGCCGGCGATACGTCACTAATGGGTGATATGAAATCCATTATCGGCGACTTTCACAAGCCGGATCTGGCGATCCTCCCCATCGGCGGGGTCTTCACCATGGGTCCGGAGGAGGCTGCCTTTGCCTGCAGGCTCATCGAGCCGAAATACGCCATTCCCGAGCATTTTGGAACGTTTCCCGTACTTGTCCAGTCTGCCGACGGATTTGTGAAACACACCAAGCACTATGCACCGAAAACGAAGACACTGGTTGTTCGTCCTGGAGAGCGAATGAGTATCTGAATAAAGCGGGAGTGCACTTCATGAAATCTTCGCGTTCTGTCCCGATAGGGGGTCTTTTTTTAAAAATCGCCTCACTGGTTTCACTGACCCTCATCATTGCCGTCGGTTTAACCACCATAGTCTCCATCCGGGCCCAGACCAAAACAATTACAACTCAACTGATTGGGCAGAATAAATACATTTCAAGGCACCTGGCCTCAAGTATCAAGAGTGCATTCTGGACCCTCAACTGGCTTTTTGTGGAAAAACAGATGCAGGAGATCGCCACATCCGATGAGGTGGTCTTTCTCAGGCTCCTCAAGCCGAACGGGGAAGTCTATCTGTCCGCCGGGGATCAGATGATTGAAACGTTGGATATGGCGCCCGACACCATGGAACCGGAAGGACAGCTTCTCAAAGACGGATCATCCGACGAGAAGGATGCGCCGATAAAATTGATTATCACCCCTGTCCAAGTGGCAGACGATCAGTGGACACTGATCACGGGACTCTCACTGGATGGAGCGAAACAGGTCGCCAGAGGCATTATCATAGACAACATCATACTTGGAGGTACCATTTTCATCCTGGGCGTATTCATCTCATTCTTTTTTGCCACGGATATGACCAGGCCCATCCGTAAGCTGGTGGAGGGGACAAACGAGATCGGAAAAGGAAATCTCGATTACAGGATAGAGATAAAGAGTCATGATGAGATCGGCGACCTCGCCGCCTCTTTTAACAAGATGGCCGAAGACCTGAAGAAGACCACCGCCTCTCGTGATCAACTGAACCTGCAGATCAGCGAGCGCAGGCAGATCGAGGAGGCCCTCCGGCAGAGTGAAAAAAGATTCCGCGCACTGACTGAAAACACATCGGATATCACGGCGATCCTCGATGAGCACGGGGCCATAAAGTATGTGAGCCCCTCCGTGGAGCGAACACTCCACTACACCGCTGAAGAAATGCTCGGGCAGGAGATCTTTCTCTTTCTTCCGCCGAAAAGAGGTCTCAAAGGCATCAGAAAGTTTTTCTATGAAGCGCTTAAAGAGCCGGGGAAGGCCGTCTCCGTACCTGACTTGCACCTGCAGGACAAACACGGCCAGTGGCTGATCTTTGAATCCTTGCTGACCTCCATGATGGAGATTTCGGGGATCAACGGTGTGGTGGTGAATTGCCGCGACGTTACGGAACGGATCAGGGCAAGAGAGGAAAACAAGGCCCTGGAGAACCAGCTCCAGCGGGCCCAAAAGATGCATGCCCTGGGCACCCTGGCGGGCGGTGTAGCCCATGACCTCAACAACATCCTGTCCGGTGTTGTCAGCTATCCCGAGCTGTTGCTTATGGATCTGCCGGAGGAAAGCCCCCTCAGGCGCCCCCTTTTGACCATACAGGCCTCCGGGAAAAAGGCCGCCGCGATTGTACAAGACCTCCTGACCTTGGCCAGAAGAGGGGTTTGTATAACCCAAGTCCTCAACCTGAACGACGTCATCCAGGATTATCTCGGCTCCCCTGAATGCGGAACACTCAGGCGCTTTCACCCCCACGTGGAAATCGAAACGGACCTCGGCCCCGACTTGTTCAATGTGACAGGTTCTCCCGTCCATCTGGGTAAAACCGTCATGAATCTGGTGTCCAATGCCGCCGAGGCCATCCTGGATCGGGGCAAGGTGCTCATAACCACGCGGAATCGCTATATCGACAGATCCATTGCCGGCTATGACGCCATTAATGAGGGGGATTACGCCCTTCTGAGCGTTTCCGATACCGGAATCGGCATCTCTCCGGAGGATCTGGACAGGATCTTTGAGCCCTTTTATTCCAAGAAGGTCATGGGAAGAAGCGGAACAGGGCTGGGAATGGCCGTGGTATGGGGCACCGTGAAAGACCATCATGGATATATTGATGTGGAAAGTGTCCGAGGACAAGGCACCACCTTTAAACTCTTCTTTCCTGTAACCAGAGAAGAACTGCCGAAGGCCCGGGACATGGTCTCCATCAGGGACTATATGGGCAAGGGGGAAAAGATTCTTGTTGTGGACGACGTGGAAGAACAGAGGAGGATAGCATCGGAGATTCTCTTGAAACTTGGTTACTTGCCCACAGTCGTCTCCAGCGGTGAAGAAGCGGTTGAATACCTGAGAAGCCACTCTGCAGATTTGCTGCTTTTGGACATGATTATGGACCCCGGCATCGACGGCCTCGAGACCTATAAGAGGATCATTGACATCCAACCCGGCCAGAAGGCACTCATCGCCAGCGGATTTTCCGAAAGCGAGCATGTGAAACGGGCCCAGGAGATCGGTGCCGGGCCCTATGTCAAGAAACCCTATACACTGGAGCAGATAGGGATCGCAATCAGAAGGGAACTGGAAAGGGCGTGAAAGAGGAACAATCTGTCGGCATTCTTTGAAAACACCGGGGCCGGGACTCCGAACCCGCGGCCTTTTTGAAAAAGCCTTTGTCTCACTTGACCCTTTCCTGTTTGAGGACGGAGGTCAACAGGACACCGGCGACACTTATCCCGGCGCTTACCAGGAAGGCCGCGTGATAATTCCCGTACACATCACAAAGATGGCCCGTCATAAAGGGACCCACGGCCCCGCCGATCATAACGCTCAAGGAGAAGACCCCAAATATCAATCCATGGTACCGCAACCCGAAGAGAAGGGCGACAAGGGGTGAATGGGCCACTGTACATCCTCCATAGGAGAACCCGAAAAGCCCCCCGGCCGCATAAAGTGTCCCTGCCCCCTCACCGGTTGCAAGCCAGAACTGGGCCGCGGATACGAGAGCAAAACCGAGCAGCATGGTCTGTCTGCTGCCTATGGTGTCACCGGCTCTGCCCAAGGCCACCTTTCCTATGATACTCATTGCGCCGACGGTGGCCAGGATATTGGCCGCCACGGGAGCGGAGAGCCCGAGTTCACCGGCGTAGGGTGCAATATGCACCATCACGGAAAAAACGCAAAACCCGTAACAGAAGCCCGTTGCGAAGAATATCCAGAACCGGCCTGTAACGAGTGCAGCCTTCAAGGAAAGCCCTTCTGTCAATGCACCGGCAAGCGTCTTTTTCCCCTCACCGTCGTCCCGGATAGCGGGGTCCTTTCGTGCCGGATCCCGCTTAAGCGGTTGCGCGAACAGGACGACAACCACAAGAAGAACGGCTCCCATCATGGCGTAGGAGACACGCCAGCCATAGACAGGGATGAGCCATCCGGCCGTCTTCGGTCCGATCAAGGCCCCTACGCCGATGCCGGATGCCACAATGCCCGACATCAGGCTCCTCTTCTCAAAGAACCATCGCGTCACCGTAGACATGAGCGGAATAAAGCCGCCGCCCATTCCCGCGCCGACAATGACCCCATAGAACAGGTAGAGTTGCCACAGGGCGCTGACCTGCGACAACAGGATGTATCCCGCGCCCAGGAGCAAACCGCACAGGCTCATCACCGCCCGCGGCCCCAGTCTATCCGTGAGACCGCCCATGGCCACGGCCAGGATGCCGCTGGTAATCAGGGACACCGAAAAGGGGCCGGAGGTCATTGCCCTGGTCCATTCAAACTCATTGAGCATGGGTTTGAAGAATATCCCAAAGGCATAATAGACGGCCCACACGGCCGATGTAATCACGAAGGCTGCGGCGACGACGACGTACCCGGAGAAAGGTGAGACATCACCTCCCGGCCTGTGTCTGACCTGACGGATGGACATGTGCGGAGCCCTTTATTTTCGCCCTCTCCCCTGGGAAACAAGGTGCAAAATCACCAGGGCGCTTTTTAAATTATCACATTTTCGATCCCTGTCCCTGCAAAAATTCAGCGGTCCGCCGCTGGAATTCTGCAGGGCCCCTTTTCCCGGAACATCCCCTGTCAAACATGTAAAATCCAACCGTCCGGAATGCCATTCTTCACTTCCTATCCGGATCCGGGAGAAAGACCTCTGTAAGCAGGACGCCCACGGTGGCCAGAATCCCGAAGAGAAAAATCCGCCAGAGGGCGTTAATGACGATATCCCCCGCCCCCATAATTCTTCCGGGCCCGACGGCCGCAGCGGCGACAATGGAAAGGCCCGCCAGGAGCGCTCCGCAAAGGGTCCCGCCTACAATGCGTTTTCCCAGGGAAAGGCCCCCGGCCCCAAGGGTAGAGGCCACGCCGCACAGGGCCGGCACCACCAGGACGGCCCACCAGATCTCCTTCAGTGCCGGGAGCCTTTCCAGGTTCAGGATATAGAGCCAGTCAGTGAGGCCGAAGATCAGGGCGCCGGCAAGGGCCAGGGCACCGATAGGCCAGGAGCGCGGCGACAGCCCGGAACGGACCTCGGCCCGTCTTCGCATCCTGCGCCGTATGGTCAGGGGCCAGTTATAAAACAGATTGAAGACCTTGTGTTCGAGGAGGGCCCCCCGCTCCCCGAACACCGGTACGGTGTGGACGGCCTCGGTCGCCCAGTAGCCGGCCATGAACCGGGCCAGGGTGGGATAGCGGTAGGCCATCTGTATGGGAAAGGCCAGATATCCGATGTACTTGAAGAATCCCAGAAACACGGCGATGTTGTAGTCCTTGAAATTGCGCTCCCTGATCACCAGGAAGACCACATAAAGGCCCCGGACCAGGGAACCTGGAGAAATGGGCACGACCTGAAACAGGGCAATGATCCCGATGCCAATGGCATAGGCCTGGGCACGCGGCATCTCGGGGTGCAGGAGGACATAGATAACGGCCACCATGACTGAAACGACCTGGGTGACAGGAAGCGTGCAGAGATGGACGGCCAGGCTCTTGAGATATTTCTGTATAAAGGGTTCATTGACCTGGGAAAGGATGACCGCGGCGTCTTCATCGCTCAGGAGATGGCCTCTTTCACCCTCTTCGACCATATCCCGCAGCCACTGCTCACGCAGTGCGGCGTCGAAATAGAGACGTATGGGACGCAGCAGGAGATAGCCGAGCCGGTCCTTTGCATAGGCCCAGTCCGTAAGGAATCTGTGGACTCCCGCAGGCAGGATGGATAACGGAAAATGGTAGAGACACGGCCGGAGGCGCTTCCCCGCATCAAGGGCATGGTCGGCATCCAGACGTCCCGCCCTCTGCCAGATGATCACCTTTTCCACGAACTTCCCGCGAACGGCCCGGCGCAGGTAGTCCCGGCTCGTCAGGATGCCGGTGTAATGCCTTCGCCATGCCTTGTGGCCCCAGAACTTCAGGACAAGACGCCCTGCCAGTGGAATCCATCCGATCAGGCAGAAAAGCAGCGTCATGGCCCTGCTCCCGCGGAGTCTCTCCTCGTGTTCTTCGTCAATCAGGTTCCGTACCTTCCACCCGGTCGCGGCCCCGTCGAGTATGCCACGCCACAATCGGGCGCTTAAAAGCCGCAGACCGTTATGGGTGATGTCGGGGATCGAATCCCTATACGCCGCATCAACGGCCCTCAGTTTTCCCAGCATCGGCCTCATGTCTGAAAAGGCCTCGGGCTGTGCGTCGGCAAAGGACTCCAGTTCAGCGATGTCTCCGCGGTCGAACTGAACCAGGCTCCCGCGGGCCAGACCCTGGATAATGAGCTTAAAGTCCCCAGGGCTCATGGGAAGGAAGGGAAGGAGTGCAAGCCCTGCCCGGAAATCCACGGCCACAAGCCCTTTGGTGGGAGAATCCTCCGTGTCCGTTCGCTTGAGGCAGTTGGGTTGGCTCTTCCAGGTCGACCATTCATACTGCCTGGCAAATTCATGGGCCCCCATATCATGGAGCAGGTCCACGAAGTCGTGCATGAACCGGTATTTGGTGCGATATTCCGGGCAATCAAGACCGTCGCCATCCACCGCTTTTCCCCTGAGCATGTCCTTGAGACGATCGAGGTGCTCATTGACCTCCAAACGCCAGGTGCGGCCTTCTATCCATTCGCTCAGCTCGCCGCAACTCCCGAGTCCGGTGTCCAGGAATGTGGCGTGGATGTCCGCGACGGTCCGCTCATCTCCGAACCGGATCTTTGCTCCCCGCCGGATGAACTTCTGCCAAAGGGCACCGGATCTGGCGGCATTGAGGTTGACCTGGAGCTGAAAGGGGCCCTGGAAGCCGATCCAATAAAGGGCATTTCTAAAGAAAGTGGACAACCCCTTTGGAGGGATGAGAATCTTCATGGCGTAGCGGCCGTCCTTTTCGAGTCCGCCCACAGGACCGCCTGCGGGTTGCAGGTCCAGCAACCTGACCTGATAGACCTGACCGGCGAAACCACCGCCCACGAACCGTTCGATGACCAGACGAACCCTCGCCCTGTTCTCATCGGCTACGCCCGTCACCTCGTAGTGCCGTTCGGTGCCGGGTTCGTATCTTTCGAGGTGCATGGGTCGGTAAAGTGCCGTTCTCTGGAACTCCTGTTCAAGTTCCCTGTATACCTCTATGGAATAATCGGTCTTCATATATGTCTTCTCAAGGTTGCTTCTTCCCCCCCGATCCCTTTTCCGGACGCGCAATCGGCCCGAAAAGTGCGAAAAATCATAGCCCATTGCGGGAATCTCTGTCAATTCATCGGGTCATCAGGGGATTTCCATAAAGGAATCAGAATTTGGCATTGGCGAGGGTCACACCCCCGATCACAAAGATGCCGCCGATGAACAGGGAAAGGGTGACCGGTTCATGCAGAATAAAGAATGCCGCCAGAACGGCGCTGACAGGAACGAAATTTATGAATTGTCCGGCTCTTACGGGGCCAATGGCATTGATGCCCTCATAGAACCAGACAAAGCCGAGCACGGTTCCAAAGATGCCGAGATAGGCGATGCTGCCCCAGTCCAAGAGACCGTAGGAAGGGAGGTGATGGAACATCCCCTCGAAAGAGGCGGGCAGGAACAGGGCAACAGCCCCAATGACAGAAGAATAGGTCACTGCGATGAGAGGCGTAAGCCCCTTCCCTGTCATCACCGCCTTACCGATAAGGGAATAGGCCACCCAACTCGCGACACAGCCGAGCATGAATACTTCTCCCCACCCGACTCCCCCCCTCAGGATCTCCCCCGGATCGCCTCTGGAAATGACAACCATGGCCCCAAAGACGGAGAGTATAATACCCGTTGATTTCAGCAAAGTGAGTCTTTCCCTGAAGATCAGGGCGGCAAAGAGGGTAATAAAAACGGGATTGTTCGCAATGATGAGAGAGGCCCTTCCTGCGCCGATAAGCTTGAGTCCCTTGAAAAAGAGGACATTGTAGCAAAACACCCCGGTCATGCCGAGAAGGACGAGCGGAAAGATCTGCTGTTTTTTTAGGAGAGACAACTTGCCTTCAGATCTTAAGACCAGATACAGGAGACAGGCCGAGGCACAGGCAAACCTGAGAAAGGCTGCTGAGAAGGGTCCCACACGGCCTGCAATCATCCTTCCCGCGACAAAGGTGCCGCCCCAGAAAACGGCCGTAAGGAGGAGTTTTGAGTAAATGAGAAGGGATTTTTTTTCCATTGGTGGCCCTGCTCCCGCCAAAAATAGGATATGCCGCTCCAAGCATGAGCCGGGATGTTCTCTTCGCTGCGCTCCCTCCGCCCTCCATGGCTCCGGTCGCTGCGGGATTTTGCCCCTTCATCCATCCTGATTCAGGGCCAAAATACGCCCGCTCCGAGAAAATCCCGGCCCCTGCTTTCCGCTCCTTTTGCGGAGACCTTGATGTAAAGATGACCCTTTTAAAAGGTCAAGTTCCTGATTTAATTGTGACCAGGGCAGAAAATGGACATGATTTGTACGCTAATGGGGCGGCCCGAAACTCAAGGTACAGATGAAAGCGCTGCATCCAGATCCCGGATGATATCTTCCACATTTTCTATCCCCACGGAGAGACGCACGAGCCCCTCGCTGATCCCCATCTGCTCCAGCTCATCCCGGGGGACGTTCCGGTGGGTCATGCTGGCGGGGTGTTCAATCAGTGAGTCGACATTTCCAAGGCTTACGGCCAGGGTGGTCATTCGGACCCGGTTCATCATGGTCTCGCCCGCTTCCAGACCGCCCTTGAGTTCAAAGGACAGCATGCCGCCGAAGGCCTCCATCTGTCGTTTGGCGATCTCGTGTCCGGAGTCGTCGGACAGGCCTGGGTAATAGACTCGGGCCACCTTTGGGTTTCCTGAAAGAAATTCGGCTATGGCCATGGCATTCGTGCAATGGCGCTCCATTCGGATCTCGAAGGTCTTGAGGCCGATATTCGTCAACCAGGCGTCAAAGGGACTGGCGGATCCCCCGAACACCTTGATTACGGCCTTCAGATCCTTCGCAATAAAATCCACATGGGGGCTCACCACAGCGCCGCCGACGATCACGCCGTGGCCGGAAAGGTATTTCGTGGTGGAATGGGCGACCACGTCGGCGCCCTGGGTCAGGGGGCGCTGGCAGTAGGGCGTGGCAAAGGTGTTGTCCGCCATGACCCAGCAGTCCCTTTCATGCGCGATCGCCGCGACCATGGCCGTGTCCACAACGGTCATGGTCGGATTGGCGGGTGTTTCTATATACACCATGCGCGCTCCGGGATGCTCATCAAGGACCCTTTCCCACCCCGCCGAAGACAGATCGTCCACCCACGCCACTTCGATGCCCAGGCGAGGCGCCATGTCATTCAGAAAGGCAAATGTGCTTCCGTATATGGATTTCTGGGCGACCAGGGTGTCACCGGCCTTCAGCCGTCCGAGAAAGGCCGAGGAAACGGCCGCCATGCCGGATGAAAACATGCGACACGCGACCATATCATCGATCCCGAGGTCGGGGCTTGATCGGTAAAGGTCCAGTCCTTCAAGGAGGGCGATCTTTCGTGCCACCTGTTCGGTGTTCGGACTTCCATAGCGCCCGTAGATGTGTCCCTCCCTTTCCCCTTTCCCTATGGCGGCGGCGGTCTCGACATCGGGAAAGGCATAGGTCGACGTCTGATAGATCGGCGTAATGTGGGCATGATGGGGATTTTCACCTTCACCGCTGTGAATCACCAGCGTGCCCATACCGCAATCCCTTGATAAGGATTTCATGGCTGGCTCCCAAGCTGTAACTCTTTGACTTTGATGACCGGTGTCCGGAACAAGCCCATTTTCCGCTTTGGTCTCAATCAAATCAGACGCCTATGCCTCAATTTCCATCCTGATGGCGCCCTTGGGGCAGACCGCGGCGCAGATGCCGCAACCCTTACAGTAAGCCAGATCAATGACTATCTCACCGGTTTGAGGATCGCGTGTAATGGCAAGATCCGGACACAGGAGACGGCACAAATCGCAGGCCTCGCAACTCCAGGTCCCCAGGCACCGGGAGGCCTCATATTCGGCCTCTTCATCGGTCAGCGAGGGGTCGTGACGATCGAAATCCAGGAAGGCTTCTTCGCCCCCGGCCCGTCGTTCCGTCTTCTCCCTCTTGCATTCCAGGTTCAGCATGGTCCCTCTCCCCCCTTCAGATATTCCATGACCCGTCCCGCCGTCCGTTTTCCCGAGGCCGCCGCCTCCACCACAGTAGAAGGTCCACTGACAGCGTCCCCTGCAGCAAAGAGCCTGTCATACCCGGCCACCCTGCCCAACCCGTCACAGACCACAGTGCCCTGTTTCGAAGCGGCGCCGTGCTCCAGGAAAGAAAGATCGGCATGCTGGCCGATGGCCGTAATGACAAAGTCCGCCGGTTCCACGAAGGCACTCCCCTCGACCGGTACCGGCCGTCTCCTTCCTGTCTCGTCCGGTGGGCCCGGTTCCATGCGCATCAGTTCTACACCGCACACTCCGCCCCCTTGAACCACGACCCGCTTCGGAGCAACCAGATACCGCATCTCGACCCCTTCCCGCAGTGCGGCATCCACTTCGTCCGGTATGGCCGGCATCTCCTCACGGGTCCTGCGGTACAAAAGGATCACCTGTTGCGCACCGAGCCTCAGGGCACTGCGAGCCGTATCCATGGCCGCGTTGCCGCCGCCGATGACCAGGACCTTTCCCCTGATGATGTCCCGCTGTCCGGCATTCACCTTTCCAAGAAAATCGAGACAGCCCATATAACCCTTCACCCCGTCCACGACCATTCCCAGGTCCATGTCCCTCCAGGCTCCTGTCGCCAGGACCACGGCCTCGGCGCCTCGATTCAGGACAGCCCGGATAGAGATGTCCTTACCGATGCGAACCTGATTTTCAAAAACGACCCCCAGTTCCCGGATCATCCCCACATCATGCTCTATGACCCATCGCGGCAGACGAAAGGGGGGAATCCCTCCCACAAGCATGCCTCCAGGTTCACTCAGGGCGTCCATGATCGTGACATCGCAGCCGGCCATGACCAGCTCATATCCACAGGACAGTCCTGCAGGTCCCGCCCCTATGACAACGACCTTTTTGCCATTCGCAGGTTGTTTGCGACCCTTCAGGATCTCGAGGATCTCATCCCTGTGGCCCGCCTCATACCGGGCCGCGTAACGTTTCAGTTCCCGGATCGATACCGGGTCGTCCCAAGTCCCCCGCACACACCCCTTCTCACAGGGATGGTGGCAGACATATCCACAGAGTCCGGGTAGAGGATTGTCTTCCCTGATGGTCAGGAGGGCATCCCTCACCTGTCCCTGCCCCAGGAGCCGCACATAGTCCCTCACCTTCTGGCCGAGAGGACAGGCATCGGTGCAGGGGGGGAGATTTGTCTTTTCTCCCAGATCAACCTCAGAATAGATAAAACCGCGGACCGTGTTCCCGTCCTGCCTGAAATCCGGCAGCAGTTCCGCCGGACAGGCCCTGACACAGACCCCGCACTGCTGACATTTTTCCTTGTCTAGGACCGGTCTGTGTGTTCTTGAAGCAAACGCCATTTCTCTTCTCCTAAACGAAATCCTATCTTGACAGCCTCCAGGTTCATCTCACGGAACCGCTCACCCACGTTTTGTTCCACCGCCTTTTCCAGGGATTCCCTGCTCACGATCCCGGTGACGGCCACGAGGGCCCCAAGCATCACGATGTTGGCCGCCTGCTGCTGATCCAGTTCCTTGATGGCACTGGAGGTGGCAGGGATACCCACCTGTTTGACGTTGTCCCTGGGGCGGGATTCCACCATCTGGTCGTCAAAGATGACGACGCCACCCGGGGCCACACTTTCGATATGGTCTTCATAGGCCTCCTGGGCCATGGGTACAAGGATATCCGCCTCCATCACGTGCGGGTACACAATGGGTTCATCGGAGATCACCACATCCGAGAGGGCAAAGCCGCCCCGCACCCTAACGCCGTATGAGTCGGACCCGGCCACATATTTTCCATCATGGATGGCCGCGTGCCCGAGAATCACCCCGCCCAGAACAAGCCCCTGACCGCCAAGCCCGCAAAATCTCAACTGCTTAACACTCCCCATCGACAAACACCCCCGTCACAATCTTGTCTTTCAGTTCTTCCCGGCCCATATCCTCGGCCTCCTCGCGGCTCACGCAGTGGGTCCTGAGCATCTCGATCATCTTGTCGGGGCTTGTGTACTGGTTTCTTCTTCCGAATTGAGTCGGACAAGGCGAGAGGGCCTCGACAAAGGTGAACCCCGCAATGCTTACGGCCCTCTTTATGGCCTCGATCATCGAGAGTGGTTGGGTGACGGCGTAACGAGCCACATAAACGGCGCCGGCCCCGGCCGTGAGTTTGACCAGATCAAATGGCCTGTAAGGGTTCCCATCCATATAGGTGGAGGTCGTTGCCCCCAGGGGGGTGGTGCAGGCCAACTGACCGCCGGTCATGCCGTAAATCATGTTGTTGGCACAGATCACCGTGAGGTCGGTATTCCTCCGTGCCGCATGGATCAAGTGATTGCCGCCGATGGAGGCCAGGTCCCCGTCGCCGCTGACAATGATCGTGGTCAGTTCCGGATTAAAGGCCTTGGCCCCGGTTGCAAAGGGTATGGCGCGACCGTGGAGGGTATGGAGGGTGTCCACCTTGAAATTGGGGCTCGGGATCCATGCCGCGCATCCAATGCCTGAAGCGAAGAGGACCTTTTTCATATCGAGCCCGAGTTCGTCCACCGCCCGAAGAAGCAGCCCCATCAGGATACCGTGGCCGCAACCCGGACAAAAGGGCGTTGTCTTGACCTCCGGGCGGAGGTATTTTTCCATATCTCTTGCCATCAGATCAGCCTCCTCATTTCCTCTTCAATCCTCCGGGGATGGATGGTTTGTCCGTTTGTCTGATTCAGGCAGAATACCTCGCGATCGGTATGTTCCTTGACCATGTGGACAACCTGTCCCCTGTTCATTTCCGGAACCAGAAACCATTTCGTGCGTCCGCTCACTTCCCGGATCGCATCCTCGGGAAAGGGCCAGAGGGTCTTCAGCCGGACCATACCCACTCTGATCCCGGCGGAACGAAGCCTTTCCACTGCAAAGAGGGCGCTTCTTGCCGTGAAGCCGTAGCTCACCACAACGCCCTCCATGTCCCCGTCATCCAGGTGGTAGCCCTCTACTTCCGCGATCTCGCTCTGGTGATCCATGATCTTGCGGTGGAGCCTGCTGACAAGTTTTTCCTGGACCTGAGGATCATCGGATTTTCGAAAGCCGAAACCGTCGTGGGTGGAACCCGTGACAAGCAGATTCTCCCCTTCCCCGAATACAGGCATGGGCGGCACCCCGTCAGACGCCTCTGTGTCAAAGGGGGCGGCACCGGGTTCCTTTTCCCTGTAAAAGACCTCCACCTCCTCCTTGACGACCATCTGCTCCTTGAGATGGCCTGTGGCCTCAGACCCCATGACAAAGGCGGGCACGCGGTATTTCTCGGCCATGTTAAAGGCCTTGATTGTAAAGTCATACATCTCCTGCACAGACCATGGAGAATAGGCGATTATCTGGTAGTCCCCATGGGAACCCCATTTGATCTGCATGATATCGCCGGATGCCACGTGGGTCGCCTGGCCTGTGCATGGGCCGGCGCGCTGGATGTCCACGATCACGATCGGGGCCTCGGTAAAGGCCGCGTATCCAAGGGCCTCCATCATCAGGCTCAGTCCCGGACCGGCAGTGGCC
Source organism: Desulfatiglandales bacterium (assembly GCA_049366815.1). Lineage (GTDB taxonomy): Bacteria > Desulfobacterota > DSM-4660 > Desulfatiglandales > HGW-15 > CAYNYM01. The sequence goes on along the minus strand of JBMNCO010000224.1, from coordinate 6,059 downwards.
GTCATGGCCTTGGCCCCCGCCCATGAGGCCCCGATGACCGAACAGATGGAGGCCAATTCGTCCTCCATCTGCATGAAGACGCCGTTGACCTCCTTGAAGCGCCTTGCAATCCTCTCCATGATGTCACTCGAAGGGGTTATGGGATATCCCCCATAATAGCGGCAGCCTGCGGCAATCGCCCCTTCGGCCACGGCATCATTGCCTGAGAGGAAATAGGTACCCGGCGGCATGGTGCTCTTTTCAACCCTGTAACCCATAATTTCAATCACTCCTCCTGAAACGGTCTGTCCGAGACAGACCGTCCTGATCGTTTTGCTCCGGTGGCCTGCCGAAAGGCCCTCACGCTAAGGCGCAGTGGGGAATACAATGTCCTGCAGGGACGGGAATTCCTTTCGCACCCTCGAGACCTTTCCCACATCGATATCGGCCCGGACGATGTCTTCCTCATCGCCACCCCCCGCCACGACGATGCCCCAGGGGTCCACGACCATGCTGTGTCCGCACAAACGGACTCCCCGGTTTATGCCGACCCCGTTGGCTGAGGCAAGAAATGCAAGATTCTCCAGGGCACGGACACGGTTGAACAGGAGCCAATGCTCCAGTCTTGGATAGGGCCATCCTGAAACCACAAGAAAGATTTCCGCACCCCGGGCCTGCATCTTTCGAAAGAGCTCCGGAAAACGGAGATCGTAACAGGTGGTCAGGCCCAGGGTGCCAAGGTCGGTCTTTACGGTCACGATCTCCTTACCCGGATGGAGGATCTCCTGCTCTCTGGAGCCATACCCGAAGAGATGAATTTTACGGTATTGTGCGATGACTTCCCCGGTCCTGTCAAAAAGGAAGCCGGTATTGTAGAATGCGTCGCCGCTCCGAATGATCCAGCTCCCTGCGTACAGGTAGGCCCCGAGCCTGCGGGCCATGGCGGACATCCTGGATGCCGTCTCACCGTCCGGGGTTTCACTCTCCTCCCGATATCTATCGAATGAGAAATATCCGATGTTCCAGACCTCCGGCAAAAGGATGAGATCCGCCCCCGCAGCCCGGGACAAAAGGCCTTCCGCATGGGCCAGGTTCTCCGCTTTTGACCTGTCCCCCACCTCCATCTGCACAGAGGCTATTCGCATGTTTTTTACCTCATCTCAATAAGATGTAGTCGATTCTCTATACTTTGCTTGAATGTACAGAGGATCACCGACCGAAGATAATTTAGGCCGTATTGTTTAGCGATAACCCATTTTGGCAGGCGATTTCCGCTGGTGCGCACCTGAAGCTTTCCGCCTTTGCGTGACAGGCGTCAGGGCCGTCTCTGGAGTCAGGAATCGGCCCGGTGCTTCAGGGTCCCCTTTCAGTCGTGCAGGAAAATCTCAAGAGGCGCTTTCATATCATATTTTCAATCAATTCTCACCCAAATATTTCCGAGGATTTTGTACTCGAGGAATCTCAGTTGAAAAAACGGCGCGCCCTGCGGGCAGATCTTATCATTTGGGTGGATACCGGGTTACGGAAAAAAATATCATATCTCCCTCAAACGTCTGTTTGCCGGGGAGCTCACCACGAGCTCTTTGAAGGTATTGAGCGAGTCAGAGATCCTGTCGAGTTCGTCCGACGGCGCCACGGGGATATTGTCGCTCCCCCTCTCCTCCATGGCCTGGATAACGTAGTGGATCGTCATGGCATCCGGATCCCGCGCCGGTTGATAGCCGATATCACTGTCCCTGTTTACGCTGACTTCCGCCAGGATACCCGATTCCGTCAGATCATAGAGGATCTGCAGGACCAGTCGAATAGGGATGTCCAGGGCGTGTGAAATCTGGCGGGCGTTCCATGGCTGCGTCCCTTCCGCAAAATGACTGACCAGGAGGTGGACGATTCTCAGGGCAAGCATCCTCTTGTAGGCATGACTGACGTTCAGGCAGTCCTGTTCGAATTCGTAGGTGTCCACATTCTGGTGGGCAAAGGATATCTCCGCCCCCAACAGGACAATGAGCCAACTGAACTGGAGCCAGATGAAAAAAAGGGGCAGTGCCGCAAAGCTGCCGTAGACGGCGTTGTATTTGGCCACGCCGATCTGGAAGACGATGTAGAACTTCTGAAAAAGGACATACCCGGTGCCGGCCAGGATGCCTGCCAGAAGGCCGGATCTAAAACTGACCCGCGTGTTCGGGATGAACATGTAGAGAAAGGTGAAAAGGATCCAGAGGGTACAGTAGGGGAGAAACTCCAGGAGAAAAAAGATCAGGGGACCGACGGCGCCCAACACGGTCACGCGCTCAACGATGAACTTGGCACTGCCGGTGATGGTCAGGGTCATGGCGCTGGACATGATAAAAAGAACGGGGGTGATGAGCGTGAGGGAAAGATAGTCGGTCACCTTCCGGGCCAGGGGCCTTCCTTTTTTTACGCCCCAGATGTCATTGAATGCACTTTCTATGTGCGTGAGGATCTTGATGATGCTGTAGAAGAGGATAACGAGTCCGATCCCGGCGACCAGCCCGCCCTTGACGTTCTCCAGAAGGGCGTGGGCGAATTCGACCACCCTGATCACCACCTGTTCGTGCCCTTCAAAATTCTCGAATAAGATCCGTTCGAGTCTTTTCTCGAAACCAAAACCCTTTGCGATCCCAAAGACCATGGCCACTACGGGAACGATGGACAGCAGGCTGTAAAACGTCAAGGCCGAGGCCCTGAGCATGGTCTTGTCCTCACTCAACCCCCGCACCGTGAGGACCACTACTCTCAGAGAATTGAGGAGCAGAGATTCGGCTCCTGAAAGATCTCTCGATCGGACTCGCCAGATATCCGTCTTCAAAAAGCGGATGATCTTGATAACACCGCCCTCAATCAAGATCCACCTCCCGAAAAAGGTTGATGAACACAGCGTACCACGCCGTAATGTCAGGATCTATCGGGGACGCCCCCTGCTCTCAGATCTCGGGATTGGTTCATTACGATCGGGAAATGGATGCGGATACATGTATTCAATCAATGAATGACACCCCATTCCCATCACTCTGCCGCATTCTCTAGTCTTTTATGTGTACCTGATAGAGCGGCGGCCGGTCAAGGTAAACCCTCACGTTGCGCCGTCGAATATGGAACTCTTCTCGCCTAAAATCAGCAGATGATCGGATTGGGCGGGCGGCTGACGCTCATTTTACAGAATTTGCGGGATTTCTTTGGCGGGGTGTTATTGCGTGCGAATCCGGACATGATCCCTGTTCATCCCGCCTATTCGGGTCATCACCTTTGATCCAAGAGTCTGCGAATGGTGACACCCAGTTCACGGATCAAAACAGGCTTCATAACCAGTTCTCGAATCCCCATATTTTTGGCCTTTGCCTCCGTGATATACGCACTGTATCCCGTGCATAAAATGACCGGGATTTCAGGACGGATCTCCATGATCTTTTTGGCCAAGACGTCACCCGTCATATTGGGCATGGTCATGTCCGTGATGACAATGTCAAATCGATCGGGGTTGGCCCGGAAGGCCTCGAGGGCCTCGAGGGGGCTTGATCTGGTGGAAACAAGGTACCCGAGTTTCTCAAGCATTTCCTTGGCCAGTTCCAGGAGGGCCACCTCATCGTCGACCATGAGCACGTGCTCATTTCCATTCTGAAAAGGTCCTTCTTCGCTTTTCGGCAGATCTACGATCTTTTCAGCCATGGGAAAGAGCACTTCAAAAGTCGTCCCCTTCCCGGGCTCACTTTGCACGCCGATCGCACCGCCGTGTTCCTTCATGATCCCATGGGCCACGGCCATTCCCATCCCCGTTCCGACGCCCTTTTCCTTGGTGGTATAGTAGGGGTCAAAGACGCGGCTCATGGTTTCCGGACTCATGCCTTCGCCCGTATCTTTTACGGCGATTTTCAAATAGGCCCCGGGGGCCAGATCCCTATCATAGCAGGCCGCATCCTTTGCCCCCAGCTCCAGGGAACTCATGCCTATTTCCAGTACACCGCCCTTTTCACGCATGGCGTAGTGGGCATTGGTGCATAGATTCATCAGGACCTGGTGGACCTGTGTCGGATCGGCCTCCACAATGGCCGTTTCCGGTCCCAACCGTTGTCTGATCTCGATGGTCGAGGGGAGAAAGGCACGCAGCATTTTCAGTGTCTCTTTCAGGATTGGATTGATCTGTACCGGCCTTTTTTCCCGCTCGCCCTGACGGCTGAAAGCAAGGATCTGTTTGACGAGGTCTCTGGCCCTGTGGCTCGCCTTTAAAACCTGCTCAATGCAATATCTCACCTTGAAGGCGTCTGAGGAGTCCAGAACGGCCATCTCCGTATAACCCATGATGGCCCCCAGAATATTGTTGAAATCGTGTGCAATGCCTCCTGCAAGCGCACCGATAGCCTCCATTTTCTGGGCCTGTTGGAGCTGAACTTCAAGTTCTTTCTGAAGTGTAATATCCCGGAGGAAATGAAGCACGGCCGATCTGCCTTCCCATGCGGCTTCGGTGGTCGTCAGATGTCCCCACAGGATATCCCCTTTACGATTCCGTATCCGGAGGGCGATACCGTTTCCATCTCCTTGGTCTTGAACGCCCTTGTTTCGTCCGTCCTTAAACGCGGCCTTGTCTTCGGGACGAATAAGACAATCAAAAGACATCTCGGCCAGTTCCGCAGCGGAATACCCGGTCATGTCCTCCGTCCTCGGGTTGCAGAACTTTACAACGTCGTCCTGGACAATGAAAATGGCGTCCTGAGAATTATTGACCAGTAACCGATATTTTTCCTCACTGTCCTTCAGCCTTTCGGCAGCCCTTTTGCGCTCTGTGATATCCATGGCTGAGAAGGTCACGCCCTTGGAGAGGTCGGAGGGGTCCATCGGAGCGGAGCGCAGGTGAATGTCAATGACCTGGCCGTCTTTCCGCATGAAACGCGTATTGATATCCCCTACTCCCCTTCTGGCGATCTCACCATATTTCACACAACCTACCCGTTCGAATTCGGCGTCTGATTCATACAACACCCTCGCGCTCCGACCAATCAACCCGCCCTGGTTGTAGCCGACCATGCTTTCGAATTCCGGGCTTACCCACGAGAAGATGCGATCCCGACACAAACCGATGCCGATCGGTGCCGCCATCACAATACTTCTCAAGGAGGCCTCTCTCTCCCTGAGGGCCTTTTCCGATTTTTTGCGGGCTGTCACGTCCTCCAGGCTGCCCTCCAGGTAAAGGATGCGACCCTGTTTATCTTTATAGGCCCGCATCGTGTCTCGAGCCCATATGGAGGTCCCGTCGTATCTGAAAAGACGGATTTCAAAATGACGCACGATATCTTCCCGGCGCAGGATCTCGCACAACCTCTTCCAGTCCTCCTGATCCCGAACGGCGGCCACACCGGTCTTTTTCAGTGTGGACAAATCAGGATAACCAAGCATCTGCACCATGGCGGGATTGGCATCCAGGATCTTTCCTGAAAATGTCGTCCGATAAAGGGGAACAGGGATGCCCTCGAATAGGTCTGCATAGCTTCTTCCCGTCTCCATGGACGCCTCCGAGGCCTGCTTCCGGTGGGATATGTCCGTGAGGAAGCCTTGAGTCGATTGATTTACCGTCCCGATGAGTTCCATCCTTTCAATTTTGTTGGTCATGGACGACCTCGGTGTGTGCCGGACAAGGGTCCGGCGGCTTTCACTGAGGTTCATCATCTCCAATTCCTGTGCCAATCGCCCTAAAACGGGTATTTCCCCGCCGACTCCCAAGAGGGGAAGGATGAGCGATGCGCTCAAAAACCGGAAATGACGACCAAGAACAGAGGGTTCGGTTTCACAAGACCACCCAGGGGCGCGGTTCGACATTTGGGCACGCCAACGACCCATTTGAGGACACTCTGAGCAGGTCTGTTCTGAAATGCCCATTTTTTTGTGCATTACGGGATCAAGGGACATGCCTGTCCAAAACAGGATATGCCGCCCCGAGCCAGGGGTCTTGCAATACCTCATCCCGGCTACATTCCCCTTGTCAACAGGATGAAAATCGACTAGGTATCTCCTTGGTAACTACTCAGCTAGATAGGCTGTAGGCATTTAGGCTGTGAGGTGTCGCAGGA
>JBMNCO010000223.1:0-6734 GCA_049366815.1 Desulfatiglandales bacterium | reverse complement strand
ACACTTTAGGCTCTTGAAAATTACCCTATCAAGGAGGGGCCATGGCCGAAATTGCCGGGCTCTTTCAAACAGCTAAACTCATACGATAGCAAAAACATTTCCCTGCCGTTCCTTAAAATCCCTTTTTATCAGTATCATGGGGGGGTTGTCAAATTGAGCTCTCCGGGATCTGCATGGCCTCATCACAACGCCTGCTCCCTTTTGCTTTTCGGAAAGGCTGCAGGGATGAAAACGGCATGTTTGACTCTTAAGGCCCATTGTCCTATATTGAGATTCCTTTGGAATCTGAGAAAACTCCATGAAACAGAACCCGGCCGCCAACCCGGCCCTTGCCCTTTCGAACGTCATAAAGGATCACCCTGTCCAATGTCCCGGGCTCACCCCGGGCAGCCGCGAAATCCTTGACCTCATGCAGGACCTGCCCAAGAGGCTGGACGCATTTCTCTTTAAAGAGCGGACGGCATTCCTTTGGGTCGTATTTCTCGGCGGAACGGGCACCGGCAAATCCACCCTTTTCAATGCCCTGTGCGGAAGGGAATTGAGCAGCACAGGGGTAGAGAGACCTAAGACCTACGGGCCGGTGCTCTATCTCCATCAGGACATCCCTCTGCAGAACGAATTCCCCTTTTCACACATCCTCATGGAAAGGCAGTCTGCGGCGCATGACCTTTTTCGGTCTGTTGCGGGCAAATCCGGTCAAATCATGCTCCTGGGACATCACAGAGAAGAATGGGCTCACCTCGTCCTCGTCGACACCCCTGATGTGGACAGTGTAGAGGAAGAAAACAGAGAGATCACCGAGGACCTCTACCTGCTTGCCGATGCAGTCGTTTTCGTGACAAGCCAGGAAAAATATGCCGATGAGGTTCCCTACCGTTTTCTGATGAGGGTCCTGAAAGATCGCAGACCCTGCTTTTTTCTGTTGAACAAGGCACAGGATGCGCTCACCCTGGAGGACGTCTCTTTGCCCTCCAGGAACCAGGACCTGCCTTTTGAAAGGGACAGGATGTGGCTTATTCCTTACCGTCCCCGGGATCCTCAAAACACAATCGCCCAAGAGGCCTCTTTCAAGGCCTTCCGTGCCCGTCTTTTACGGGAACTGGCGCCGGAAAGGCTGGAAGACACCAGGAGATCCTCCCATCTGCTCCTGCTTGAGGACCTGAAAGACCGGGTGGGCCGCCTGGTAGACGCCCTGGAGCAGGAAAACACCGCGGCCGAAAAATGGCTCCACCGGCTCGAAGGCATCCTTGAGTCTGTCTGTGCGGAGTTTATGGAAGTGGAAAGAGAGCGGTTCCTGACGAAGAGCAGAGAGTACCTCAGGCGGGAGATTCGAGGTCTTTTCCAGAAATACGACGTCCTTGCCGGACCGCGCCGGATACTGAAGACCCTCTTTCGGGCGCCTTTTCACCTCCTCGGGTTCCGGGGCGCCCTTTCCGGGGAAAGCCGCAAGGAGGCCCTCCTGAAAATCAGGGACAAGATGGACCTCGAACCCATCCTGCGGAGCATGGACAAGTTCAATGCCCTGGTCCTTGAAAAACTTTCTCCACGCGACGAGGAATCACCTCTGTTTCGAGACATGCGTCTTCCTGAGACCTTATTTACCGAAGAAGAAATCAGGCAGCAAATCTGGGAAGAGCAGGACCGGCTGGACAAATGGCTGGAGGAAACCTTCCAGAAACTTTCCAAGGAATTACCCCGGGGCAAAAAGTGGGGCATTTACTCCACTTCCATCCTGTGGGGGATCCTCATTATAGCCCTTGAAACGGCCATAGGTGGAGGATTCACCGTCATGGATGCAGCCCTGGACTCGGCCCTGGCCCCCTTCCTGACAAAGGGAGCCGTCGAATTATTCGCCTATCAAGAAATCCAGAGAATCGCCCGGGATCTGGCCGAACATTACAGGGATGCCCTTCTCTCCGTTTTTCGAATCCAGTCGTCCCGCTATGAGGCGTGCATGAAAAGCCTCTTGACTCCCAAGGAGACCTTGGAAGACCTGAAGACAATATCCTCGGACCTTCAGGCTAAGGGCTCATGACTCTTGACCACCGGGCCCGGAGGCCGGAATGAACGGGCTTTCCTCCTCAGGCGGAGAGCGGCAAATTCTGTTTTGGAACAAAAGCGAACAGGGAACAACAAACATGGCCAAACTGCCACAGAGACTTCAACACGATCTCAGCCGGATCAGCGACCTCCTGAACCAGGGGGCCTTTTTCTCCCTTTCTCCCGAAGAGAGGCGGGCGCTCACAGAAGCGGCCGATGACTTATCGACAAGGCTTCGTGACCTGGAGAGTGAGTTCCTGACCATCGGACTTCTGGGCGGAACCGGTGTGGGCAAATCCACACTGATGAACGCCCTGGCGGACACACCCATCGCTTCGGCAAGCCACAGGAGACCCCACACGGACCATGTGTTGATCTACCGCCACCAGGATGCGCCGCCTATTCGGCATCCTTCTCTGAAGGAACTGCCCTGGAGGGAAATCACCCACAGCGGGCATACCATCCGACACATCCTCCTCTGTGACCTGCCGGACTTTGATAGTCTCATCGGTGCACACAGGGAGCAGGTCCTGGCCTTTCTGGACCACCTGGACGTCATCGTGTGGGTGACTTCTCCTGAAAAATATGCGGATGGACGATTCTACGAATTTCTCAAGGGTGTACCCAAGGCCGGACAGAACTACGTCTTTGTCCTGAACAAGGGGGATCTTCTCTTTCAAGGGGTTCCCGGAGAAGAAGGCTACCGGCGGATGTCCACCGTGATGGATGATTATAGAAACCATATCGAAAACAACGGCATCATCAGTCCCCTCGTCTATTTCCTGTCAGCGGAAGAAAGGATCGGAGCACGCGGCGGAAATTCCCCCTGGAACCAATTCCTTGCCTTCAGTCAGTATATTTTTCAACAGAGGGACATCAAACAGATCAAGGCCATCAAGGCGGCCAATATGGACGTAGAGGTCCGGCACCTCCTGGAGGACTTTCGAAAAGAGGTATTCAGCCTAAAACAATTCCACGACGTGATTGCAGATTTCCTGAAACAGCTTCGGAATGAAAAGGCCCGGTGGGACCAGGCCGGGAAACAGATCATTGCACTTCAGACAAAAAAGTGGGTAAGGCCGGACCTGGTCTTTGCATCCCCGGGCACCTCACCCTTGATCGGTCCGGGTTATGGACTCCTCATGCTCTTTCAGGCCTTTCAAAGGGGACGTCAGGACAACCGGGGTTCTCTCCTCCATCTTTCCGACTCGGGTCTGCCTGACGAGACGGCAGCGGCCTTCAAGGAACGACTGGAGAAAAGCGAGGCCCGTCTGAAACACCTTATCCTGCGTCAAAATCTCCCGGCATCCTTCCAGGAGCCTGTTCTGGGGGTTCTGAACACGTCCGGTCGCCCGGATTCCCTGAGAGAAAGCCTCTCCTTCGCCATCGCCGCCTTCGCCTCAGGCCCTTCGGCACCCTCACTCTGGGTTTTCAAGGCCCTTCAGTGGCTGGCCTATCTGACCCTTTTCCTCTTTTTACTGTTCGCCGTTGGAGGTGACGGCTGGCACGGGATGTTCCATGATCCCGGAATCGGCAGCGTGGTCAGCCTCCTTGTCACAGGCATACAGAATCTTTTCAGCGGCAAGGGTCTCGCCGCCCTGGGCAGTTATGCCCTTCTCAACCTCATCCTCGCCTTCCGTTTTTTCGGCCGCTACAGGAAAAAGCTGCGCCGTTCCGTCGAGAGGCTTTCAGAAGAGATAAAGACCGCTCTATTCGGAATTTGGGAGAAGGAGACATCGGACCTCATCGAGGGCTTCGGTAAGCTGGAAGCGGACATCCGCAAACGGATCACCATCCTTTCAGACCTGGATGCCGAAAGAGAGCGATAGAAAGGAAAAAAGCGGTGAACTACTGCTCAAATTGCGGATCCACCGTCAAACGACGCGTTCCTCCCGGCGACGACAGGCCCCGGTATGTCTGCGACAACTGTCACAGGGTCTATTACGATAACCCCAAAGTGGTGGTCGGCTGTATCCCTGAATGGGAGGGCAGAATCCTCTTGTGCCGCCGGGCGATCGAACCGAGAAAGGGATTTTGGACCGTTCCCGCCGGTTTTCTTGAAATCGGAGAAACCCTTTCGGAAGGGGCTGAGAGGGAGACCTTGGAGGAGGCCAACGCCCGTGTTGAGATACTGGCACCCTTCACGCTCTTGGACATTACCCACGCCGGACAGGCGTATCTCATATTCCGCGGGCGCCTTCTTGACACAGATTTCACCCCGGGTGATGAGAGTCTCGAGGTGGATCTCTTTTCAGAGGATGAGATCCCATGGTCCGAGATCGCATTTACGTCTATCATCGCAAGCCTGCGCTTCTACTTCAAGGATCGCAGGACCGGGAATTTTTCATTTCACACCGGAAGGATACTTCCTGATAGACAAAACCCATCGGACCCCTTTCGCGAGATCCTGGAGGAGTCAAGAGAGTTTTCCTGCTCATGGGGAAAATGATCAAAAGGAAGGCCATCAGACGGCCTGTTCCGGTCTGTTCGAACAACTGATCATCAGGAGATGAAACCCGAAGGGCGGGAATTCCTGCTCTCAAACCGACAGGCTGCACCCTCGTTGCATGGAGGCTGGCGCCCAAGACCGCGGAAACCTCCATGTGGGACCTAAATCCACCGTCAAATTCCCCCACCATCAATGAGGTCAACGGATTCTGGTGCATCCCTGGGCACCAGCAAGGTATCAGATGCAAGGTGCCGAGGATTGACGAGTGAGGCGTATAGGCGATACGCCGCAGGGAGGAACGACCGCAGGCAAAGCCGCAGATGATGCCTTGATGGTGAATCAGGGTTGGCAAGAATGATTGACACTCTACCCTCGGCCTTTTATAATCCGTGCTCATCCGGAAATGAGCATTCCCGGATTCGCGCTAACAGCCCTCAGCGATCAGCCATCAGCAAAAGCTATGCAAAAACAAGGTATTAGGCTGAGCGCTGAACGCCGATAGCAGACCGCTCCGTCCAGAAATCACCTCCTTCTGGATGGGAATCTTATTCGCTCCACCAAAATAACCTCAGCGAGCCAGGACATGAATATACTTGTTACAGGAGGCTGCGGATTCATCGGCAGCAATTTTATCCGTTTTATCCTCGGGGCAAGAGAGGATGCACAGGTCATGAATGTCGACAACCTGACCTACGCCGGTAATCTTTCAAATTTGACGGACATAGAGGCAAGGTGGCCGGACCGGTACCGATTTATAAAAGGAGATATCAGCGACCAGACCGCCGTTCAATCGCTCTTCGCGGGGAGTGAAATAGACTGGGTGGTCAATTTTGCGGCGGAATCCCATGTCGACAGGAGTATTCTGGGGCCTGAAATCTTTATCCGCACGAACATCTTCGGCACTTTCAGCCTGCTGGAGGCCTGTCTCAAGCAGTGGCCGGTGAACGATCCAAGGGCTATGGGGAAAAAGAGATTTCTTCATATCTCAACGGACGAGGTCTACGGTTCTTTGGGGGAGTCCGGCGCCTTTCAGGAAACGACCCCCTATGACCCTTCAAGTCCCTATTCCGCAAGCAAGGCCTCCTCTGACCATCTGGTCAAGGCCTATCACCGGACCTATGGACTCCCGGTCCTGCTCACCCACTGCACCAACAACTACGGGCCTTACCAGTTTCCTGAAAAATTGATTCCCCTGATGATAAAAAATGCAAAGGACGGGATCGAACTCCCCCTCTATGGCGACGGCGGAAACGTCCGCGACTGGATCTATGTGGAGGACCATTGTGAGGCCCTGCTGAAGGTCCTTGAAGAAGGGGAACTCGGCGAGAGCTATAACATCGGCGGGAATTGTGAGAAACAGAACAAAGAGATCGTCTTTCTGATCTGTGACCAATTGGATAAGATCCTGGGTGTGGCTGGGGGCCGCCCGAGGAGGTCACTCATCAGGTATGTCACAGACCGCCCCGGACATGACCGAAGGTATGCCATGGATATATCAAAAATTACCCGTCAACTGGGATGGAAGCCGAGGTTCACTTTTGAGGATGGCATGGAAAGGACCCTGACCTGGTATCTCGAAAACACGCAATGGGTGGAAGGTATCCTTGACGGCAGTTATCTGGAATACTATGAGCGGCAATACGGAGAAAGGCTCGGCGAGAGCAAAAAATAGACCCATGAAGGATCAAAGGGGAAGCACTTACAGGATACCCCCTTCTTCACTGATCCTGAGACTCCTCACGCTCTCTTTCCTGTCTGCGGATTTCCCGCCGTGCCGATGCCTGACGGGAACGGCGATCCTGTTCTTCAGACTCGAAAATCAGGGGGGCGACCGCCTTGGGCTTCAAATTTTCGTCAAGGGCCACGTAAGTCAGATAGGCCGAGGCGGTATGACGCACCTCTCCGGTAATAAGGTTTTCCGCCTCGACCCGTACGCCTACATCCATGGATGTCTTGCCGGCCATGTTGATGCTTGCCTTGAAGGTGACGAGGTCCCCGATAAAAACGGGATGGTGGAAACTCAAGCGGTCGATGGATACCGTCACCACATTGCTTCGCGCATGCCGGTAGGCGACCGCACCACCCGCATCATCGATGAGTTTCATGATTACACCGCCGTGTACGTTGCCTGCGGGATTCGCGTCCTGCGGGGACATGAGCTGTGCCATGAGCACCGCGCTCTCACTAACCCTTTTTCCTTCCATCGAATGTCTCCTTGCCGCGCCGTTCGCAGATGTTTCATTGT
>JBMNCO010000222.1:0-24364 GCA_049366815.1 Desulfatiglandales bacterium | reverse complement strand
TTCACATTACAAGCGTGGTTCCGGGCAACGTCCAGCCCTCTTATATTACAGCTATAACGATGAGATTTCCGATGCTGAATATCAGCAACAGCTCTATAAGGTGGCGGCCATGAAAAGTCCCAACTACAATCTGGCGGAGGTAAAGGCAGCCCTGGAATATGTTCTTTGGTTTCGAATGGATAGGGAGGAAATCGAGTTCACGGACAGAGACTACAGGAAAGCGAAAAAGTATGTTGTCGGTCTGTCACCTCAGATGAGAGGAAAGCTCCGGAAAGATATGCTTGAAGAGGCAGAGCAAGTTCTGGCAGAAATGATTGAAGTGCGAGAGTGGAATGTCAAGTTCGACCGCATCGAGAAGGCAAATTCATTACCCGTGGAAGATGATCTCAACAAGGTTATCAAATATGAAAACTCGTTGGAGCGGTCTATTTTCAGAAACCTTGCAGCCTTGAAGTCCTTGCAGGAGAGCCGAGCAAGAGCCGGGGACAGGGCTGAGAGATACCCGAAGTTGCCTCCATCAACTGATTAATATGGGTTTGTTTTGGAAAATCATCATTAATATCATGTTAGTGCGGACAAGGAGGTTTTCGCTTTTATTAACATGCAAACCGTGATATTGTGCTCAGAACAGATACAACAAAACTATCCACGGAGGTCTCAGAATGGCTCGAGTTCCCACTGATAGAGTGCCCGCCCATCCAGGGGAGGTGCTCCGCGAAGAGTTTCTCATGCCCATGGGAATCACCCAGCATTATCTTGCCAATGCCATACACGTCCCGTTTCAGCGGGTCAATGAACTTGTAAACGGCAAACGGGGTGTGACACCAAGCACATCGTTACGCCTCAGCAAATTTTTTGGTGTTTCGGATGATTTCTGGATGAACTTACAGGTCCGCTGGGATCTCCACAGGGTGAGGAAAAAAGAACAGACGATACTGGCAAAGATAAAGCCAGTCCAAACCCATGTGGCAGGTAATCAGTTTGGATCAACCAACCACGATGCCGAGGAGGCCTGACTGCCATGAATAACAATAACAGTCAACAGAAACAGAACGCTGTTCTCTATGCCAGGGTATCTTCCAAGGAACAGGAGAAGGAAGGTTTTTCTATTCCGGCCCAGCTCAAACTTTTGAATCAATACGCCTCCGACAACAGGTTCCAGGTCATCCAAGAATATGTGGATGTGGAGACCGCTAAAAAGTCGGGCCGAACAGGGTTCAATGAAATGATCAAATTTTTTCAGAAGGAGGCAAAATCAAGGCATCCCTTTCCCTGCATGGTTTTGCTTGTCGAGAAAACCGATCGTCTGTACCGCAACCTCAAGGACTGGGTAACCCTTGATGAGCTGGATTTGGAGATCCATTTCGTGAAGGAAAACGTTGTCCTATCGCGAGAGTCCCGATCATCGGAAAAATTCATGCACGGCATCAAGGTCCTGATGGCCAAGAACTACATTGACAACCTCTCAGAAGAAACAAAGAAAGGCATGCTTGAGAAGGCGGAACAGGGTATCTATCCCTCTTTCGCACCGCTGGGCTATATCAATGTCGAGTGCAGCGGGAAACGCTTTATCCAACCAGATCCAGTGACTGGACCGCAAGTGCGGAGGTTGTTCGAATGGTACGCCACAGGCAACTATTCGCTGCTTGAGCTGGCCAGGAAAATTCATGACGAAGGTTTTGCCTTCAGAAAAAGTGGCCGGAAGATTCCCAAAAGCGTTGTGCACAAGATACTGAAGAATCCTATCTATTATGGTGAATTCCGTTGGGCAGGCAAGACGTACAGAGGCGTCCACGAACCGCTCATCTCCTGGGAACTTTTTGAAAGGGTCCAGGATGCGATGGCCGAGAAAGGGCGCCGTAAAACCGGCCAACAAAAACACAGCTGGGCCTTTCAGGGCCTGCTTTCCTGTGGTCATTGCGGATGTGCATTGGTCGCAGAAATAAAGAAGAATCAATATGTTTACTATCACTGTACAGGAAACAAAGGGAAGTGTCCGGAAAAATGGGTGAGGGAAGAAGAGATAGCCCGCCAGTTTGGTGAGGCGATCCGCGCGATTAAAATGGACGATGAGGTGTTGGGTTGGGTTATTGCCGCTCTGAGGGAGAGCCATGCGGATGAGAAGCAATACCATGCGGATCAGATGGCGTCACTGCAGACCCAATATGACAAATTGCAGCGGCGTTTGGATGCCATGTACGAGGACAAACTCGATGGCAGGATTAACCAAACCTATTATGATCAAAAAAGTTCGACATGGAAGAAAGAGCAGGATGATATTTTTCGTAAAATGGAACGCCTTCAGGGTGCCAACAGGTCCTATTTGGATGAAGGCATAAAGTTACTCGAACTCGCACAACATGCTGTAATTCTTTACGAAAAGCAAACTGCACAGGAAAAACGGAAAATCATCAATTTCGTGTGTTCGAACTCGCTTTGGAAGGATGGACGCCTCATCCCAAACTACAGACAACCCTTCGATATTCTTGCCAAAAACAATCTCGCCTACCAAAAAGAAAAGGCCTCATTTCCGAAGAAAATTGGCCTTTTTGATATTTGGCTCCCCGGGACAGACTCGAACTGCCGACCAAGTGGTTAACAGCCACCCGCTCTACCAACTGAGCTACCGGGGATCATAAGGGAGCTACACTAAGACAAAAAAGTCTAAATCAAATCGAGGCGATTGTCTAACAAATTTCTTTGGACAGGTCAATAAAAATCTTTTTGACGGGCAATAAGGTCTGGACGGACAAAAGCGCCTGAAGGAATTTGGGAAGCCATCCGTCCCTCGATGTGGTGAACCCCTTGACAGGATTGATCATTCCCTCTATTTTCAAAGGCATATATTTTGTGTGAACAGCCCTTTCATTCAGCGGGAATTAGACGATGAAACAAGTCATTCTGGGAACCGCAGGCCATATCGACCACGGAAAAACGACCCTGATCAAGGCCCTCACGGGCATCGATACGGATCGGCTCAAAGAAGAGAAGGAACGCGGGATCACCATAGAACTGGGCTTTGCCTACCTTCAACTGCCGAGCGGTCAACTGCTGGGGATCGTTGATGTCCCGGGCCACGAGAAGTTTGTCAAAAATATGGTGGCCGGTGCCACGGGAATCGATCTCGTTGCCCTGATCATCGCGGCAGACGAAGGGGTCATGCCCCAGACCAGGGAACACATGGAGATCTGCCAAATCCTGAATATCCAACACGGCCTGGTCGTCCTGACAAAGATCGATATGGTGGAACCGGACTGGCTCGAACTGGTCAAGGAGGATATCTACGCCTTCCTATCCGGGACCTTCCTGGCGGAGGCCCCCATGGTGGAGGTCTCAGGGGTGACAGGGGAAGGCATCCCAAACCTCCTGGAGACCCTGGACGACTTCGTCAAGAAGATTCCTGAAAGGGGTATCGGGAGTTTTTTCCGGCTCCCCATTGACCGCGTCTTTACCATGAAGGGGTTTGGTACGGTGATCACGGGGACATCGATCTCCGGGGAAATCCATACCGGCGATGAGGTCACCATCTATCCCAGAGGGGTCACTTCCAGAATTCGGGGGATGCAGGTCCACAACCGGGAGGTCAACCAGGTAAGGGCCGGCCTCAGAACGGCCATCAATCTCCAGGGTATTGAAAAGGCCGAGATCGTGCGGGGCGACATTCTCGCGGCCAAGGACACCCTCAGATCCACATACATGATAGACGTCTTCCTCAATCTCCTGCCCAGCGCGCCGCGGAACCTCAAGAACCGGGCCAAAGCGAGATTCCACACCGGGACCTCTGAGATCATTTCTACGGTCGTCCTCTTGGACAGGGATGAGCTCAAGCCCGGTGATTCGTGTTTTGCCCAGATCAGACTGGACGAGCCCACCGCTGTCCTGGCCCGCGACCGGTTTGTCCTGAGGAGTTACTCTCCGGTCCGGGCCATCGGGGGCGGGGAGATTCTCCATGCGTTTCCCCTCAAGAAAAAGCGCTTTTCAAAGACCGTGCTCAAGGAATTGGAGATATTGCGCAGCGGAGAACTGGGCGACATCGCGGAACAATTTGTGCATATGGGTCGATTTCAGGGGCTGGAAAATAAGATGCTTCCCTTTCTCACCAATGCCGGTAGAAAAAAACTGGATGATATCTTAAAGTCCCTGCTGGCCCAGAAGAGGATCATGCAGTACGACAGAGAGAAGGGGATGCTGATCCATGCCGATTTTGCGGGTCAGGCGAGAGAGGAACTCCTCACGACCCTGAGACGATACCATCGGGATTTCCCCCTCAAACAGGGTCTCATCACCGAAGAACTGCGCTCCAGGACCACGGGTTCGCGAAATCAGAAGCTCTTCGTTTATCTGATCAATCAATTGATCCAGGAGGGGATTATAGTCCAGGAAAAGGAAATTGTCCGGATGAAGGATCACCGGGTCACCCTGGCGCAGGATCAGGAAAAGGTGAAAAAAGAGATCAATGAGACCTACTTGAAAGGCGGGCTCCAACCCCCCTACTTCAAGGAACTGAAGGACAAATATCCCGGCACCTCGGGTGTGGATGTCCTCGAAGTCATGCTCAAAGAGGGCACCTTGATCAAGGTCAAAGAAGACCTTTATTTCCACAAAACGGCCATCGACAGCCTGCAGGAAAGGCTGATCGCCTTTCTCAGGGAAAATGGCGAGATCGACGCACCCCGTTTCAAAGACATGACCAACGCTTCCAGAAAATATTCCATACCCCTGCTGGAGTACTTCGACCGTTCGCAGGTGACGGTCAGGGTGGGGGACACCCGGGTATTGCGGAAAAAATAGGGTGTCCATGTCGCTGAAAACGATCACGACTTCAGACCTGATCAAGGCCCTGACACTTCATACGAGAGAACACATCGCCCTGGTCGGCGGGGGCGGAAAGACGACCCTCCTGTTCGCGCTGGCAGAGGCGTGCCTGGGTCGGGAAAAACGTGTTGTCACCGGGACGACCACCAAGGTGTGGTATTATCAGGCCCTGAAGGCCCCCCGGATGGTCCTGGTTCAAGAGGACCCCTCCTGGAAAGAACGATTGAGAAACGGCCTTTCAGCCGAAAGACATGTATTCCTGGGACAAGAGGTCCTGGCATCCCGAAAGGTGGGGGGAATCAGCCCCTCTCTTGCAGACGATCTCTATGCCGGGAGACAGATGGACTATCTGCTCCTTGAGGCCGATGGTGCGGCCGGGCGTCCGCTCAAGGCCCACGCCCCCCATGAACCGGTGATTCCCCGGAGTGTCACCAAGGTGGTCGCCGTCATAGGGCTGGAGGCCTTGGGAAGACCCTTCTCACGGGAAACGGTCTTCAGGGATGAACGCTTTCGGGAGATCACCGGTTGTCTGCCGGGACAGAGACTCTCCGCCCCGATTGTCGCAGGACTTTTGCTCCACCCCCTGGGCCTTTTCAAGGGGGCGCCCGATTCGGCGCAGAGGATTGTTTTTCTCAACAAGGCCGACCTCCTGACCGACGCGGAAGAGGCGGAAGAAATGGCGCATCTGATTCTCGGACAGTCGCTGCACACAAAGATCAGGGTCGTGATGGGTTCGGTCAAGACGGGTCAATACACGATGGCAACAGAGGAAAAAAATGGAGGACATTTATCCCAAAGTCATTAATCTCCTGGAAGAGGGGCGTCTCTGCGTCCTGGCGACCGTTGTCCGCTTGAAAGGGTCGGCGCCCCGCGGGGTCGGCACCAAGCTCCTGATCCTGGAGGACGGATCCTTTGAAGGGACCATAGGCGGAGGTCTCCTGGAAGCCCGCGTCCTCAAGCATGCCGGCATGGTCTTTGAGGCAAACAGGCCTCTGAGGGTCCCCTTTTTCCTGCGGGGAGAGGACGTGGCGGCGGGCGAAATGATCTGCGGCGGAGACGCGGAGGTCTTTCTGGAGCCGCTGCCGCCCGGAAACAGGGAGATCCTGTCCGTCATCAAGAGGGCGGCGGAGATCGAAGTGCAAGGAGGATCAGGAGTCCTGGCCACCATCCTGAATGAAGAGCACTGGCGTGAAACGGGAGTGCCGAGAGTTCTACTGGAACGTGACGGAGGATACGTGGGTTCTTTCCAGGGGTTGGAAGAGATCGTGGATCAATGCAGGGAGGCGGTGCCCGGCCGGCTGAGGACAAGGGAGCCGGGAATTCAGATTTTTGAGGACAAGGCGGGCCGTCCCGTTGAGGTATTCCTGGAGCCCCTTACTTTCAAGCCTATGCTCTATGTCTTCGGCGGGGGCCATGTCTCGCGACAGCTTGTACCCCTGGCTGCAGGGGTGGGGTTCAAGGTCGTCGTGATCGATGATCGGCCTGAATATACAGAGACAGGGCTTTTTGCCGGGGCGGCCGAGACCCGATGCCTGCCCTTTGAGGGGGTTTTAGAGCGACTCGACGTGGACCAGGACTCCTATCTGGTGATCGTGACCCGGGGGCATCTTTACGACAAGACCGTTCTGGAGCAATGCCTCAACACGAGGGCGGCCTATATCGGCATGATCGGAAGCCGGTGCAAGGTGGCGCTCATTTTCAAAAAGATGCTGGAGGAAGGTGCGCGGGAAGAGGATGTCAGGCGCGTCCATTCTCCCATAGGACTTTCTATAGGGGCTGAGACGCCTGCGGAGATCGCGGTGAGCATCGTGGCCGAACTGATCCAGGTCAGGGCCCGATCTCGATCGAAATGGAATTTGCCGCTATAAACGGTGAAAGTCTGTCAAGAGGAGAAATAGGTTTGGAAACAACAAGTCAAACATGGCTTTGGGAAAAATTGGGAGAGAAAACCGTGAAGGCCCTCGAAAGGCACGCCTTTGATGCCCACCTGGCTGCGAATATCGATGAGGCGAGACAAGTGATTCTGGAAATGATCTCCGGGTTCGAGAGCTTCGGGTTTGCCGGATCCCTTACGACCAGATCCCTTGGGATCCTCGAGGCCCTGCGGGAAAAGGGAAAAACGGTGGTCGACCACTGGCAGGAGGGGCTTACAAGTGAGCAGGACCTCGATAGCCGCCTTCAACAGGGCCGTTGTGACTGTTTTCTGTGCAGTGCCAATGCCCTATCGGCAACAGGTGAGATCGTCAATGTAGACGGTGTGGGCAACCGGACCGCAGCCATGACCTTCGGCCCGAAAAAGGTGATCATAGCGGCAGGGATGAATAAAGTGCGCCACGATCTGGCTTCCGCGCTGAAGAGGGTGCAGGAGGTGGCGGGACCGCTGAGGGCCAAGAGTCTCAATCTGGATACGCCCTGCGCAAAGACGGGAATATGCACGGATTGCGACTCCCCGCAAAGGATCTGCAGGATAACGACGATTCTTCATCGGAGCCCCTCTTTGACAGATGTTTCCGTGGTGCTGATCAACCAGGCCCTCGGTTTTTGAAAGAGAAGGTCTCATCCGGCTCGTGACATCGAACGGGCAAAGGAGCAGTGCGGGCATATGCCTCAACACAGTCACCACTTTGTAGAAAAATATGACGGTCTCGTGGGATTCGGCTTCAACAGGGAAATCGACGAATACACCCTGACGGTGTACCTTCAGAAATTTTCCGATGATGACCTCGTGGCCCTGATCCGGAGCAGGATGTCGACCGAGGACCTCGAGACGCTTTTCAGCCTCCTCGCAAGACTCCTGACAACCTATCTCAGCGAGGAAGAATACCACGCATACTTTTTGAAGGATCGGGCGCCGGAGGACCGTGAGGTCTAGCCCGGGATGATCCGTCCAAAGACCTCCCGGTAAGTATCGTAGGCCTTCTTTCCAAAGCAGACAAAGACCACCTTTTCCATGCTGGTATCGGTTTCGAGGAACTCTATGGTCTCTTTCAGTGCGATTTCCGTGGCCCTTTCCAGCGGAAAACCGTAAGCGCCGGTGCTGATGGAAGGAAAGGCAATACTCTTGGCACCCAGTTCCCGGGCCGCCTCGAGGCTGTTTCGGTAGCAGTCGGCCAGGAGATGGTCCTCGTTCCCTTGACCTCCTCTCCAAATAGGTCCAACCGTGTGAATGACCCACTTGGCGGGCAGCCGGTAACCGTTTGTGACCCTTGCTTCACCTGTGGGGCAACCGCCGATTGTCCGGGTCTCGGCCAGAAGCCGGGGTCCGGCCGCCCGGTGGATGGCCCCGTCCACACCGCCGCCCCCCAGGAGGGAATTGTTTGCCGCATTGACAATGGCGTCCACTTCCAGTCTGGTGATATCTCCTTCGATGATTTGGATGCGCATGTCCATAATCAGGTCTCCTTTTCGCCTTGAAATATTTTACAGCTGAATCGGCCTTGTGAGTCCGGTGCCTCAGGGCCCGGCCGGGGGTACCTGTCCTGATGCACGAATGCCTCGATAATCGGGTGCCTCACGATGAATCCATGCGCAGGTTTTTTCGGGCATATCTTGACAAATCACCATGTTCTGCTAGGATTAATAGCCTCGGGCACAACAGCAGCGGATACCCTCAAGTCCGCCCACTGTACGAAAGACAATTACTCGGCAGACTCTGGTTATAGCGGATTTTTTATGTAACGGGAAGGACTTTTGATTTGCCGGCCACGAGAGAGCCTGAACTGCATTTTCGCAAATGGAGGTACCTTATGAAGGTCCTGGTCAGTGACAATCTGTCAGAGGTGGGCGTAAAAATCTTTGAAGAAACCCCGGGAATAGATGTGGACGTTCATACCGGTCTGACCCCTGAAGAGCTGAAGGGAATCATCCACCAATACCATGGACTGGTGATTCGCAGTGCCACAAAGGTGCCTGCAGATGTCATTGAGGCCGCAAAAAACCTCAAGGTGATCGGTCGGGCCGGCATCGGTCTGGACAATGTGGATATTCTGGCCGCCAGCAAAAGGGGCATTGTGGTGATGAATACCCCCGAGGGAAATACCATTACGACGGCGGAGCACGCCATTGCCATGCTCTTGTCTTTGGCCCGCAACATTCCCCAGGCGACGGCATCACTCAAGGCGGGCAAATGGGAAAAGAAGGCACTCAAGGGGACGGAGGTCTTCAACAAGGTCGTGGGTGTTGTCGGGATCGGACATATCGGGCGCGTCGTCGCCGACAGGGCAAAGGGTCTGAAGATGAAGGTCCTCGTGCATGATCCCTACATCAGGCCTGAGACGATTGAAACGCTGGGTTTCGAACCGGTTTCATTTGAAGAGTTACTCGCAAGATCGGATTTCATCACCATCCACACCCCCAGGACGGATGAAACCATGAACCTGTTCGACCGGCAGGCCTTTGCAAAGATGAAAAAAGGCGCCATGCTGATCAACTGTGCCCGGGGGGGTATCGTGAATGAAGAGGACCTCTACGATGCCCTCGAATCAGGCCGGCTGGGGGGCGCGGCCATGGACGTCTTCAGCAGAGAGCCCCCTGGAGAGAGCCGGCTCCTGAATCTGCCCAACCTGATCTGTACGCCTCATCTTGGGGCATCGACAAAGGAGGCTCAGGACAACGTGGCCAAGGAGGTGGCCGAGCAGGTTGCGGCCTATCTCCTCCACGGCACGGTAAGAAACGCAGTCAATGTGCCCGGCATCGGTGCCGAACTCATGAGTACCCTGAGGCCTTACGCACTGTTGGCTGAAAAAATGGGCTCGCTTCAGAGCCAGCTTGCAGACAGCGGGATCTTGGAGGTCCAGGTCAATTATCTCGGCAAGGTGGCGCAATACGACGTGACGCCGTTGACCACCGCCTTTCTTAAGGGGATTCTGACGCCCGTTTTGGGTGAGGACGTCAACTTTGTGAACGCCCCCTATATCGCCACTGAGAGGGGGATCAAGGTCGTTGAATCAAAGACAACGACCTCCGAAGATTTTGCGAGTCTCATCATGGCCAGGGTGAAATCCGTGGAGGATGAGAACATCGTCTCAGGCACCATCTTCGGCAAGAATATGCCAAGGATTCTGCGCATCAATTCCTTTTATCTGGAGGCCAAACCCGAGGGTCACCTCTTGTTCATCCATAGCATGGATGCCCCGGGGGTCATCGGCCGGATTTCTTCCAAGCTGGGGGAACACGGCGTGAACATCGGACGAATGCACGTTGGGCAGGAAAGAGACTATGAAAGAAATGTCATCCTCCTGGCCACCGACACCGTTGTAAAGGATGAGATCCTTGAAGAGCTTCGCAATCAGGATCAGGTCCTAACGGTGAAGAGGATTGAGCTCTGATTACAGAAGACTGCACAAAGACGTGTGAGATTGATCGAATGCGGACACCGGGGCACCGTCCAACGGGCTCCTTTAACAGTGCATGGTGATTTGGAGGGAGGAGTTAAGCATGGGTGAAGAGGAAAAGGGATTCGTATTCAAAGACAGAAGGGCACTGGATGAAAAGGGTGATCTCAAGGAGGAGAGGCCCGAAGAAGAACCAAAGAAAACAGAAACCAAGGCCGAACAGGCGGATCGGGAAGCAAGAAGGGCCCCCCTTCCGGAGGTCAATTTCAATTCGCTGATATTCAGCCTCAGTTCATCGGCCTTGCTGCACATGGGGGAAATCGCCGATCCTTATTCCGGAAAAAAACAGGTTGATCTCGAACTGGCCAAACACTCCATAGACACCATTGCCCTCCTGCAACAGAAGACAAAAGGGAATCTTACGGAGGAGGAGGGGAAATTCATCGACAGTGTCCTGGCGGATTTGAGGTGGCGGTTTGTCAAGACCAAGAAGTAGGATGAGATATCCTTGGCCCGAATATTGTGCGTCTCGTGAGTTGCCATGGACGGTCAACGAAATCCCGTGAAACCGACACATCACATTGAAACCCCGGCAAAGCTGAACATCCGTCTGAAGGTGACGGGGCGACGGCCTGATGGATACCATGATCTGGTGTCTATCATGGTGCCCATTGATCTCTCTGACCGAATGGAGATAGGGATTGCCCGGGAAAGAGGCATTGAAATGACCGCTGAGGGTTTCTGTGTTCCAACGGACGAGAGCAATCTGGTCAGTCGAGCGGCACAGGCCTTCCTTTCCGAAACAGGGCTCGACTGTGGGGTTTTCATAAAACTGACCAAGCGGATTCCGGTGGCGGCGGGTATGGGGGGGGGCAGCAGCGATGCGGCGGCTGTTCTCTACTCTCTGAATGAATTGTTTGGAAATCCCCTGTCACAGGAAGAAGTCCACGAGATGGCAGCGCGATTGGGTGCAGATGTGCCGTTTTTTCTGTACTGCAGGCCTTCCATAGCCACCGGGATTGGGGACATCCTGGAACCCCTGCCGCACTGGCCTGAATCCTGGTACGTCGTGATCACGCCCCGGCTGGAGATATCCACCGCCTGGGTGTACGGGCATCTCAAATTGGAGTTGACAGGGCATGAATATGAGCATATTATTGATTTCTTGAAAAAAGATTCTCCTGCCGTTTCCCATCTCCTTGAAAATGATTTGGAAAAAGTGACGGCCGGCAGGTATCCGGTCATCAATATTTTGAAAGAGGCACTCAGGGATGCCGGGGCCGAGGGGGTGATGATGACAGGCAGCGGGCCGACTGTATTCGGTCTATTTTCATCGCGCGAAGAGGCACGGTCTGCCAAAGATCATCTCCATTCCAAGGACTTGGGACACGTTTTCATGGCCACCGACTGGAAGAGACCACCCCTTCTTGAAGAAATCAGATACAGAAGCGCTGACTAACGAAAAATACTGGGGTGTCGTCAAGCGGTAAGACACGGGCCTTTGGAGCCCGCATTCGGAGGTTCGAATCCTCCCACCCCAGCCAAAGGTAGTGAGGACATGAAACTTATCGGCGGCACATCAAACCCTACACTCACACAGGAAGTGTGTGAATATCTCGGCATCGAACCAGGTAAAATAACGGCTAAGACCTTTAGCGACGGCGAAACCCAGGTCGAGATCCACGAGAATGTCCGAGGGAAGGAAGTCTTTATTCTTCAATCCACTTCGACTCCCGTCAATGAAAATCTCATGCAACTCCTGATTATCATGGACGCCTTGAAGCGGGCGTCAGCAAGGGGAATTACAGCGGTTATTCCCTATTACGGGTATGCGAGGCAGGATAGAAAAGTAAAACCGCGAGTGCCCATCAGCGCGAAACTGGTGGCCGATCTCATCACGGTGGCGGGTGCAAATAGGGTTGTCTCTATGGATCTCCATGCCGGGCAGATCCAGGGTTACTTCAATATCCCCGTCGATAATATTTATGCCGCCCCTGTTCTCCTGAAATATATGAAGAAGAACTTTGATAACAATCTTGTCATCGTTTCTCCGGACGCAGGAGGCGTTGAGCGTGCAAGGGCCTTTGCGAAACGCATGGAAGCATCCCTGGCGATCATAGACAAGAGGCGGGATGCCCCCAATGTCGCCGAGGCCATGAATATCATAGGCGACGTTGACGGCAAGACGGCCATAATCCTTGATGATATGGTGGATACCGCCGGCACGCTGGTCCAAGGGGCCGAGGCCTTAACCAAAAGGGGGTCATCAAGGATCTATGCCTGCTGCACACATCCGGTGCTATCGGGTCCGGCCATAGAGAGAATCAGGGAGTCACCGATAGAACAATTGATTGTTGCCAACACGATCCCGTTGGGAGAAGAGGCTCGCAATTGCCCGAAAATAAAGGCCTTATCCGTTGCCGCCTTACTGGGAGAGACGATCAAGCGGATTTTCAAAGGTGATTCGGTGAGTACGTTGTTTGTGTAACAGGAAGCGCCCTCATGGTTGGGAGTGTTTCCTGTTTTGATTATGGGACTTGGAAAGAGATCGCCCTTCGTGCCTCAAGGCGGGCAATTCAAGCTCAGAGGGAGGCCCGAAGTCAGGTGAATGATACAAGGGTGTATGAGGAGGTCATGGATGGATCAATTTAGATTGCCTGCCCGCGTAAGAGATCGTAAAGGGAAGAGCGCGGTCAGGAAGCTGAGAAAAGAGCAACAGGTCCCGGCCGTTTTTTACGGTCCGGCAAGAGAGCCGGTGTTGTTGGCCGTGGGCTGTTCGGATTTGCAGGGCCTGATTAAGCAATCCAACATTGAAAATGTCATTATCGGGCTGGAAATATCCTCGGAGAGCGGCACAGAGACCCGAAATGTCATGGTGAAGGAATTGCAGACAAATCCGGTCAAGGATACCACTTATCATGTGGATTTTTACGAGATCTCCATGGATAAGGCGATTCAGGTTGACATCCCTATCAATCTGGTCAATACGCCCGTTGGGGTGAGTGACGGGGGAGTGCTCCAGCTCATCCAGAGGGAGATTTCCATATCCGCAATGCCCGGCAAATTGGTAGAGCAGATTGACGTCGATGTCTCCGGGCTCCATGTGGGAGATGCGCTTCGTCTCGGGGATATCCAGCTACCGGAAGGTGTGACCGCCTCCATGGATGATCAACTGACCATCGCTGTCGTCGCTGCGCCGGCTGTGTCGGATGAAAAAGCGGAAGAAGAGGGAGAAGTGACCGAAGAACAAGGACAAGAGTCTGAGACCCAACCTGACGAAGAGTGATCCGGATAGAAAGGAGGTGACGTTTATTACGGAAAAGTGTTTCTGATTGGAGGCCTTGGCAATCCGGGGCAACAGTACAGCCGTACTCGGCACAATGTAGGATTCATGGTCATTGACCGATGGGCCGAGTCCCTGGGGGTCCAATTGAGTGCTCGACATTTTCAGTCGAGAGTTACGCGTTCCTATTTCAAAGAAACCCAGATTATTCTCATTCGCCCATTGACTTTCATGAACCGGAGCGGAATGTCTATTAGAGCCTGTGCAGATTATTACGACCTGAATCCTAAAAGCATCCTGATTATCCATGATGACTTGGACCTACCCGTTGGGAGGATCAGGGTTGTGGGCGGCGGAGGCGCCGGAGGCCACAGGGGTGTCCTATCCATTATCCATCACTTGGGGACAAAGGACTTCCCTCGCATCAAAATAGGAATCGGTCGGCCCGTTCATGGGGAGGCGGTTGAAGAATATGTGTTAAATGCATTTCACAAGGAAGAGAAAGAGATCATCGAGCACGTAATCCAGACGGCTGTCACGGCATGCGAATTGTTTGTCACCGACGGGGTTGAGGCGGCAATGAATCATACGAATTGCCAGAATTTAGCGGACAACAAGTTAAGGAGGGATTAGTCTGATGCAGGATTTAACAGTGGTTGCCCCATTCTTGGGTTTATTCGGTCTATTTGTTGCCTGGTTGATCTTTTGCTACGTAAAAAAACAGCCCAACGGCTCCCAGACGATGCAGGACCTGGAAGGCATGATCCATGATGGTGCCATGGCATTCTTGAGGCGGGAATACACTGTCCTGGTCTTTTTTATCGTCATTGTCTTTTTAGTGCTTGGATTCGGCCTTTCCTGGTACACGGCCATCGCCTTTGTGACCGGCGCGTGTTGTTCCATTATTGCAGGTTACTCGGGCATGACCGCGGCAACGCGGGGGAATTCCAGGACCGCCGAGGCCGCAAATAAATTCGGCCAGGCCAAGGCCCTGGACGTATCATACTTCTCCGGCTCGGTTATGGGGCTGGCCGTAGCCAGCCTGGGCCTCCTTGGGCTGGGATTCTGGTTCTGGATCTTTGGAGGCAATCCACAGACGGCTCAATATATCAATGGATTTGCAATGGGGGCAAGCTCCATCGCGCTTTTTGCCCGTGTCGGCGGCGGGATCTATACAAAAGCAGCCGATGTGGGCGCTGACCTGGTGGGCAAAGTGGAAGCGGGTATTCCGGAAGACGATCCCAGAAATCCCGGTGTCATTGCGGACAATGTCGGCGACAATGTGGGGGATATCGCGGGCATGGGGGCGGACATCTTCGAGTCTTTTGTCGGTTCGGTGATCGCCACGATTGCCATCGGTGCGACCCTTTCGATTACCCCGGAATTTCTTGAGAAGTTTCCCATACTCAAAGACTTGTCGCCGGATACCATAAGATTGAAATACATGGCCATGCCTGTTCTGCTTGTCATGGCTGGACTGCTCAGCAGTTTTGTCGGTGTCTTTTCCATCAAGGTTTTTCAGAAAGGCAGTCCGGCCGGTGCATTGAGGTATACAACCTTCGTGGCGGCAATCATTTTTGTTGTCTTGACTATCATCATCACCAAGTCCATCGGCATGCCCATGGGCGCCTTCTGGGCCGTTCTTTCGGGCCTGCTCTGCGGGATCGCCATCGGCCTGCTTGCTGAGTATTACACCTCCGGCCCTCCCGTCATACGGATCGCGGGGCAGTCACAAACCGGACCTGCCACAGTAATCATCGCCGGTCTGGCTGTGGGCATGCAGTCCACCTACCTGCCCATCCTCGGCATATGCGTCGCAACATTCGTCGGCTATCAGGTTGCGGATATTTATGGTATCGGACTTTCCGCCGTGGGCATGCTGGCCACGGTCGGCGCAACCATGACCGTCGATGCCTATGGCCCGATTGCCGACAATGCCGGTGGGATTTCGGAAATGTCCGGGCTGGGTCCTGAGACCAGGGAGATTACAGACAGCCTGGATGCCCTCGGCAATACCACGGCGGCGATAGGAAAAGGATTTGCCATCGGTTCGGCGGCCCTGACCGCACTCGCACTCTTTGTGGCCTTCACACAGGCGGCCGGTGTCGCAATCATTGATATCAAGAATCCGCTGGTGGTCATCGGCGTTTTCATCGGCGGAATCGTCCCGATGGTTTGCGCAGCCATGACCATGACGTCCGTGGGCAAGGCCGCCTTCAGCATCGTAAAGGAGATCCGCCGTCAGTTCCGGGAAATCCCGGGCCTCCTGGAAGGAGAGGAAGGGGCAAAGCCTGATCCGAAGGCCTGTGTGTCCATTGCGACGAACTCAGCCCTCAAAGAGATGGTGGCACCCGGGTTGGTGGCGATCCTCACGCCTGTGGCTGTGGGTTTGCTCCTGGGCAAAGAGACCCTGGGGGGGATGCTTCTCGGGGCAACCGTCATGGGGGCGTTCCTTGCGCTTTTCATGGCCAATAGCGGGGGCGCATGGGATAATGCCAAAAAATATATAGAAAAAGGCAATATGGGGGGCAAAGGTTCTGACAGCCACAAGGCTGCCGTGGTAGGGGATACGGTTGGTGATCCCTTCAAGGACACCTCCGGTCCCGCCATGAATATCCTGATCAAATTGATGTCCGTAGTCTCTCTTGTTATTGCACCCATTTTGCCCGCGTTGGGGTGGTTTTTGAGGTAGGACGGCTCGGTTTACGGCCTCTTTCCGCCCGGACTCTCTCATAACGGGGTCCGGGTGGAGATTGCTTCCTCCTACAAGATGAGGAGTCTACATTTTTGGAGTAATAGATGTTTAAGATTGGTGACCTAGCGGTTTATCCGGCCCACGGCGTGGGCATTATAGAACGGATTGAGACTCAGGAATTCTCCGGTTTCAGTCAGGATTTTTATGTCATGCGAATCCTCGAGAACGATATGATCATCATGATCCCAACTCAAAATGTGAGCAATGTGGGGTTAAGAGAGATCATAGGCCAAAAGGAGGTCCCAAAGCTTTATTCCATCCTCAAAAGGAGGGACGTGGCCATCGATAATCAGACCTGGAACCGACGATACCGAGAATACATGGACAAGATTAAGACGGGATCTGTCTATGAGGTTGCTGAGGTCTACAGGGATTTACTCATTCTTAAAGTGGAAAAGGAGCTTTCATTCGGCGAAAGAAAGATGCTGGACACTGCGAGAAACCTCTTGGTCAAAGAAATCTCCCTTGCAAGAAAAGTGGAAGAGGAGGAGATTGAAGAGGATCTGAACAAGATTTTTGCGTAGCCGCCATTCCTTCCTTTGCAAGTGGAATATGAATCACACAGGTTTTTTTCATTTCAAGTAGAACAGAAAGATGCAGGCCTGCGTCTTGATGTCTTTCTCTCCTCCCAGGTGCTGCAATGCTCCCGATCGAGAATTCAAGAACTCATCAAAAGCGGCTTTGTACAGGTCAACGCTGAAACGTCAAAGGTAAGCCATCGCCTGCAAATCGGTGATAGTGTCCGTCTCACACTGCCTCCTCCCGACCCCATTCAACTGGCCCCCGAATCCGTGGATTTCGGACTTGTTTACGAAGATACATCGCTCATTGTGCTGAACAAACCACCCGGTCTGGTCGTACATCCCGCCCCTGGGCATCGCTCCGGAACCCTGGTCCACGGGCTCCTTGAACACTGCAAAGATCTGTCCGGCATCGGTGGCGTCTTGAGGCCGGGCATCGTGCACAGGCTGGATAAGGATACCTCGGGCCTTATCGTGGTGGCCAAAAATGATCAGGTGCACCAGTGGCTCTCCGAACAGTTTGCAGCCGGGAAAATCAAGAAGGAATATCTCGCGATCGTTCATGGCGTACCGAAACAAGGAGAAGGTGGAATAGACGCCCCTATCACCCGGCATCCAAGGCGCAGAAAAGAAATGGCCGTTGTCTCCTCAGGAGGGAAAAGGGCGATTACTTTCTGGAAAATGATCAGGCCCTTTGGAGACAGTTACGCCTTATTATCCATATCGCCGAGAACAGGACGGACCCATCAGATCAGGGTCCATCTCGCCCATCTCGGCTATCCGATCCTTGGAGATCCGGTCTATGGTTACAGGCGAGACAAGAGGGACAGCCTAGACCCGAAAAAGAGGGGATTGCAGCCAAGGGCCAAGCGGCAAATGCTGCATGCGGGAACCTTGGGGTTTCTTCATCCGAAGGACGAGGAGTATTGCGAATTCAGCGCCCCCCTGCCGGAGGATATGCGCCTGGTCCTGGATGTCCTCCATGACGCTTTTGAGTGACACAATTTTTGTGCAGGTGTGCAGACAGAAGTGATGAAAAAGGTTGACAAAGGAAAATATAGGCATATAATTTTGTAATTATATTCTGTATCCCTACCTTAAAAAGGATTCGGCAAACCCGAACATCATTATAGGCTTCATGGAAAATCTGCTGCGCTATCTGCTAAAACTCACATAAAAGGTTCCTTAACGTTATACTAGAAACCTCCTTGTGGTGAACGTCCGGAGAAACCACCCCATATTTGTGATCAACCGGTCATGCCGGTGTGGGGTTGTTCTCCAAATCGAAGATGGCGAAAGGGGCGAAGGTCGAAATCCATTTGTAATGGGCCGAACTGTCTACGAAACCAGCCGAAATGTACTTACAAAAAGATCTCTGGACGGTAGGATCTTGCTGAAACGATAGTCAAATACGACGGAATGGAGATTCATCATGCATCTTGTCGAATTAAAGAAAAAGAAAATAAATGAGCTGACCCATATGGCCAAGGACTTTGATATTGAGGGGGCCTCGGGCATGCCGAAGCAGGAACTGGTCTTTGCCCTGCTTCAAGCTCACTCTGAGCAAAACGGTCTCATATATGGGGAAGGCGTTCTGGAGATATTGCCGGACGGTTTCGGGTTTCTGAGGGCGCCTGATTCCAACTACCTGCCCGGCCCCGATGATATCTACATCTCGCCTTCTCAGATCCGGCGATTCAATTTGAGAACGGGCGACACCGTCTCGGGTCAAATCAGACCGCCCAAGGACACGGAGCGTTATTTTGCCCTCCTGAAGGTGGAACAAGTAAATCACGAGGACCCCGAAATCTCCCGCGAAAAGATCCTCTTTGACAATCTGACTCCCCTTTATCCCGAAAAGCGAATCGCACTGGAGACCACTTCCGACAACTATTCGGCAAGAATAATGGACATGATGACCCCCATCGGAAAGGGACAGCGGGGGCTGATCGTTGCTCCTCCCAGGACCGGGAAGACCATGCTTCTCCAGAACATTGCAAACAGTGTTTCTGCAAACCACCAGGACATACACAAGATCGTTCTGCTGATCGATGAAAGACCCGAAGAAGTGACGGACATGCAGCGCAATGTCGATGCAGAGGTGATCAGCTCAACGTTTGATGAGCCCCAACAGAGACACGTCCAGGTCGCGGAGATGGTTATTGAAAAGGCAAAAAGACTGGTTGAACACCATCGTGATGTCCTGATCCTGCTGGACAGCATTACCAGATTGGCCAGGGCCTATAACGCCACGGTCCCACCAAGTGGAAAGATTCTCTCCGGTGGACTTGACTCCAACGCCTTACACAAACCCAAACGGTTTTTCGGTGCGGCCAGAAATGTCGAAGAAGGGGGAAGCCTGACTATTATTGCCACCGCACTGATCGATACTGGGAGTCGAATGGACGAAGTGATTTTTGAGGAGTTCAAGGGCACCGGCAACCTGGAGATTATCCTGGACAGGAAATTGAGCGACCGCCGCGTCTTCCCATCGATTGATATCAATCGTTCCGGGACCCGAAAAGAGGAGCTGTTGGTCCAAAAGGATGATCTGAACCGTATTTGGATACTCCGCAAACTCCTTGCGCCCCTGACGCCTGTAGACAGTATGGAATTTTTGCTGGACAAAATAAAAGGAACCAAGAATAATAAGGCCTTTTTAGCGGCTATGAGTGAATAATGAGAGGGAAAAAATGAAAAAGGACATTCATCCTGTATACCAAAAGGCAATTGTCCATTGTGCCTGCGGCAACGAATTTGAGACGGCATCCACTCTGCAAGAGATCAAGGTGGAAATCTGTTCGAAGTGCCACCCCTTCTTTACCGGTAAACAGAAACTGGTGGACTCGGCGGGAAGGGTTGAAAGATTTAAGAAAAAATATGCACAATTCGATAAGAACAACAATGCCTAGGTTTCGCAAAGGCTTTCCTTAGACAAAACCGTTCACGCCTGCGGGGAGAAACCCATCACAGGGCCGCCCTGTGGGGCGACCGGGAACAGAGGAGTATGTGAACGGTTTGAGGATATGCAAACAACCACGCAAGATCAGCCTTGCGGAAAGGCAGGGTCTTGGTCGATCTGGATATGAAGTCGGGCGGCACTTAGACATCGATTCCCAGATCCTGTATCGTATTTGTTCAAAGGGGAATAAGTTCCGTCATTGACCATGAGTTTGGGCCGTAAAGCGTGAGCTATGGCCTTCTTTCATCAAGAAGTGATTATACGTCACCGTACTTTGGCGCCAAAACCTAAACCCTTTGCCATCCCATGGGCTCCCATCATTTCTCAGGAACGGGCTCACCCGGACTTCGTTTATTCCCCCTAAAACGCGGTGAAAATCCATAAATTTGACACAAGATCGAGGTCTGTTTTTGTTTAGGTGCATAAAACTTCAGGCTCTTCACCGGAGATGGGGCGGCATCGTCAAATATTCAAGAACTTATAAATACAGGATGCCTTTGGCTCCCGCCGGGAACGTGTCATGAGAAAGGCTTCGGCTTTATTGGTCTGTGATATAGAGACCCTGTAAGGCGCTGATTGACCGGCAAAGGGCCCCGGAATGGCGCAGCGAAACTGAAGAGGTGTAATGATTTATGTTTGAGAATATAAGAGAAATAGAGGAGCGTTACCGTGAGCTCGAAAGTGAACTGGCCCGGCCCGAGGTCATCCAAGATCAGAAGCGCTATCAGCGGTACCTGAAGGAGCACAGCCGGCTCTCACCGGTTGTCGGCACCTTCCGCGCCTTCAATGCCGCGAAAGAGGAGATCAGGAACAATCAACCCCTGTTGGATGATCCTGACCATGAAATAAGGGCGCTGGCAAGGGAGGAGATAGAAACACTGAAGGCAAAGGTTTCTGATTTGGAGAACACCTTGAAGATCCTTCTCCTCCCAAAGGACCCGAATGATGAAAAGAATATCCTGCTCGAAATACGGGCGGGTACCGGTGGTGAGGAGGCCGGCCTGTTCGCACATGAACTTTTCAGGATGTACATACGCTATGCAGAGATAAGGAACTGGAAAACGGATATTATGAGCCGGAGTGTCACCGGGATTGGGGGGCTCAAGGAGGTTGTCTTGCTGATAGAGGGAGATGAGGTCTATAGCCGTCTCAAGCATGAAAGCGGCGTGCATCGGGTGCAACGAGTCCCTGAAACTGAAACACAGGGAAGAATTCACACGTCGGCCGTGACCGTTGCCGTCCTTCCCGAAGCCGAAGAGGTGGATGTCGACATCAATCCTGAAGAACTCCGAATTGACGTTTACCGATC
Organism: Desulfatiglandales bacterium; assembly: GCA_049366815.1. GTDB lineage: Bacteria > Desulfobacterota > DSM-4660 > Desulfatiglandales > HGW-15 > CAYNYM01. The sequence continues at coordinate 3,386 of JBMNCO010000222.1, read as the reverse complement.
TTCCGGACACGGGGGACAGCATGTAAATACTACAGACTCCGCCGTCAGGATCACACACCTTCCCTCCGGGTTGGTTGTGACCTGTCAGGATGAGAAATCCCAGCACAAAAACAAGGCCAAGGCCATGAAAGTCCTGCGTTCCAGGCTGCTGAATATGGAACAGGTAGAGCAACAGGCCAAGATTTCCGCCGAGAGAAAAAATATGGTGGGTTCCGGTGACAGAAGCGAAAAGATCCGCACATACAATTTCCCCCAGGGACGCGTCACGGACCACAGAATCGGATTGACCCTTTACAAACTGGAGGGCGTTCTGCAGGGAAATTTGGACATGATTATCGATCCACTGATTACCCATTTTCAGACCGAGGCCCTCAAGGCGGGTAGGTGATTTGAGGCCTCCCCGCTCGGCGGCCGTCCGCAAGATACACCTGGCGCAAAAGTGATCTTCTCTGAGCCTGCGCAACAGAAAAAAGAGGAAACATGGCCTCCAACACATGGACTATTCAATCCATTTTGAAAGTCACTTCCGATTATTTCAATGAGAAAATGATAGAGAGTCCCCGCCTGAGTGCAGAATTATTGCTCGCCTATCAATTAAGTATGGACAGGGTTGCACTCTACCTGAATTACGACCGGCCGCTCAACGATGATGAGATTGCCGGCTATCGCGCCCTGGTGAGGCGGCGTTTGAACAGGGAGCCGGTACAATATATTATCGGCCGCCAAGAGTTTTGGTCTCTGGATTTTCTTGTCGGGCCCGGGGTGCTGATTCCAAGGCCTGAAAGTGAATTGATCATTGAACAACTGATCTCACTTCATAGCGGGAATAGGATACCTGGAGGCCCATCTCCAAAAATACTGGATCTGGGAACCGGCTCGGGCGCCCTTGCGATAGTCCTTGCCGGGGAGATCGAGGGCGCGGATATCTGGGCCAGCGACATCTCGGCCGCCGCCCTGGAGATTGCCCGGAAGAATGCGCAAAGGCACAGCGTGGATGAGCGGATCCGATTCATCCAAGGCGGCCTGTTTGAACCTGTTAGGGAAAGGGCCCTCACCTTTGATGTGATCTTGTCAAACCCCCCCTATATTGCATCCGGCGCCCTTGTTTCCTTGGCGCCTGAAGTGCGTGACCACGAGCCGAAAATTGCCCTTGACGGCGGTGAATACGGCATGGACTCCATAGAGAAGATCATCAAAGCGTGCCCCGAATATCTGGAAAGCGGCGGGTGGGTCCTGTTGGAAATGGATCCGGATCAGACACCCCGGGCCCTTTCACTCATTGAAGGGGATTCTCGATACGGGGAAAGCGCAAGGATCCGGGACTACAGCCATCGTTACAGGATCGTGATGGCCCAGAAGAGGTGAACATACCAGGGAGTTCCGTGAAAAGATACCGAGATTACAATGGCTATTTGAGGGAACTTTTCGGGGAGCGTGTTCAGAAGATTCCGCTGGATGCGGGATTGACCTGTCCCAATCGCGATGGCACCCTGTCATACGGGGGCTGCATTTATTGTGACAGAAGGGGATCCGGAACCGGTGCCATGATGGACAAGGCTCTTTCCGTAGAAGAACAGATCACCAGAGGGTGCAGGTTTGCCGCAAAAAGGTACGGAGCGAGGAAATATATCGCCTATTTCCAGTCCTTCTCAAACACCTATGGTCCTTCTGACAGACTTCGGGATCTTTATGATCAAGCCCTTAAAGAGCCTGGAGTAGTGGGTTTATCCATTGGAACCAGGGTGGATTGCATTGATCCGTCCATTCTGCAAATGCTTCAATCCTACCAAAAGGATTATCTGGTTTGGCTGGAGTACGGCCTCCAATCCGCTCACAATGAGACCCTTGTCCGGATAAACCGCGGGCATGATGTCGCGTGCTTTGAACGGGCCGTGAGGTTGACGGCTGATTACGGAATAAACGTATGCGCCCATGTCATTTTGGGGCTGCCCGGAGAGGATCGGGGCATGATGCTGGCCACGGCCCGGTTTCTCTCAGATCTGCCTGTCCAGGGGATAAAGATCCATCTTCTTTACGTTGTAAGAGGTACGGTGCTGGGGGAGCTTTATGACAGGGGGGCCTTTCGATGTCTTGAAAGAGAGGCCTATATCGACCTGGTGGTCGACTTTCTCGAGATCCTTCCTCCGGACATGGTCATCCAAAGGCTGACCGGGGATCCCCCTGGAGGTGAACTTGTGGCGCCGGCCTGGGCGACGCATAAGTTACAGAATCTCAACCTGATCCAGTCGAGATTGGAAACAAGAAATACATGGCAAGGCCGCCTGGCCGGGAAAGGTGGAAACCGACATGAAAACACGCCTTTCCGCTAAAGAATGGGACGTCCTCTCCTTACCATTCAGGAGGGGGTTCGCAAAAAATCCCAGACAAAAAGCATCGGGTCACTTGATTGTAATCATGCCATGGTTTCGAGGAATAAACGAAGACTCTTCATATCTTCCACATTGAACACAGAGGCCGGGGACTGCGGGGGGATGATCTTTTTGACCAGACCGCTCAGGACCTTTTTAGGTCCCACTTCCAGGAACAGATTAACGCCGTCGGCCAGCATGGTTTGTACGATATCATACCATCGCACAGGACTCACGAGTTGCCGGGCCATAATATCCTTGATGCTATCGGGATCGTCTTCCCCTGCAGCGGTTGCATTAAAGAGGACACGGGTTTTAGGGCTCGAAAATGCGATGCTGTCCATAAACCGGCGAAAATCTGGCACTGCCTTTTCCATCAGAGCGCAGTGCCAGGCACCGCTGACCCTCAGGGGAACGGCCTTTCCTCCCTCTTTCTTGGCCAAGGCTGTCGCACGTGAAACGGCGGCCTCTTGTCCCGTGACCACGATCTGATCGGCCGTGTTGTGATTGGCTACTCCGAGAATTTCCTCTTCACAGGCCTCAGCGACGATCTTTTCCACCTTTTCAATGGGCAGTCCAATAAGGGCGGCCATGGCACCTGGATGTTCGAGGGATTCCCTGTGCATGAGTTCTCCTCTCCTGTTGACGAGGGCAAGCGCATCAGATGCCGAGATACCTTCCGCCGCCGCGAGGGCTGCATATTCGCCCAAGCTGTGTCCGGCGGAGACTTGAGGCGTCACTCCGCAGCTCTTCAGTGCGGCCAAGCAAGCCAGACTCACGACGGTCACGGCCGGCTGCAGGTTTACGGTGAGCGTCAATGCGTCCAGGGGGCCATGAAAACAAAGCTTTGAGATGGGTTTTTGGCAGATATCGTCCACCTGCTCGAAGAGTATCCTGGTCTCAGGAAAAGCCTCGGCGATGTCGGAGCCCATCCCGATGTACTGGGATCCCTGACCGGGAAACAGAAGCGCTAATTTTCTTGTCATTTAGTCACCCTTTCTTCAGACTGGTGCGAAT
>JBMNCO010000221.1:0-24353 GCA_049366815.1 Desulfatiglandales bacterium | reverse complement strand
TTGCGATCCGCCAAGAGACTCCGCTCCCTCGCTTCCGGCGCATCAAAAGGAAACGTAACATTTTATCCCTTTGAAAAATTCCAAAGGAAATCATGCACCCTTTCTTACGTTCCGAAGCTCCCGCTGGTCACTTCAGAAAGGGAGCATGATTTCCACACAGTTATTGGAAAGGGCTAAATTCATACAAGGAAACGGACCGTGAAGATGATCGTTACAGTCGACGGACCCGCAGGTTCCGGTAAGAGTACAGTCAGCCGCCTTCTTGCGAAAAGACTGGGTGTCTTGTATTTGGATACAGGCGCCATGTACCGGGCTGTCGCCCTTTACGTCAAGAGACGAAAAATCGATATCCGGGACGAAGTAAGCCTCAAGGCCCTCTGCATGGATTTGGACCTGAAATTTTCCGAGGATGGGACCGGAAGCAGATTATACTCCGGTAAGGAGGACATTTCTTCGGCCATACGCACTCCCGAGATGGATATGCTCTCCTCCCGGGTTTCCGCCGTTGGACAGGTCCGGGAAGCGATGACCGAACTCCAGCGGAAAATCGGCAGGGAAGGCAGCCTTGTGGCGGAGGGGCGTGATATGGGGAGTGTGGTTTTTCCGGATGCAGATCACAAATTCTTCCTTACGGCGTCCCCCGGTGTGCGGGCGATGAGACGCTTCAAGGAAAGAGAGGACAGAGGCGAAGATGTGTCTCCGGGAGAGGTTGAGGAAGAGCTCAGAAAGCGTGATGCACAGGATTCCGCCAGGGCGATTGCCCCTTTACGGCCCGCAGAGGATGCCATGATCATCGATACGAGTGAAATGGAAGTGAGGGAGGTGGTGGATCTCGCACTGAATATCATTCATAAAGGGTGACCCGTGAATTTTAAAAATAAGGCCCCTTTGTCAGGCGTGTGTGTATGAAAAAGAATGATGAAAGAGTTGTATTTTGCATAGATCTTTGTTATTACTGGGACGCCTTGATATGCTATGCGGGGAGGAAAACAATTAGGGGGGGGGATTGGGTTATATGGAGAACAACACAGACAAAACAGGGGAAAATGTCCAGGATCAAGTCCAGATGGAATCCGAAATGAGCAAAAATCATGGGGCCGACGCCGGCACAGGCCGGAGGTCGGTGGGGAATTGTGAGGGCAAGGGCGAGCAGGAATCCATGGAATTTATGGAGCTTTACGAGGAGAGCCTCAAGAGTATCCAAGAGGGGGGCGTGGTCACCGGCGAAATCGTCCAGGTGGACAAGGAATTCGTTCTGGTGGACATCGGCTACAAGTCGGAGGGGCAGATTCCAATTAGAGAATTCATCGACGCGGATGGGAAAATCACGGCCAGGGTGGGTGACCAGGTGGATGTGCTCCTGGAGAAGCGGGAGGATGACGAGGGTGTCATTCACCTGTCCAAGGAAAAGGCCGCGAAAATCAAAATCTGGGATGACATCCAGGAGATCTATGAGAAGGGTGGAACCGTCAAGGGTGAGATAACGGCCCGCGTCAAGGGAGGTATGTCTGTAGACATCGGTATCCAGGCCTTCTTGCCCGGGTCTCAGATCAGCCTGAAACCGATCAGAGACTTTGACTCTTGCATCGGGACCGTGCATGAGTTTAAAATTTTGAAATATAACAAGCGTCGCTCCAATATCGTCCTTTCCCGAAGGGCTATCCTGGAGGCCGAACGTGCGGTTCTCAGGGAGGAGACGCTCAAAAAGATCAATAACGGCGCGGTCCTCGAAGGTACAGTGAAAAACATTACGGAATACGGGCTGTTCATCGATCTTGGCGGCATCGATGGTCTGCTTCATATCACGGATATGTCCTGGGGTCGGGTCGGCCATCCTTCCGAGATGTATCAGGTCGGCGACCCGATAACGGTGAAGGTTCTCAATTTTGACCCTGAGACGGAGAGGGTCTCGCTCGGCCTTAAACAACTCAAACCGGACCCCTGGACCCAGGCCGATGACAAATATGCGGTTGGGACCAAGATTGAAGGCAAGGTCGTCAGCCTGGCCGACTACGGTGCATTCGTAGAAGTGGAAGAGGGGATTGAAGGACTGATTCACCTATCCGAGATGTCCTGGACCCGCAAAGTAAGACATCCCTCCCAGGTGGTCAAGGTGGGCGATGTGGTATCCGCCATGGTGCTGAAAATCGACTGTGCCAATAAGCGCGTGTCACTCGGTTTGAAACAGGTGGAACCGAATCCATGGGATATCATAGGGGAAAAATACCCGGTTGGGACGATCATAGAAGGCAAGATAAAGAATATTACGGAGTTCGGGATTTTTATCGGCATAGACGAGGGTATCGACGGCCTTGTGCACATATCGGATATTTCCTGGACAAAGAGGATCAAGCACCCTTCGGAGGTCTGCAGGAGAGGCCAGGAGATTCAAGCTGTGGTCCTCAATATTGACAAGGAAAATGAGCGCTTCTCCCTGGGAATCAAACAAATCGCCTCGGATCCATGGAACGATGTCCCTATCAAATACAAACCCGGTACTCGAATCACAGGGACAGTGACCAACATCACCGATTTCGGGGTCTTCGTTGAATTGGAGGAAGGCATCGAGGGTCTCATTCATGTATCTGAGCTGTCAAAAGAGAAGGGCGGCAATCCCTTGAGTCGTTTCAATGTCGATGATGTCATTCAGGCAAAGGTGATCAATGTATCCGGAAAGGATAAGAAGATCGGACTTTCCATAAAGCGGCTGGAAGAGCCGGATGAAAAGGAGAGCTACAAGAGCTTTACGGAGCACCGCAGCGGTGCGACCTCTAACCTCGGCGAACTCTTGAGAAAGGGCATGATGGATCTGGAGAACCAGGCTCCTAAAGGTGTTGATGAAACCGGGCAGAACGGGGAAGAGGTTGAGTCCTATGATGAAGAGGGGAAATCATCAGCGTAAGGGGACGATTTGAATTATTGGAATTCCGAAAGTGCGCACATGGCCCGATCCAGCGGTCCAGGTTCCCGCTGTTACTAAATTACTCCTCTATTCATCAGGCCTTTGAATGAAAAAAATGTCAGCGAAAAGACACCCCGTTCTAACCGCCCTCGCCGTTCTCGTCCTCGTCGCCCTCTTTCTGGGTGGAATCATGTTGATCGTTCTGGTGTTCTTCGAACGGCCCTCCAGCCTGTCCTTTGGGAACAAAATCGGCGTCATTCCCATAGAGGGCACTATCCTGGACTCGGAACCCGTCCTGTCCCAGCTTATCCAATTTAAAAAAGAAAAACAAATCAAGGCCATTATCCTGAGGATCAATTCTCCCGGAGGAGGGGTTGCTCCTTCTCAAGAGATATACCGCGAAATAAACCGGACCAGGAAGACCAAAAAGGTTATCGCTTCGATGGGGAGTCTGGCCGCCTCGGGTGGGTATTACGTGGCCTCGGCTGCGGACAAGATCGTCGCAAATCCCGGGACTCTGACCGGCAGTATCGGTGTGATCATGGAGTTCATCCAGGTCAAGGAACTCATGGACAAACTGGGATTGGATATGGAGATCCTGAAGAGCGGAGAGTTTAAGGATATCGGATCACCCCATAGAAAGCTCACGGAAAGAGACAAGGCCCTGCTCATGGGCCTGATAGACGAGATCCGCAACCAGTTTGTTGATGCCGTGGTCCGGGGGCGGAATCTGCCCAAGGACAAAGTCCGGGAAATCGCCGACGGCCGCATCCTATCAGGTGAACAGGCAAAGGCATTGGGACTTGTAGATGTCCTGGGCAATTTTCGTGACGCCGTGGATCTGGCAAAAGATCTAACCGGTGTGGAAGGCGAAGTCAGTCTGGTTTACCCTAAAAGACCGAGGACGAGATTGTGGGATTTGTTTCTGGAGGATGCATCAGGTGCCTTCCAAAAGGCCTGCAGAAAGGTCCTGGATACACGTATTGCATATCTTTGGAGCGGGTCATCCTGGTAAAAGGTGAGATTTTACAAAAAACTGCTCACATCTCCCTTCCCAACACGAATGACCTCCGGCATGTCGCCGATCAGGGAGATTACGCTGGAAGGTTTCGGAAAGATGCCACCCCCATCAACAACGATCTGAAGATTCTGTCCGTAGGCCTCATTAATTTCGTAGGGATCGTCGTATCCGGCACTCGTACTGATGATCGGCCTGCCGAGGGTTGCAGCGAGGGCCAGGCATATCGTATTGTCCGGCACCCTTATCCCTACGGTCTTTCTCTTTGTCAGCACAATCTTGGGAACCAGTTTCGTGGCCTCCAGGATAAAGGTGTAGGGGCCGGGCAGGAATTTTTTCATCGTCTTATAAGCATAGTTCGTGACCTGGGCGTAGCGGCTCAATTCCTTCAGGCCGTCGCAAATGAAGGAAAAAGGTCTTGACATGGGTCGATTCTTGAGGCGGTGGATGAGCTGGATGCCTTTTTTGTTCAACAGATCGCATCCGATGCCGTAAAAGGTATCTGTTGGATAGGCAATCAGCCCTCCCTCGTCCAGGACGTCACAGACCCGCTTGATGAGACGCATCTGTGGATTATCCGGGTTGATGTTGATAAGCATAGCAGGATCCGCTCATTCGAATCACATCAGGAGGTTGCTGGAATATTGGAACAGATAGCTCAATCGGTGTCCTTTTCTCTTAAAGGTAAAAGTTATTAACCCAAAAGCGCGCCGCTGTCAATCGAATCAGAAACGAGGTAGAGCCCATGCCCCTGATTTCCCTGCAGACCTTATTCGCCCTGTTATTCGGCCTCGCCGTAGGCAGCTTCCTTAACGTCTGCATTTACCGCGTTCCCCTCAGTAAATCTATTATACACCCACCCTCCACATGCCCGCAATGCGGGAATCGTCTCAGGTGCTACGATAACATCCCGCTCATCAGTTACGTCCTGCTCCTGGGCAAGTGCCGTTTTTGTCGCAACCCGATTCCCCTGCGTTACCCCATCGTGGAATTCATCGCGGCGCTGTTGAGCGCCGCCCTCTTTGTCCGGTACGGTATGACACCGCAGTATCCGGCCCTTTTCGCGTTCTCGGCGTCTCTCGTTGTGATCAGTTTTATCGATCTTGACTACCAGATCATCCCCGATATCATCTCCCTGCCGGGCATCCTTGTGGGGTTTGGCCTGTCTCTTCTGAGATGGACTGATGTCACCTGGATGGAATCGCTGATCGGGCTTCTGGGAGGCGGCCTATTCCTGTATGCCGTTGCCGTTGTCTTCGAGAAACTCACGAAAAAGGAGGGTATGGGGGGAGGGGATGTAAAACTGTTGGCCATGATGGGTGCATGGATGGGATGGCGCGCCCTTCCCTTTGTCGTCCTCATGTCATCCGTGGCCGGAATCTTGATCGGCGGAGCGGCGCTTCTTTTTTCAGGCCGCGGCGTCCGGGCGAAAATTCCCTTCGGGCCTTTCCTCTCCCTGGGTGCCCTGATCTACCTGTTTTTTGGAAAAGACCTGATCACCTGGTATTTTCGGATGCTGACTTTTTGAGAGATTGCAGTGAGACTGCCGTTAAACAGCCTGAGGATAAGTATCCTTGCCGAACTGACCTTCCTGATTGTGGCCGCGATGCTGCTCATCAACGTGGTCATGGTGAAATTTGCCGAAAGAGATCTCGTTGAGGCCAAGACGGAGGCGGGCCGGTCTCTTATTCATGCACTGGGAACCCATCTGGGTCTGTTCTTTTCCCCAAAAGGGGAACGCTTTGAGTTGGCACTGGACACGCGGTTTTCAAAGTCCGCCGAAGGCTTGATAGCCGGTTCCGGTTTTTCAGATGTGTTGATCGTCGATTCCGAGGGAAAGGTGGTCTTTTCGACCGGGTTGTTTCGAGAGGCCGACAAAGAAACGCTGGCTCCGACCCTCAACGCCGTCAGAACGGGCGCATGGTCATCAGAGTTCGCCGGAACGACCTGGGGTGTGCTGTGGCTGGAGCACAGGGAGGTGCGGATATCAGCCCCCCTGCTTTTGGAAGGGCGCATGCTGGGTGGCATCCAGGTGCGGGCTTCTCTTGTTCCTCTATACAAGGGCCTCAGAAGATCACAAAAGATCATTTTCATGTACATCTTCATGGATGCCGTTATCCTTGTGCTTGTCGGCAGCTACCTCATTTCCAGGATCGTCACCAAACCGATCAAAAGACTTCTAAAGATGAGTTCAGAATACACGGAGGGCTCGTTCATTCCGGCCTTGGAGGAGTCGAACGGTAATGAAATCGGCGAACTCTCGCGTTCCCTGACCCATATGCTGAAGCGACTTGATCAAAACAAAATCGAACTGAAAAACCATGTCCAATCCCTTGAACGGGCCAATCGAGAACTGCAGCAGGCACAGGATGAGATCATCAGGTCGGAGAAGTTTGCTTCCGTCGGGCGTCTTGCCGCAGGGATCGCCCATGAGATCGGCAACCCCGTCGGTATTGTTCTCGGGTATCTTGAAATGCTCAACAAGACCGCTGTGACGGAAGAAGAGCAAAGGGACTTCCTGGTTCGGATTGAGGGTGAGATCTCGAGGGTGAATGCCATTATCCGGCAGCTCCTGGACTTTTCCAGGCCCTCCGAGGGGAAACGGGAGCCGGTCGGTGTGCAGGAAATCATCATGAAGACACTTGAAATACTCCGCCCTCAACCCATGATGGAGGGCGTTGCGCTGGCGCTGGAATTCGATGCGGCATTGGACACCGTAAATGCCGATCCCGGCCAACTGCAACAGGTTTTTCTGAATATTATCATGAATGCGGCCGATGCACTCTCAGAGAAAGAAAACAGTACAGAGGGAGAGGTTGAGAAGACCTTGTTCATCGGGAGCAGGAACAGTGAACAGGGGCTTGAATTGAGATTCCGGGACAACGGTCCGGGCATTGAGGAAAATGAACGCGTCCGCATCTTTGATCCGTTTTACACGACCAAGGAGCCGGGCAAGGGGACCGGGCTCGGCCTCTCCGTATCGTGCAGAATTGTGGAGAACCTCGGTGGGAGGATGGGGGTTGAGAGCAATCCGGGCGAGGGTGCAACGATCACGTTGAGCCTTCCCCTCTATGACGGCAGGTAGAGAAAGCGGCTATGTCTGAAAAAAGGGTACTGATCATCGACGATGAAAAGAACATGCGGCATATGCTTCAGATCATGCTCGGCAAGGCCGGCTATGTCGCTGAAACGGCCGGCGACGGATTTGAAGGGATCGAGCGTCTGGAGCAGGAAGATTTTGAGTTTATTCTCTGTGACCTCAAGATGCCGAGGATGGACGGGATGACCTTTCTGGAGAGATCCCAGGAGAGATATCCTGAGAAGACCTTTATCATGATGTCCGCTTACGGCACCCTGGATACGGCCATGGAGGCCATGAAAATGGGGGCCTATGACTATGTCTCCAAACCGTTTAAACAGGATGAAGTCCTTTTGACATTGAAAAAGGCCGAGGAAAGAGAGCGGCTCAAGGAAGAAAACCAACAACTCAAGGACAGAATCAATGAGATTGAAAAGAAATACTCCTTCAACAATATTGTGGCGCGAAGCGAGGCCATGGGCTATGTTTTCGATCTCGTTCGAAAGGTCTCGGACCACAAGACCACTGTGCTCATCACCGGTGAGAGCGGAACAGGCAAGGAACTGATAACCAGGGCCATCCACGCGAACAGCCCAAGGGGTCAGGGCCCCCTTGTCAATATTAATTGTGCCGGTATCCCCGAGACCTTGCTCGAGAGCGAACTTTTTGGGTATAAAAAGGGCGCCTTTACCAATGCCGTCAGGGATAAACCGGGACGGTTCGAGGAAGCAGACGGTGGAACCATTTTTCTCGATGAGATAGGGGATATGGCCCTGTCTCTTCAGGTCAAAATGCTGCGGGTCCTCCAGGAAGAGGAGATTACACCCCTCGGTAGCGCCAGCTCGAAGAAGATCGATGTGCGGGTCATTGCCGCGACAGCCAAAGACCTTGAAAAGGAGGTCGCAGAGGGAAGGTTCAGGGAGGATCTTTATTACAGGATCAATGTCATGCCCATTCACGTGCCGCCTTTACGGGAGAGACGTGGTGACATCCCCCTCCTTTTCGGATATTTCATTGACGTGTTCAATAAAAAGATGAACAAGAACATCCAGGGTCTCAGCTCCAAGACCATGCCGATCCTGATGGGGTATTCCTGGCCGGGGAATGTGCGGGAGTTGGAGAATGTGACCGAGCGGGCGGTTCTCTTGGCAAAAGACCGCTGGATCACCCCCGAGGACCTGCCTTCAAACATCACCTCCGGGGAAGGGTACGCGGCCTCGATCGAGCCCGCCCATACCCTGTCGATCAAGAAGGCCTCCAGGGCACTTGAGAAGAATCTGATCAGAAAGGCCCTCGAACTGACGGAGGGCAATCGCTCCAAGGCCGCCAGGATCCTTGAGATCAGCCGCCCCATCCTCCTTTCCAAGATCAAGGAATACCATTTATAGTCTCAGGCCTGCAGCAACCGTTATCCCTTGGGTTTTGGATTCCTTGTCCATGCGCACGGTGGAGGAAGGACCTACGGCCTTTTTTCGACCACGATTTCCCCGTCTCTCTTCTTTGCGGTGAGGGCAAAATCGAAAAGGTCACGCTGGAGGCAGAGGGTCGGATCCTCCCGGGGAAGGTAGGGTTTCGTACCAAGGAGAAATTTCCGGGCAGTGGGTTGAAAGAGGACATTGCCGAGGGCCGTGAGATGGTCGTAGGAATTGCCCGTGAGGAGGGCTTCAAGGTAATCCGCGCATGCCTCGTCTTCAGGCGCCGGGTCCAGGGCCCGGTCTCCCATGGCCAGGAGGGTCACGATTCCGGGCGCCTTTTCCCGGATGTAGGCGGCTGTCGCCCGGGCCGTGAGAAAACTTCCCAAGAGGACTTCTTCTGCTGTCTTCAGGGCGGCGGCGGCGCCGGTTACACCCGCAGTGCTCCGATGGATCACCGTCCGGTTCCGGAAAAAGTCCTTTCCCTTCAAGAGGATCTCCGAGGGCGAGTTCCCCAGGTCGGCCCCCTCGAGCGGCACTTCGTTCCGCTCCCCGACGAGAATCCAATCCGGACGCCTCTTCTTGGCCTCTACGGCCTTCTCCGGATCGGCTTCCAGAATGACTTTTAGAACGCCGAAACGAAAAAACAGGGGCTCGCATGTGAAGGCCCTGAACACATCGATGACAACGACGATGCCTCGGGCTCCCTGGGCGCCCCGGGCGCAACATGTTCGGATGATCTGCATCTCTGCCGAAAAGACCCTCCATAAACAGATGAGGAGATTCAGGGTTTAGAACATAGGGGCTTTCAAGCGGTCTCCCGGTTTTGTGCCCGACATGAAGTTCGGAGCGCCGGGGGTATAAGAAATGGCGCAACACTTTAGCCCTTTGAAAAATTCGAAAGGGAGTATGATTTCCACACAGTTATTGGAAAGGGCTGAATTCATACGAAATGGAGACCTGGAGAACCGTCACGCTTCCTTTGCAAAGGAAAAGTGCCTTAATTCCCCTTCTTCAAGATCCGCGTGGACCATACGGTTTTGCCCGATCCTGCCCCTCTTGAGGAGAAGCTTCAATACTTCCATGCCCTGGAGGGTGGCGATGAGGGCGGGGGAGAAGGCCGACACGCCCAATGCCGCCTCCGGGGATACCTCTGAGCCGGCCCCGGTGCTGTCCGTGCCGTAGAGCAGGGCCATCCCTTCATCCCCGGGGAGCATGGTCATGAATCGTCCCTCAAACCCGGCCACCGCGCCGTGGACGAGGGGGACCCCCATCTCCTTCGCCGCACTCTCCAGCATGAACCGGTCCCTGATACTGTCGAGGGCGTCTACGAGCACCTCGGAACCGCGAAGGATGGTAGGCGCATCGGCGGTGGTGAGCCTGACCTGGTGCGGTGTCACCCTGACGCCGGGATTTATGCGGGCCACCGTAGATGCCGCCACATGGGCCTTGGGTTTCCCCAGATCTTCCATGGTGCTGAGGGCCTGCCGGTTCAGGTTGGTCTCATCAAAGGCGTCGCTGTCCACCACGATAAGACGCCCGACGCCCGTCCTCGCAAGCAAGAGAATGACCTGGCCCCCGAGCCCACCGGCCCCGATGACGGCTACGCAGGACCGGGCGAGGGTGAGCTGTTCACCAAGCGAAAGGGCGTAGAGATTTCGAACGTATCGGAAGGGACAGATCTCCTGCCGGAGCGCCGCCTCGTAGATCTCATGGAGACTCCGCTGCGTGGTCCTGGAGATTTCCAGGGCCGAGCGATCCCTGATCACCCGGATCTGTTTCCCAGACAGGTGAGCAATGATTTCAGATTGCCGCCGAATCAGCAAGGCAAAGGTCTCTTCCTCAATCATGTCAACACGTGTTTCCACCATTCTCTCCGGACTTCTCCCTTCTTTCACGTTCCCTGTTTTCTCTCATCATTCCAAGAAAGACCCGGTAGGGTCCAGGGGTTCCCTGGGGGAAAAAGGCCACCCGATCGCCGGGATAGACCGGATCGTAGATATTGATGACCTGCCCGTTCAGAAAAACCGCTTCGATTTTTTCCAGGGGGATGTTGAGATCCCGGGCCAACAGGTGAGCCGACATGCCTTCCTCAGGGGCCTGCCTTTCGAGACGGTAGGGAAGCCCTTGGCTGTCCATGAACCGCCTGAGTGAACCGAAGACCGCGACCTCGACCGGTCTGCTGCTTTTATCATCCGACATTAGCCGCCTCCTACGGGAGGAAATAGTCCTACCCTTTCGTCCCCTTCAAGGATGTGTTCCAAAGACCTCCCAATGCCGTCGACCATCACGATCTTGACACGTTCCACCGGGATGGAAAGTCTATTGCAGACCTCCGCCACACGCATCTTCCCTTCTATATCCATACGGAGACCCCCGGCCGGATCGTAATCCGGGACGTGACTTCGGAGCGACGAACTCAGGAAGATCTGAAGGGCCACGGGGCCTCCCGACAAAAAGAAGGGGGAATGTCTGATTCGGATCGATCTCGGGTCCTTTGGAAAAACCGAGCCGGGCGTTCTGCTGCGTTTATTTAAGGTCCATCATAAAGGACCGTTCGGAGACACTTCTTTACGAATCATTATTTTCCAAAGGAGAGCTGAAGTCAATGCATGGTTTTGTTTTAAATATGTCATATATGATATATTTATTTGATTTTCTTGAGAAATTTTCTTGCTGTGGGCCTGTCAATATGGGAAAATATTTTTTGGAGTTTATGATGTTGCGTTGTTCGGATTTGACGTCTTTTCACTGTCCTTCCTTCTCCGCGGCATCCCGGGTTTCACAGGTGAATGGTGTGCCTTCTGAGACTGTGTAGGCTGACTCCGGGTACCAAAGAAAGGGGTATGTCAATCAAAGGGGCCTGCGGGCTCTTCATGACCATCGTGCCGGAAATCGAAACTTACGGCCTTGGAAAGTCAGGGTGATCTCCTGTTTCCGTTTAATCATCTCCAAACAGCAAAGGAGGGTACCATGTTTAGAATCCTTAGAGTCAACATGTCCGATCTGTCGATCAAGAGTGAAGAAGTCCCCCCGGTCTACGAAGGTCTGGGAGGAAGGGGGCTGACCTCCGCCATTGTCTCAAAAGAGGTGGATCCTGCCTGCACGGCCATCGGGCCGGCCAACAAGCTGGTGATTGCGCCGGGGCTGCTCGGTGGAACCAACTGTGCCAATTCCGGACGGACATCGGTCGGCGCAAAGAGCCCTCTGACAGGGACCATCAAGGAGGCCAATTCCGGTGGACAGCCAGGGGCCTACCTGGCCAGACTCGGCATTGCCGCTCTGATTGTCGAGGGACTGCCCGAAGTCGGGAAAATCTATAAACTCTATGTGGGAAAAGACAAGACGGAGCTCAGCCCGGCGGACGGGCTCAAGGGACTCGGCAACTATGCGACCGTGGACAAACTCAGACAGGAATACGGCGACAAGGTCGGATTTATCAGCATCGGCCAGGCCGGTGAATGGAAGATGGCCGGTGCCAGCGTCGCCTTTACGGACAGAGACCTTCGTCCGGCACGGCATGCGGGGCGGGGTGGAATGGGTGCCGTAATGGGTTCAAAGGGACTCAAGGCGGTCATCGTTGATCCCTCTGGTTCGGAAATGGCCCCTTTAGTTGACCCTGAGGGCTTCAAGGCCGCGGCAAAACGATTTGCATCTGCAATCCAGCAACATCCGGTCACCAGTGAGGGACTGACCAACTATGGAACCGATATCCTGATCAACATCATCAATGAGGCCGGCGGGCTTCCGACCCGAAACTTCAGTGCCGGTCGGTTCGAGGGGGCCGACAAGGTCGGGGGAGAGAGCCTGAACAAGGTAACCACAGAGCGCAAAGGGGATACGAGCCACGGCTGCATGGCGGGGTGCGTTATCCGATGCTCGGGGATTTTCAATGACGCTGATGGCGAATACGTTTCCAAGTGGCCGGAATATGAGACCGTCTGGGCATGGGGCCCCAACTGCGGCATCGACGATCTGGACGCCATTGCCAGGATCGACAGGGCCTGTGATGATATAGGACTCGATACCATTGAAACGGGCAATGCCGTGGCCGTGGCCATGGAGGGAGGCGTAAAGGCCTTTGGGGATGCCGTAGGAGCTGAAGAACTGCTGGGTGAAATCGGCCGGGGTACACCCCTTGGCAGGATCTTGGGCGCCGGGGCGGCGGTCGTGGGCAAGACCTTCGGCGTTCGGCATGTTGCCGTAGTCAAAGGACAGGCCTTTCCCGCCTATGATCCCCGGGCCATCAAGGGTATCGGTGTGACCTATGCCACTTCGACGATGGGCGCGGATCACACCGCCGGGTACACCATTGCGCCGAACATCATGAAGGTCGGGGGTGATGTAAACCCCCTGAAAGCGGAGGGCCAGGCCGCCCTTTCCAGGGATCTTCAGATCGCCACCGCCGCCATCGACACCGCAGGTCTCTGTCTGTTTGTGGCCTTCCCGGTCATGGATATCCCGGACGCATTGGTCGCCATCGTGGACATGCTCAACGCCAAGTACGGCCTTTCCCTGACGACTGATGACGTGACAGGTCTCGGGAAAAAGGTCCTGGCCATGGAAAGAGATTTCAACAAGCGGGCCGGGTTCACGGCGGCCGACGACAGACTGCCCGAGTTCTTCCGGACCGAGAAGTTGGCGCCGCACAACCTTGTCTTCGATGTATCCGAGGAGGATCTGGATTCCGTTCACAATTTCGTTGATTAGGGTCTTCATTTTGGACAAAAACTGAGAGGGGAAGGGTGTCAACTCAACTCTTCTCTTCTCGTTTTCCACACAGTTATTGGAAAGGGCCTAACGCATACCAAAATCCTAAGCGGACACTGCCGGATGATTGTCATATATTCTTCACTACATATGTCATAAATATGACATTTAGAAGGATTGTGTAGGTATGGGCCTTCAGGGCATCAGGGGCGGATCCGGGGCCGTCACAAATGCCCAGGCCCTTTACCAAATCAGGTAACATTTTGGCCCTTTGAAAAATTCGAAAGGGATTGCTTCAAAATTGTGACCGAACATCAGCGGCCCTCCAGCCTTCTGTTTCTTATTACCTGTTGGCACGCTTATTGCTGAGGTGGATAGGTGTCGGCGCCTCTCTTTCTCATCGGTTTTTGGAACACTGGGAGGACATTGTGAAAACAATCCAAGGTCACAGGAGACTGACTTATGAAGGAATGCCTCATCCAAGACAGGTCTTTTAAGGGCGGCAAGGAACTGGACTTTCAGACGGAACAGTGCGAAAGCGTCGAATTTTCGCTCCAGGGGCTCCATTGTCTTCATCACTTCCGAATATGGAATATTGTGCCGGATGCCATGTGTGTGCTGGTCAGGGAGGGTTCAGAGATCCTCGGGGCCTTGAGTGAAGGAGATGTCCTGCCGCTGAAGTACTACACGTCCAGCCTTCTTTGCCCGATCATCTGTTTGGACACGGAGATCCGGCACATAAAAAAAGAAGAGGAAGGACGTTTCAGGGGGCACTATGTGATTGGTCTGCAGATCCTGGAACAGGGATGCGGGCAAAAGCCCCATTAAGGAAAAAGGCAATCCCCGGTGTCGCGGGAATTGCCTTCAGGGTTTTCAGGCCGTGATGCATCCAGGGATGGAAGGGATCACCGGGACAGTCACAGTGAGGGTCAAAAATTCACATTACCCGGCGTCCTGGGAAACGGGATGACATCCCGGATGTTGGCCATGCCGGTGACGAACTGTATCAGGCGTTCAAAGCCGAGACCAAAACCCGCGTGCGGGGCGGTCCCGTATTTCCTGAGTTCCAGATACCACCAGTAGTCAGCAGGGTCGAGCCCCGATCCCTTGATCCTTTCCAGAAGCGTGTCGTAATCGTCTTCGCGCTGACTCCCGCCGATAATCTCACCGATCTTGGGGACCAGAACATCCATGGCGCGGACCGTCTTGCCGTCGTCGTTGACCTTCATATAAAAGGGCTTGATCGCCGCCGGGTAGTCGATAAGGACCACAGGGCTTTTAAAGGTCTTCTCGCAAAGATACTTCTCGTGTTCGGATTGAAGATCGCTGCCCCAATCCACGGGGAATTCAAAGGCCTCCTTAGCCTGTGACAGGATCTTTACGGCCTCGGTGTAGGAGAGGACCTGAAAGTCCTTGGTCACTATCGCCTCGAGGTTTTCGATGAGGGATGTGTCGATGAACCGGTTGAAAAACCGCATGTCTTCATCGCAGTGATCCAGGAGATCGGTGAAGATATGTTTCAAGAGCGATACGGCCAGTTCGATATTACCGTCCAGTTCACAGAAGGCCATTTCGGGTTCCACCATCCAGAATTCGGCGAGGTGCCGGCTGGTGTTGGAGTTTTCCGCCCTGAAGGTCGGCCCGAAGGTGTAAACGTCACCCATGGACAGGGCATAGATTTCCGCCTCGAGTTGGCCGCTAACGGTCAGACCGGCGGGGGCGCCGAAGAAGTCTTTTTCAAAATCGATCTGATCGTCTTTACGGGGGACCTGGTTCAGATCAAAGGTGGTGACCCTGAACATCTCCCCTGCACCCTCACAGTCGCTCCCGGTGATGATGGGTGTATGAATGTAGAGGAAACCCCGTTCCTGAAAAAAGGTGTGGATGGCCACGCTCATGGCGTTTCTGATCCTGGCCACGGCGCCGAAGGTGTTGGTCCTGGGCCTCAGGTGGGCGATGTCCCTGAGAAACTCAAAGGTGTGCCTTTTCTTCTGGAGGGGATAGACTTCGGGGGGGGCCCAGCCCAAAACCTGGATCTCGTCTGCGCGCATTTCCACGCGCTGCCCCTTTCCCGGTGATGCTACGACCGTCCCCGTCACCCTGAGGGAACAACCCGTGTGAAGCTGGCTCACCTCTTCACGGTAGTTGGGCAGATCGTCGTTGGCGATGACCTGAAGGTTGCTCAGGCAGGATCCGTCGTTGATCTCAATGAAGGTGAAACCACCCTTCGAATCCCTCTTGGTCCTGACCCAACCCATGACGGTGGCCTTAAAATCGACATCGGCCGAAGACAATACCCGGGCGATCCTTTCCCTTTTCAAGATTACCCCTCTCTCTTTTCAAATGCCTTCATGAACTCCACAAGGGCCTTGACGGCAGCCAGACCTGTGGCGTTGTAGATGGATGCCCGGCATCCTCCCACGGAACGATGGCCCTTGAGTCCCCCCAGCCCCTCTTTCGTGGCCTCGGCCACGAACCTGGCCTCCAGTTCCTCGCTGGGCAGCCTGAAGGTGACGTTCATCAGGGAGCGGCTGTCCGGGTCCGTCGTGCCCCTGTAAAAGCCGGACTGGTCAATAAAGCCGTAAAGGATGTCCCCCTTTTCCCGATTAATCTGTTCCATCTTCTCCAGGCCGCCTATGGTCTCCTCCAGCCATTTCAGGACCAGGTTGATGGTGTAGATTGTGAAACATGAAGGGGTGTTGTACAGGGAGTTTTCTTTCACGAAGGTCGTGTATTTCATCATGGTGGGGAGGTTGTCCGGGACCCTCTCGAGCATGTCTTGCCGGATGATGACAAGGGCCGTTCCCGACGGGCCGATATTCTTCTGCGCCCCCGCATAGATCAGGCCGAAGGGCTTGACGTCAAAGGGGCGGCTCATGATGTCCGATGACATGTCGCTGACCAGTGGGATGTCGCCCGATTCGGGAAATGAGGCCCACTGGGTGCCCTTGATGGTGTTGTTGGAGGTAAAGTGGAGATAGGATGCCGTTTCGTCTGTTTGAAAGCCTTTGGGAATATAGGCGAAATTTCTGTCCTCCGAAGAGGCGATCACCCGGACGTCCTTTCCCTGAATTTGGGCCTCCTTGATGGCCTTGGTTGACCAGGTTCCCGTATTGATATAATCGACCGGTTTGTCGGCACTTGCCAGGTTCATGGGGACCATGCAGAATTGAAGACTCGCCCCCCCCTGCATAAAGAGGACATGGAATTCATCTCCCATGCCGAGCAGCCTCTTTGTCCTCGCAACGGCCTCGTTGATGACATTCTCAAACCACTTGGAGCGGTGGCTGATCTCCGTGATGGACATGCCGGAGCCCTGGTAATCGAGCAATTCTTCTTTGATCTGTTCGAGGACCGGAAGGGGCAGAGCAGCCGGTCCGGCGTTAAAATTGTAAATTCTGTTTCCCATTATCAACCCTCCTTATAAAATTTAGTATGAATTTAGCACTTTCCAATAACTGTGTGGAAATCATAATTTCCTTTCGAATTTTTCAAAGGGCTAGAATGTTACAAAATTTATAGTAATTTTTTAATCATTTCTTTTACAATTCTCAATCCTTCCACATCCTTTTCATAGGGGGGCAGACCTTCCAGATCCGCCTCGATAATGTTGGCTCCAAAGGGGATGAACCCGAGAAATTCAAAATCGGGCATGTGGCTGAGAAGAAAGTCTCTGTCCTTGTCCCGGCGGATTTTATTACCGACCAGGTTGATCTTTTTCAGGCCGATGTCCCTGGCGAGTGCCTGGATGTGATAAGCCGTCTCGATGCTTCGTCTTCCGGGTTCCACGACAACGATCAGCCGGTCTACGGCCATGGCCGTTCCCCTGCCCAGGTGTTCCAGCCCGGCCTCCATATCCAGGATGACGGCCTCATCCCGGGCCAGGACAAGGTGCCTGACAAGGTTTTTCAGGAGGGTACTCTCCGGGCAGATACAACCGCCCCCCCCTTTTTTTACGCCACCGAGGACCATGAGCCGGATGCCGTCGATCTGCAGGGATAGTTTCTCCGGGAGGTCATCCACCTTGGGGTTGAGTTTAAAAAAGGAGCCCATGGACCCCACCTTGGCCTCCGTCCTTTCTTCGATGAGGGCCTTCATCTCGGATATGGGCACAATAGCCTCGGCATTCTTCACCCCCAGGGCCTGGGCCAGGTTTGCATCGGGATCGGCGTCGATGGCCAGGACCTTCTTGCCCTGATCGGCCAGCGCCTTGACCAGAAAGGAAGCAAAAGTGGTTTTCCCCACACCGCCCTTGCCACTGATGGCAATCTTCATGCTCAGCCTCCGTTGTGTCCTTTTGTTGAAAATTATGGTAAATTCAAGGCAATAGGACCGGGATGAAAAATGCAGAATAACCTTTATAGATTAACTGGGCATGGTTCTTCAAGAGGAAAATGAAGGCAGAGGCAAGATCCTGAGCGGATAGGCGTCATGCAAAAGGGAACGGGGTCATTCTTTTGAGGGACGGCCTCATCTTGTGATGATCAAATAGACCCCGACGGCGGTCAGTACCATACCTGAGATATAACGCAGGGTCAGTGGTTCATGCAAGAGGAGTACACCGGCAAGGCCCGTTATGAATACCGCTCCGAGGCGTACGAGGGGTGATCCCAGGGAGATAGGCGCTCCCGCCGCAAAGGTCATGTAGAGACCAATGGTCACGGCACTGAAGGCAACCCCCACGCAAAGGGCCGCCACGACCGCGGGTGTCTCGGCGTGCAGGTTCATGCCTCGTATCCTGTCCATCAGGAACCAGCTCATCCCACAAAGAAAGGTGCAACTGCCATAGAGCAACAGCGCAAGACTGTTGGAAATCCTGCCTGCCGCCAGTTTGATGAAGAAATCAGCAGCGGCTAATGCCACCGCCGTCCCTGCAGCATAAAGAATCCATCCCATAACACAGTCCCTCACGAAGATGTCCGGTCGGCAGACAGGGGGCACGGGAGTCAAGCGTCCCTGAGACCTGCATCGAAATTTTCTGTGAAATGCGCCTCCGGGTCCGGTTCAGGAGCAATGTGCCCTTATCAGAAAAGACTCATCACATTATCGGCTTCATCCCTGGTAAATTCCTGTACCTGTGTGACCAGTTTCCTCATCATGTCGTAATCCAGATCGAATCCGTTCTTTACGATGAACTCCATTTCCTGTGAACGGGCGAATTTATCCATGTCTATCTTCTGTTCATCCGGATGACATGTGTATCCCGCCAGCTTTGTCAGGATATTGGAAAGATAGATGACGATGGAACCGGCCTGGTATGTTTTGTCGTACCACGGGGCATGATGATACAGTACTTTATATATCACATTTTCAGGAAATTTCCACTGCTTGAGAATTTTGGCGGCGATTTGGTAGTGGGTGGTTCCCAGGATGGCCTTTTCCGTCTGGCTGAAGGTGGAATGGGTCGAGGAAAGCTGATCGATAACCTCTAGAAATTCATCATGAAAATACTGGTCCAGGACCACTTTACCCATATCGTGGACGAGACCGGAAAGAAAAAGGGAATCATCATGGGCGATCCTGAAGTGGGTTTCCAGCAGCTTGGCCACCTGACTGACCAGCACGGCATGCTTCCAGAAACGCCCTCGATCAAAAGAGTTGTCTTTGGCACCGGAGAAGAAGTTGTGGACGGAAAAGCCGAGGACGATGGACTTGACCTCTCTGGTGCCCAGTTTGATCATCGCACTTTCCAGGGAGCTCACCTTACCCAGAGACCCATAAAAGGAAGAGTTGGCGATTTTGAGTATCTTCAGGGCGAGGGCCTGATCTTTCTCCACGATTTCCACGATTTCTTTGAAAGAGGCGTTCTCATTGTCTATGACTTCCATGATGCGCTGCGACACAATGGGCAGCGTGGGAAGTTGTTCGATTTTCCTGATCAGTTGATCCAGCGTGTTATTTCGTTTATTCATTGTCCCCCTCCCTCGGGTGATCGACAACGCTTTTTGTAAAGGCGTCAAAATCGAGGAGCACCGCCCGGTTGTGTGAAGCTCCCCGGGGATCGCATACCGGTCCATTCATCGCGTACCAGGCGTCGGTCCCCGCCTCGACGGCCCTTCGCAGGAGTCCCAACTCCCGGGAGACCGCCGAGACTTCGCTGACCAACCTTTCGACCAGGATCGAGAGTCCATGGTCTGACGACGCAGGTGCAGGAGGCTTTGACTCCTGCTCCTCCAGCCCGTGTCCCGCGACCGGTCGACCTTTTCTGTCTTCCGGGGCCGTCCCGCCGAGGGCGGGCGCGGCTTGGGCTGTGCCCCCTCGAGGGGGCGTCAGGAGGACAGGGGATTTCATGATCTCGAACCACCTGGAGCAAAAGGGGGTGACACCGGTGAGATCGGGATCACCCGGATCCTCATTCAAAAGGCGCTTTGCCAGAAGGTTTATGCATTTGGAGGCATTGGATTGGGGGGAGGACAGGAGCACGGCCTGCTGTTTCCTGACGGCCTCTTCCACCCTTCGGTCCTTGACGATGATCCCCAGCAGTTTGATGCCTATGGGGAGGTGCCTTTTTACGACCTCGTTGAACTTCTGATAGACGGCCATGGCATTTTGAGGGCTCCGGGACCGGTTGACCACGATCCGGACCAGGCCCTTGAAGCCGTTATAGCTGAGAATCTTCAGTAGGGCATAGGCATCGGTCAGGGATGTGGGTTCAGGAGTAATGACGACCACGATCTCCGAAGAGGCCAGGCAAAAGGAGATGATACCCTTGGTGACCCCTGCAGATGTATCGATAATAAGGAAGTCATATCCCCTTAATCCTGAAAAGGATCGGATCAGGCGATCGACCTCGTGTTCCACCAGATTGGCCACACGTTCCACACCGGAACTCCCTGGAATGATATCGATCCCATGGAAATCCCTGATCATGATGTCCTGGAGTTCCCGGCGGTTGCTGATGACATCTTCCAAATCATAGTCCGGGTTCAGGCCAAGCAGAATATTGATATTGGCCAACCCCAGGTCTGCATCCAAAATGCAGGTCCTCCGGCCCAGTTGGGCCAGCTGGAGGGCCAGGTTCACGCTGAGGTTGGTCTTCCCGACACCCCCTTTGCCGCTCGTCACCGCAATCGTCCTGGTGGCCCCGTTCTCAGACAATGAATTTCTCCTCGTTGTTGGGCAGGGCCGAGATGTCAGCCCCTGTAGCCGTTTGGTTCTGCTGAATATGAAAGTTGAGGCTCCTGCACTTGAATTTTTGGCAGAGCTGATAAAAACTGGTTGTCACGAATTCTCTGAAAAGAATGGGATCAACCGGTTTCGTCGAACCGTCGCCCCGGGCGCAGAGGGCCTCATATTTGGACTTCATGAGGTCAATGACGCCCCTCTCGGTTTCCGGATTTTTCAGAAGAAAGATTCCGGGCGAGACATCGGCCTTATCCGGCCGGCCTCCCGCATTTTGCAGCGTATCGAGGAGTTCGTCGGCGAGGGACTGGCTCTTGTGACGGGCTCGAAAGGCCTTGATCATGTCGTGTGGGATCATTCTGATGATCTCCTGCAGCGTTGTTTGATGGGTCTTCGACAGGCCATCCTCGAGCATGGTGCTCATGCCGCTTTCCAGGGCCAGACGTGTGATCTCGCTTTCATCATAGCCCCTGTTCAGGGCGTGCGATATCTCTGGGTCAACGGCAAAGATCTCAGAGATCAGGGTCCTTCCGCTGTAGCCCGTGAGGTTGCAGGCCTCACAACCCTTTCCGTTAAAGAACTTGAGGTGGGCGGGGTATTTGTTGAATAACACGCTCCATTCATCAGCGCCGGGGATATGCTCCCCGATGCATGAAGAGCAGATCTTGCGTACCAGTCTCTGAGCAATGACGCACATGAGCGATGAGGCGATCTGTCCATATTCCACCTTGAGATCAAGCAACCTCGGAACGGCGCTGATGGCATCATTGGTGTGGAGCGTGCTCAGGATCAGGTGGCCGGTCTGGGCCGCATCAAACCCGATTTTTGCCGTTTCCTCGTCCCGCATCTCACCAATGAGAATGACGTCGGGATCAAGCCTCAGGAATGAACGCAGGAGTTTCGAAAAGGTGAGCCCGATCTTGGGATTCACCTGCGTCTGCATGATTCCGGGAAAGCTGTATTCTATGGGGTCCTCCGCGGTAATGATCTTTGTGCGAGGACTGTAGATGTATTGAAGTGCGGCATAAAGTGTCGAGGATTTGCCGCTTCCGGTGGGACCGCAAACCAGGATCATGCCGGACGGGCTCATCAGAAATGTTTTGAACTGATTGAGGATATGGGGGGAATGGTTCAGGCTTTCCAGACCCACGTTTGCCTTGCGGGGATCGAGGATCCTGATCGTGACGTTCTCTCCAACGCTGGCGCGACAGGTGGCCACTCGGAAATCAAGATCGACCCGCTCTCCCTTTTCCCTGTCATAGTAATTGAGACGAAAGACACCGTCCTGGGGCAGACGCTTTTCTGCGATGTCGAGGTTCGAGACGACCTTGATGCGGGAAATCACCGCGGATACCTTTCCCTGTAATTTTTCTTTGAGCCATCCTACAGAGATCTCCCGCAACATACCGTCTATGCGGTATCGAAGCCTTACCGCCTCACGGTCCTGTTCAATATGGATGTCGCTGGCCCCGTGGATAATCCCGTATTTCAGGATGTAGTTCATCAACTCCTCGGCCTCTACATCGGATACACCGTAGAGCGTTGTCTTTTCGCTTTTTGTCCCGATTTTTTCCTCGAGATTGAGGTCCATGATGTCCATTTCGACATCGCCGCCGTCGGAACCCCGGTTGTCGGAATCACCCCCGAGGTGCCTGCTGTAGAGGACCTCGAAGAGTTCTTCAAATTTTTCCTGGGTGATCAGGATGCACGAAATAATGAACTGGGGATACATGCTTTTCAGCTCG
Source organism: Desulfatiglandales bacterium (assembly GCA_049366815.1). Taxonomy (GTDB): domain Bacteria; phylum Desulfobacterota; class DSM-4660; order Desulfatiglandales; family HGW-15; genus CAYNYM01. The sequence continues at coordinate 2,365 of JBMNCO010000221.1, read as the reverse complement.
TACATGACCTGCACCATATTCTGAGGGTCAAAAAGGGCCAGCTTGAACCTGTTCCTTTCAAGGGAGATAGGCAGCACCATGTTTTTTTCGGCGTATTTCTGACTGATGATTCTTCCGAGAGCCCTCTTTGCCTCTTCGCTATAGGTGAAATCGGCCAGACTTTCAAAAGGGGTGTTATACTGTCTGGAAATGGCATTTTGGAGCTGCTGGACGGAGATCATCCTTTTTCTCGTCAGGATCCGTTCGAGTGATTCGCCGCTTTGCGCCTGTTCCTGGTAGACCCACTGGAGTTGCTCCTTGTTGAGATAACCCAATGAAAGGAGCATTTCCCCGATTTCCAGCTGCTTGTTAAACTTCTTCAAGACATGGTTGAGATCCAGAGGGTTGATGAAACCCTGTTGGCAGAGAATTTCACCCAGCTTGCGGGGGGCATTCTGCATTTGGCAGGCAATTTCGAGGTCCTTTTTCCTGATGACCCCGAGCCGGACCGCAAGCTCTCCGAACATCGAGGAACCGGCCTGCTCCTGTAACAGGTCGCCCACCTGTTCAGAGGTGAGCAAACCTTTTTCGATGAGCATTTCACCTATGGGTTGAGCGGGTTCCTTGATTGAAAGGCAGGTGTCCACTTGACCCTGTTCAATCAACCCCTTTTCAACGGCCAGGGCTCCGATATTTTTCCTCAATTCCGGGTGATTCAGGATCTCTTTTCGGTGTGACTCTGTGAGGAAACCCAGTTCCACCAGAATCTGCCCAAGCGGGAGTTCCCGGAGTTCTCTCTCCCGTTTCTGGATGGAGAGGGCCTCGGCCAGTTCCTCTTTCTTGAGGAGGCCTTGTTTGACAAGCAATTCGCCGATGCGTGGGGGCAGGCGGTGATCCTCGGTTTTTGGTGGATCAGGAAGGACCATAGGGTTCTCCTCGGGCGGAACATCAAGGGCGTTTTGGATAGATTCCTGTAAGGTTTTGAAATATATGCAAATGATATGCCATGCAGGATCCGTCTAAAACAGGGTGCCCCGCGCCGGGCAGGAAAGGCATGTCCTTTTCACTTCGCTCCGGCCGGTATCGGCTGCAGGCCCGCTCCGAAGCGTCTCCTTTTTGTCACAACCCGTCAAAAGGACGTGAATCAGTCAGGCTGAAAGTGCCCGGCGAAAATCTTCAATGAGGTCTTCCGTGGATTCAATGCCCACGGACAATCGTATGAGGCCGTCCGTGATCCCCAGTCTCTGACGCTCTTCAGCCGACATGCCGGAATGAGAGGTCGTGACGGGCCTGGTGATCAGGGTTTCGACCCCGCCGAGACTCGGGGCCACGATGGGGAGTTTGACCCGGTGCAGCAATTTTTCCGCGGCATCAGCGCCCCCCTTGAGTTCAAAACTCAACATGCCGCTGAATCCGTCAAAGAGTTCGAGTGCCCGCCGGTTTCCTGCGTTCTCCGGGAGTCCGGGGTAGTTCACGGATGCGACAGCCTCATGTCGATCAAGGAATTTTGCGATCTGGAGTGCACTGTCATTGTGCTGTTTCATCCTGACGGCCAGGGTCTTTATGCCCCGATGAAGCAGAAAGCAGGCGTGGGGATCCAGAGAGCCTCCCAGGTGGTTCAGTTTTCGGACGATCCTCGCGATGAGGTCGGCGCGGCCGATGACGGCCCCTGCAACGATGTCCGAGTGCCCGTTGAGGTATTTCGTGCAACTGTGAAGGGAGAGATCGAAGCCCCATTGCGCCGGGCGGAAATTGATCGGGCTTGCGAAGGTGTTGTCTATCATGGAGATCAACCCATGGGCCTTGGCAAAGGCGACCACGGACTTGAGGTCCGCCACCTGCAGCGTGGGATTGGTCATGGTCTCGACAAAAATGGCCCTGGTGTCGGGCCGCAACTTTTCTCTCCAGGACGACGCATCATCTCCGTCGATGAAGTCACAGGAAATGCCCAAGGACTGAAGGTCGTTGGTGATGAAATTGTGTGTTCCCCCATAGAGACAATTCTGGGCCAGGAGGTGATCCCCTGAGGACAGGACGGTCAGGAGGGTGGTGGAGATGGCCGCCATCCCGCTCGATGCCACCAGGGCGTCTTCAGCGCCCTCCATGGCGGCAAGCTTGCGATGCAGGGCCGTGTGGTTCGGTGTGTTGTTCAGTCGGATGTACTTGAGGTCGTCATAGGTGTCCTGGCCTGCGTATTCATAGGTCGAGGATTGAAAAACAGGCAGGGTCACGGCTCCGCCGATGCGCGGTTCGGGTTCCCCTGCGTGGATGAGCATGGTCTCGATGCGATACTCCTGTTTTGCCATGGGAAAGCGATCTCCTTAAAAGAAATTTGTAACACTTTAGCCCTTTGAAAAATTCGAAAGGAAATCATGCACCCTTTCTT
>JBMNCO010000220.1:40932-50624 GCA_049366815.1 Desulfatiglandales bacterium | reverse complement strand
AACAGGGGTAACACTTTAGGCTCTTGAAAATTACCCTATCAAGGAGGGGCCATGGCCCAAATTGCTGAGCTCTTTCAAAAAGCTAAACTCATACGAATAGGGAATGACTTTCTGATGTCCCGGAGACCATTTATAAAATGACCTGGTAGGAGATTCCTACTCATATAGATCAGAGGAATTGCGTTATGTTAGATCTCAAATATATCCGGTCGAATCTGGACCTGATCAAACGGATGTTGAATGACCGGGGGTATGACACCGATCTGTCTGTTTTTGAATCGGTGGACAGGGAAAGAAGGGCACTGCTCCCTGCCCTCGAAGAGCTTCGCCACAGGCGGAACAAGGTCAGTGAAGACATCGCGGCAATGAAAAAAAAGGGAGAGAAGGCCGATGATGTCATAGCGGAAATGAGGAACGTTTCCTCAGAGATCAAGAGGATGGAGTCCGAGCTCTCCAGGATTGAAGAAGAGTTGGATCCGATCCGCATGGTCATACCCAATTTGCCCGATGAATCGGTTCCTGCAGGCCGGGACGAAAACGACAATGCGATCATAAAAACCTGGGGAGACATCAGGGAAAGAGATTTTGAACTCCTGCCCCACTGGGATATCGGTGAAAGACTGGGCATCCTTGACTTTGCATGCGCCGCGAAGATAGCAGGGGCCAGGTTTGCTCTTTACCGGGGGGCGGGGGCCCTCCTGGAGAGGGCCCTCATCAATTTTATGCTGGACATGCACACCAGGAAACACGGTTATACGGAGATCCTGCCGCCTTTCCTGGTCAACAGCGCCTCCATGACCGGAACGGGTCAGTTGCCCAAATTCAAGGAAGATCTCTTCAAGATCGAGAATTGGGATCTATACCTCATCCCCACGGCGGAGGTCCCGGTCACCAATATCCATCGCGAGGAAATCCTTCAGGAAGAAGACCTGCCCGTCAACTACGTCGCCTACACACCCTGTTTTCGATCGGAGGCCGGTTCCTACGGCAAGGATACACGCGGACTGATTCGGCAGCACCAGTTCAACAAGGTGGAACTGGTCAAGTTTTCCCATCCCGATGAGTCTTACAATGATCTGGAGAATCTGACGAGGAATGCCGAAGACATCTTAGAGCACCTGAACCTCCCCTACAGGAGGGTGTGCCTCTGCACCGGAGACCTCGGGTTTTCCGCGGCCAAGACCTACGACCTGGAGGTCTGGCTGCCGGGTCAGCAACTCTACCGGGAAATCTCCTCCTGCAGTAATTTTACCGACTTCCAGGCCAGACGCTCGGGCATCCGGTTTAAGAAAAAGGGAGGCGGCGGAACGGCATTGGTCCACACGTTGAATGGTTCCGGACTCGCCGTGGGCAGAACCCTTGTGGCGGTCTTGGAAAACTACCAACAACCGGACGGCAGCGTGGTCATCCCTGATGCCCTTAAACCCTATGTGGGGGGATTAGAGATTATTTCAACCAAATAGAAATGACTGGAAACAATCTCCATCCGAAAACCTGGCGGGATTACCAAAAGGAACTCAAGAGGAGGTCCCGGATAAGGTCTTGTTGGCGAGGGGCACCACGTCTCGGCCTGTACGGGGTTGCCACCTTCCTGGCCGTCGTGGTGGTTTTCTTTTCGGGGTCCTGGTTACTTGCGAATCTGGGTGACGCGGCGATCCCAAGGACGGAACCCCCCAAACAACCCGAACCACAGACGTGGTCAAAGAAAGATCTGCCGGAATTGTTGAAGGATATTCCGCTCGACCTCCACGAGGAGAACGGTTCACTCACCATCTCAAAAGGGGGGAAGCATTATACCGTCGAGGTATCCATTGATCATGCCCTTCAGGCCTTTATTTCGAGGCTGCTTCGGCGTTCCCTGACCCATGAGGCGGCCGCGATCGTCTTGAGACCGGAAAACGGCCAGATCCTGGCCATGACGGATTTCAGAAACGGTGACACCGAAAAAGAGGACAATCTCTGCCTGAAGGCCGGCTTTCCCGCTGCAAGTCTGTTCAAGATCGTGTCCGCGGCCGCCGCGATCGAGGCCTGCGACTTTACACCCCAAAAGCCCCTTACTTACAGCGGGAGGCGATACACCCTGTACAAGAGTCAACTGAAGGAAAAGAGGGGGCGCTGGGATACGCAGGTCACATTCGAGAAGGCCTTTTCAAAGTCTATCAATCCGGTCTTTGGAAAAATGGGCATCTATGACCTCGGTCAAGATCTGCTGACCCAATACGCGGGCAGGTTCCTCTTCAACGCCGCCATCCCCTTCGACCTGCCCCTGGAAGCAAGCAACACGCAGATTCCGGAGGACGATTTCGGGCTGGCCGAAATCGCCTCGGGCTTCAATAAAACGACACTCATATCCCCTCTCCATGCCGCCCTGATGACCTCCGCGGTGGTCAACAAGGGGACCGTCATGAAACCCTGGGTGGTCAAGTGTGTCCGGGACGAGACGGATCACAGGGTCTATCAGGTCACGCCCTCCAGCCTTACAAGGGTCATTGAGCAAAGCACGGCCGAAAACCTGGAGGCCCTCATGGCCCAGACTGTGGCATCCGGAACCTGCTCCCGGTCCTTCCGGCGTCTCCTGGCGAAAAAGGCCTTTAAGGCCATCAAGTTGGGGGCCAAAACCGGTACCATCAACGACCGCGACGGCCGGTACAAGATTGACTGGCTCGCGGCCTATGCCCTGCCGAAGGACGGCCGGGGAGGAATCTGTGTCACGATTCTCGCCGTTCACGGTGAAAAACTCGGGATACGGGCCAATGACCTGGGCAGGGAAATTATCAAACACTATTTTTCTTCTTGATGAAAGGGGAAGGAAATGTGCGGCATCGTATGTTATGTGGGGAGCAAAAAGGCGAAACCCCTTCTTTTGGAGGGGCTGAAACGCCTGGAATATCGCGGTTACGATTCCGCCGGCATAGCCGTTCAGAACGGGAATCAGGTGGACCTTCACCGGTCCGTCGGGAAGATTGTTGAACTGGAGCGGAAGCTGAACGGTATCGACTTTGACGGCACGACCGGCATTGGGCATACAAGGTGGGCCACACACGGCGAGCCCTCTGAAATCAATGCCCATCCCCACCGTGATCAGGACGACAAGGTCTTTGTCATCCACAACGGCATCATCGAGAACTTTGAAATCCTCAAGAAAAAACTGGTGAAGTCCGGCGTGACCTTTCGGTCGGAAACCGACACCGAGGTCCTGGCCCAATTGATCGCACTAAATTTCGACGGGGATCTGAACGAGGCCGTGAGAAAGACCATGTCTCAGGTCGAGGGCACCTTCGGGATAGCGGTCATCCATAAGCACGTGCCTGACCAGATCATCGTCGCCCGGCGGGGAAGCCCTCTGATTATCGGCGTGGGCGAGGACGGTTATTTTGCAGCCTCGGACATCTCGGCGATGGTGCGGTACACCAAAAAGGTGGTCCACCTCAATGATAATGAACTGGCTTTGCTCACCCGGGATGGATTCACCATATCGACAGCCCAGGCCAAGACCGTGGAGCGGGCCACCGAGATCGTTGAATGGCAGGCGGAAGACGTCGAACTGGACGGCTTCCCCCATTTCATGCTGAAAGAGATCTTTGAGCAACCGGAAACCATCAAGAACGCGATGAGAGGTCGACTCGAGATCGGAGAGGGCGTCTCCAAATTGGGGGGCATCATGCCGGTCTGGGATACTTTGAAAAATTGCCGGCATATCGTCATCGTCGCCTGCGGCACCTCCTACTATGCGGGGTGTGTGGGACGATATATCTTTGAAAAACTGACGGAGATAGACGTCCAGGTCGAACTGGCCTCCGAATTTCGTTATCGCAAACTGAATTTTCCTCCCAATACCTTCATCATCGCCATGAGTCAATCGGGTGAGACCGCGGATACCCTTGCGGCGATCCGGGAGGCCAAAAGAAAGGATGCCCGTCTCCTGGGCATCGTAAACGTGGTGGGAAGTTCCATCGCCAGAGAGACGGAAGCGGGCGTCTACAACCACGCCGGCCCTGAGATAGGCGTGGCATCCACAAAGATCTTCATCTCCCAGTTGACCATTCTCACCCTGCTTGCCGTTCTGCTGGGAAGGCACCAGAAATTGGCCCTCACGGAAGGGACGGAGGCCCTCAAGGCCCTTACCGCCCTGCCGGATCAGGTCAAAACGATCCTCTCAAAAGATAATCATATCCAGGCCATTGCCGAGAAGTATTTTAAACGGAGTAACTGGCTCTTTCTCGGGAGACATTATGAGTATCCCATCGCCCTGGAAGGGGCGCTCAAGCTCAAGGAGATCTCTTACATCCATGCCGAGGGCTATGCCGCCGGTGAAATGAAACACGGCCCCATCGCCCTGATCAACCCTGAGATGCCTACGGTGGCCATTGCGCCCATGGATGCCATGTATGAGAAGATGATCAGCAACATCCATGAAATCAAGAGCCGAAAAGGCCCTGTCATTGCCATAGGCACTGCAGGGGACAGGCAACTCAAGGGGATTGCGGACGACTTGATAGAGGTTCCGAAGACCCTCGATTTCCTCTACCCGATTTTGACGGTGGTCCCCTGTCAACTTCTTGCCTATCACTGCGCGCGCTTCCTGAACCGGGATATCGATAAACCGAGAAACCTGGCCAAGAGCGTCACGGTGGAGTAGAGACAGCATCGCCGGGAGAACCACCGGCGCTGATTTTCGCGTTCTTCCCACATGCAAATTCTCATTGCATAACGCCTTATTGGGGTCTAAAACAAGTCCATTTTCTGCTCCGGACACAATCAAGACAGGTCCTTGGCGATGTAAAATGGTCATTTTTGGATAAGAGTGATAACGCCTTGAATGCGCGTGAATCGGAATCCCCAGTCCTCCAGCATGCCCGCCAACGAGTCTCCGGGGCCGGTGTCACAGTCGGCAGGAGACGACCCGGGCTCGTGCACACCATAAGATTTCTGGCAAGGCCTTTGCTCTCTTTGTTCTTCTCTCTGGAGACAAAAGGCCTGGAAGACCTCCCTTCGGACAGTGCCTACATTCTTCTGCCTAAACACCAGCGGTGGGAAGACATCCCCCTGCTGGCCCTCGCCGTGCCCAGGCCTCTCTATTACATGGCCAAACAGGAGTTGTTTATGCTCCCCGTCGCTGGATGGTTTATGGCCTCGATGGGAGGGGTGCCGGTCCATCGAACCCGTCCCATCTCAACCAGGGATTCCCTCAGGGCCATGGCGGCGTATCTGGAAAAAGGGGAGGGGATCGTGATCTTCCCGGAGGGCACCTATTACAGGAATGCCCTGGGTCCCGGACACCTCGGCCTCGTGAGGAGGGTTCATTCCCGCTTCGATGTCCCCTTTGTGCCTGCGGGTATCACCTATCGCGTGGGATATCGGCGCACAAGCGTCCGGATTCATATCGGCAAGCCTTTAAACGGCCGGGACTTTTCCAGTGCGTGGGAACTCCTGGATCGAGTCATGAGCGAAATAGGGCGGCTCTCCGGCCTTGAGAGACCGGATGGCTCCGACGGCGGAGTGGGCGGGTGACCCCTGGGGGAGAAGAACCCCATCTCGGGACGGAGCGGGACAAAAAAATCGGCCGGGAGCCCGTTCGGTGAAGATAACCGGCACGTTGATCGGAAAGGAAGGACAAGATGTCGAAATTAAAGGACGTCCTGCAGTGGATTGAAGGATCACGAGAAGAAATTATTGCCCTCCAGAGGGAACTGACCGCAAGACCGGCCCTGGGTCCGAAGAACGGTGGACAGGGGGAACATGACAAGGCCTCCTATCTGAAAGATCTGCTGGCTGTAATGGCCCCCGACGACATGGAAGAGATAAGGGCCCCGGACGAGGAGGCCCGGGAGGGTTACCGCCCGAATCTGATGGCGCGGTGGCGGGGGGATGCAGGGGAGCCCACGGTCTGGGTCCTGAGCCACATGGATATCGTGCCTCCGGGGGACCTTTCTCTCTGGGATGGGGACCCCTACGAGATCAGGGTCGAGGGGGACAAGATCACGGGCAGAGGCGTCCAGGACGATCAGCACGGCATTGTTTCCTCCTACCTGGCCCTCAAGGCCGTCCGGGAATCGGGTCAGGCGCCTAGGCGTTCCGTGGGACTCGGCTTTGTGGCCGACGAAGAGACGGGCAGCCGGTACGGGCTCGAGTATGTCCTTTCCAGCCGCAGGGACCTTTTCGATGCCCGGGATCTCATCATCGTCCCGGATGCAGGAAATGCCGAGGGGACCATGATCGAGGTGGCGGAAAAGTCGATGGTCTGGTTCAGGTTTACGGTAGCGGGCACGCAGTGTCACGCGAGTACCCCGGACAAGGGAAACAACACCCTCTTCGGGATGGCGAAGCTCATCCTGGCCCTCTCCGAACTCAAGAATGCTTTCAACCTCACGGATGACCTCTTCAGCCCTCCCGTTTCCACCTTTGAGTCCACGAAAGTGGAGGCCAATGTACCCAACGTCAATACCATCCCCGGCCGGAACGTCTTTTACATGGACTGCCGGGTCTTACCTCTTTACCGGGTGGAGGACATCGTTGCGGCGGTATCGCGCATTGCGAAAGAAGTCGGAGACTCCACAGGGCTTTCCATCGAGGTGGAGACCGTGCAGAGGCAGGAGGCGCCGGAGCCCACGCCCCTGGATTCCCGAGTCGTGACGGATCTGTCAAGAGCGATCAAGGCCGTCTCAGGGCTCGTGGCCGTGCCCAGGGGCATCGGCGGGGGCACGGTGGCCGCCCTTTTGCGGGAGGCCGGGCTGCGGGCCGCCGTGTGGCTGAGCGACACTGATTCAGCCCACCAGCCCAATGAATACTGCCTGATCAGTGACATCATCAAGGACGGCAAGATACTCTCGTGCCTGTTCCTGGATCAGTATGGACCGATGTGAAGGCTGTTAACAAGGTGCTTCACCGGATCGGGGGCGAATGAGCCCTGTCTCACAGAGAGATCTTTTTGGGGCACGAAATATGGAGATACGGATATTCCCATGAGATTACCATTAAAGGTGTCAAGCTGGATTTCAGCAGGTGTATTGTCGCAGGTACTGCTTTTTTCGGCACATGCCTTCGGGGCGGAAGGGCCGTATAAAAGGAGTATTGGAGATGTAAACGCTGATGTTTTGCTGTTGATTACCTATGTGTTGTTGGCATTGGCCTTCTCATTCCTCTGTTCAGTGGCTGAAGCGGTACTGTTAAGTATGACACCTTCATATATCGCTGGGCAGAGAGAAAAGCGACCTAAGCGAGCGGCGCTTTTGAAACGACTAAAACAAGATAATGTGGACCGATCGCTTGCGGCCATTCTGACACTAAACACTATCGCGCATACGGTTGGGGCGATTGGTGCCGGTGCCAAAGCGACTGTCATATTCGGCAGCGCCTGGTTTGGTATATTTTCCGGACTCATGACTCTTATGATCCTTTTCCTATCCGAAATCGTTCCTAAAACCGTTGGTGCCGTCTATTGGCCAAAACTCGTGGGACCAACCGCGTTTTTTGTCAACACCCTGATTATAGTTCTTTATCCAATCGTGTGGATTTCGGAAAGACTGACACAATTTATTTCACATGGAAAGGCTGGGTACATTTTAAGCCGAGACGAGTTCATCGCCATGACATCTGTTTGTGTGGAGTCTGGTCAGATTCGGAGTAAGGAGTCAAAGATTATTCGGAGCCTGCTGCGATTCGAGACGCTAAAAGTGGCGGATATCATGACACCACGTACCGTAATCTCGGCACTTCCCGAGGACATGAGCATAAGTGATTCGTTGAAAGAAGTCACTCAAACTCCATTCTCCCGCTTGCCGCTCTACAAGACGCATATTGAAGACATCACCGGCTTTGTACTTAAAAATGATGTCTTGATTTTTTCGGCTCAGAAGAGAGGAGATCAAAAATTGAAGGCCTTGAAACGCCACATAGTCGCCGTGCCGAATTCGGTATCATTGACAGTCTTATTGGAACGCTTTCTAAAGGATCGCCAGCATATAGCCATAGTCGTCAATGAGTATGGAGGGTTAGAAGGGTTGGTGACGCTTGAAGATTTAATTGAGACGCTGACTGGAATGGAAATTATAGATGAAACGGACGATGTTGACGACATGCGCAGTTTGGCCCGGAAGCAGTGGGAGGAACGCGCCAAGGCCATGGGCATCGAAGTTGAAACGCTGAAGGAAAGGGAAAGGGGTGAAAAAGGTCAGGTCTCCTTATGAGATGCTCCGATTCGATGATGTGATGGTGAGAAAACATGTCACGACCTCTTAGAATAGAATATTCGTAACACTTTAGCCCTTTGAAAAATTCGAAAGGAAATCATGCATCCTTTCTTACGTTCCGAAGCTCCCGGACTGGTCTTTTTTGCGATTTATCCATGGGGGAGTTCTGCCCCCTCCCCATTCTCGACTTTGTCGAGCTGGGGTTTCCCCCACGGATAAATCGCAAAAAGACGGCGTCCTCCCGCTAGTCACTTCAGAAAGGGTGCATGATTTCCACACAGTTATTGGAAAGGGCTAAATTCATACGAATATTCAGATTATCGGGTTGTGCAGGGAAAGACCGGTGAGTTGGAGTGATAGAGAGTAGAGAAATGAGGTATTCTGCGATTGGTCTTGGGTTGCTTGCCGCACTCTTTTTTGGGATGGCAACGCCGGTGAGTAAACTGCTGCTGCGGGATATCAATGCCTTCCAACTTGCCGGATTGTTGTATCTTGGAGCCGCTGTCGGCGTCCTTCCGTTGATTTTCGCTTCAGCACGGCACCGCCCTGGTGTCCGCCCCCGTCAGCGTTCGCACATGCTGAAAATTCTGGGAGCCATTGTCTGTGGAGGCTTCTTGGGGCCCGTGTTCCTTCTGCTTAGCCTGAATGTGGCCTATGCCGCATCGGTGGCGGTTTGGCTCAATATGGAACTGGTCGCCACGGCGGTGCTCGGCACACTGCTATTTCATGATCATTTGGATCGGAACGGCTGGATTGGCGTCGGGTTGGCCCTCTGTGCCGGTGTGGTGATGACGCTATCGGAAGGAGCCGGTGGGGGACTTGCTGCCCTCTTGGTGTCTGTCGCCTGTCTCTGTTGGGGGTTTGATAATCACTTTACGGCCCTTATTGATCATTTACCCCCTTCGCACATTACGCTGCTGAAAGGGATTGTGGCCGGACCGGTGAATGTGGTGATCGGCTCGCTCACACCCGGCATGCCGTCGCTGAAGCTCAGTGCAATGGCGCTTGCCCTAGGCGCCGTGTCCTATGGGATGAGTATTGTCTTCTATGTTATGGCAGCACACCATCTTGGAGCCACGCGCAGTCAAATCGTTTTTTCAACAGCCCCGTTTTTTGGGGTTGCCTTGTCCGTGGTGCTGCTCAAGGAGTCGTTCACCGTGATGCACGTGGTGGCGATGAGTTGTATTGGGGCTGGCATCTATTTTTCGAATCGCATTCACCATCAACACGCGCATGCACATCGGGCCGTCGAGCACACCCATGTGCATCGTCATGATGATGGCCACCATAACGAACATCACGATGGTGGCGATCCCGCTCGACAACACACGCATGTTCATCATCATGCCCACATGGTTCACACCCACGCCCACTATCCCGATCTTCATCACCGACATCAACATGAGACAGAGGAGGAAGATCATTAACACGATATGTGTCTTACATACATGCATGATATACTGTATACGATACAGAAAGACTCTGTGGTGTAGGATGAAACGG
>JBMNCO010000220.1:0-40832 GCA_049366815.1 Desulfatiglandales bacterium | reverse complement strand
ATGCATGATATACTGTATACGATACAGAAAGACTCTGTGGTGTAGGATGAAACGGTTCTAACAAACGCATGGTGCTGACCCTTTTCGTGCACCGTAATTTTCGCATAATTGCCCGCCATAAAGGTTTGGGTACTTGTGTCGGATCTGTACTGCCGCTCAGGGCGCGGGCGGTCCTGAGATGCGAGGCGTTATCTCAAAGAATTGTGGAAGGGTGGAGCACCAAATTGGTTGGGTGAAAATGGCGAGATTCGCCCCCCTCTGAAGAGATAGATACTCATGCTGTTCCAGATAGGAAATGTGGTAATGTGTGTGTAAACCGATAACTCAGGATTTCCCGCCGATTCCGCTCCGAGTTGGCGGACGAAGGCGGGATATGGGGGAAAGCTATGAACTGCAAAACAAAAAGGGCGCTGGCCGTGTTATGTACGGCTCTGTTCGTAGCTGCTTTTATCCATTGTGGCCGCATTCAATCCAGTGCGGCGGACGACGGCGAACCTCGGATAAAGCGCACGGTGGTGATGTCGGGACTCAGCGAGCCGTGGGATCTGGCGTTTGCGCCCGACGGAGCCATGCTGTTTACGGAAAAATGCCGTGGGCTGTCCGTGCACACCTCTGACGGAAAGGTCCGGCGCTTGTTCGGTGCGGCGGGCTCCGTCCTGGAGGCAGATGACTTTTTCTGCCAGGGGCAAAGCGGCATGCTAGGCCTCGCGCTCGATCCCGCGTTTGCCGAAAGTCGATACGTATACCTCTATATGGCGTCAAATATCGGCGGGGCCAAAACCAACCGCGTCGTGCGCCTCACCGTCGATAAAGCTTATCACACGGTTGCCAACCGCAAAGACATTGTCAGCGACATTCCGTTTAAGCAATCCTTCAATCGGTGGGGCCGGGCGGGGGCGCACAGCGGCGGCCGCATTCGGTTCAGCCCGTTTGACGGTTACCTGTATGTCACTACCGGCGACAATCACAACGGGCCGCTGCCGCAGGACCTTTCCCGCCTGGGCGGCAAGATATTATGGATCGACCGGGAAGGCAAGGCCGCAAAAGGCAACAATACACCGCCCGGAGGTGATCCGCGCATCTTCACCTATGGGCATCGCAATATTCAGGGCATTGCGTTTCGCCCCGGTACGGGCCGGCCATTTGCCTGTGAACACGGCCCCGGCCATAGCGATGAAGTGACCCCACTTTCAGCTGCCGGCAACGGGGGCTGGGATCCCGCTCCTACCAAAGGAGTGTCATGCGCAAGCGATTATTGCGGTTACACATCCAACAAGCCGGACGGCAGTCCGACGCCCATGACAGATCTAGACCGGTTTCCCAACGCGCTCAAACCGTCGTGGAACAACGGCGGAATTTCCGAAGGAATGGGGCCGTGTGTCTTTTTGAACGACCCGCAGTGGAAAGCCTGGGAGGGTCGCCTGGCGGTCGGATTCCTGCGGGGTAAACGCATAGAACTTCTGCAGATGGATGCGGACGGCATGACGATCCAAACAACCACTGTCCCCGATCTACCGGCGCAGCGGATACGCTCGCTCGTTTTGGGGCCGGAGGGTGCAATTTATGTCGCCACCGACGCAGGAGAAATCTGGCGACTGGAAAACGCTGGAAAGTAACGTAGACCCGAACTATGTCGTTGGACAATCCCGATTCCAGATAATCCGGTGCTCAACCAGTGAGAAAGAGGGAACGGGGTCAGGTCAGCCCTTGACTCATGATTCGATGATGTGATGGTGAAAAACCATGTCACGACCTCTCAGAGTCGAATATTCAGATTAAGATAGTAAAACACAGTCAGTCAGAAGTATTATAGAAGGGGTAAAGAGGCGGATGCAGGAGGCCCGGGGTTTCAAAAAGCATATCAATGAGGTGTCTACCAGGGTCACTGGTTTCCATCCGGAAATAGATGATTTCTGGATGGAGCGGTCTGCTATCGGCATTCAGCGATCAGCCTAACGCATTGTTTTTGTATAATTTGTACTGATAGCTGATCGCTGAGGGCTGTTAGCGTGAATCCGGGAATGATCGTTTCTGGATGCGCATTCACTAAGAGTCAAGAGCAGACTTGACCCCATCCCCCCTGTCATCAGAGTTTCGCTTTGTGGGAAGTCGGGACGGCCCGAGTTGCAGCATCGATAACTCTTTCATTCAGTAAGGAGGGTGATATGTCGGGAAGGAAATGGTCCAAGGGAATCTGTATCGTGATAGTCTGTCTTTCGTTTCTTGTCGTGCCTGCGGTTTCATCGGCGGCACCTATCAAGATAGGTGCGATGTTTATCTCATCCGGCATAATGGGGGGTTACGGCAAACACGGTGGTCAGGCTATTCAACTGGCCGTTGAGGAAATCAATGCAGGCGGCGGCATCCTGGGCAGGGAAGTGGAAGCCATCATGGAAGACACGAAACTCAAAAAGGATATCGTTGTCAGTCTGACTGAAAGGTTCATCAATCAGGACAAGGTCGATTTTCTTATGGGACCGACTTCCAGCGGACTTGCCACGGTCCTCAGTGGGATGGCAAAGGAACACAAAAAGATCCTGATTGTGACACAGGCGGCCGCAGATGAGCTGACCGGCGCCGATTTTCATCCTTATCTTTTCAGCACCATGAGTAATGCCATGATGCACGCACGCTCCGGTGCCTTCCTTATGGCTTCTAAACCTTACAAACGCTATATGTGTATAGGTCCTGACTATTCCTACGGACACTCTTCCTGGAAGATGTTCAAGGATAAATTGACGGAACTCCGCCCCGATGTAGAGATTGTGGGCGAACTGTGGCCCAAATTCCTGTCCGAGGACTATTCCAGCTTTATCGCGCAGATCAAAGAGGCCAAACCCGATGCCGTGTGGTCCCCGTTGTGGGGAGGGGATGCCGTGACCTTTATCAAACAGGCATTACCCACGGGTCTTTTTGAGAGTGTGAAGTTCGCGTTTCCGTGTGCAGGAGCCCTTGAAGTTCTTGTTCCCATGGGAAGCGAAATGCCCAACGGTATCTATGTTTCCTCCCGATATTTTTTTACAACACCGGATTCTTCGGTCAACGCCAAATTCGTCAAATCTTACCACGATCGTTTCAAGGAGTATCCCGACTATATGGCCGGGGAGACTTACGCCGGTGTATATTTTATCAAGGCTGCCGTTGAGCGTGCCGGATCAACCGATCCTGAAATGATCATCAAGGCGGTGGAAAAGGAACCCCTGGCATGGGAGACCCCGGAGGGTTGGAAGATCATGCGGGGAGAAGACCACTCGGCGGTGGAAGACTGCCTGTGGGGAGAAACCGCTTTCAACAAAAAGTACGGCTTTTCTATTTCTGAAACCTTCGAGTCGATTCAGGCGGAACAGATCTGTCGTTCGGCCGAAGAACTCAAGGAGGTTCGCGCCAATTTCGAGAAGACGATGAAATAGGACGTCCTTTGACAGTGGAGCATAGAGAAAGGCAGGGCATTTTCGTCCTGCCTGCGCTTTTGGGGCCCTTCTCCGAGGGTTGAAAGTCTTAGGTATATCAGGAGGGACGGCAAATCCGGTGAGGTTTTTCGACGCAGGGCACCGGGTAAAGCGGAGCCCGCTATTGTTACAGCGTCGAGTCATTTCAGATAATGCTTTGTTGTTATTTTGAAATATTGCCTGAACGCAAATTGATGACCCTCCAGTACAGCCTATTGGTGGGACCTACACCAGAGTGTGAAGCCCCAAATGTTATAAGGACTGCATCTGCATCCAGAGCCGGATGCGTGGATCATTTCAGGAATGCGGGGGAGGAATGTCGTGTATTCCGATTTTAAGGTCATTTCCACTTATTATGATGCCCTGTATGTAAACGAGCGGGAATACGAGGCGGAAGCTGACAAGGTGAAAGAGCTGCTGACCAGGCATGGCGTTGCCCCACAGAGTGATCTGCTTATTCTGGCCTGTGGCACGGGAGGGCATATACCTTACTTCAAGGACGATTACAATGTTTCGGGGTTGGACCTCAGCGAGGATATGCTTGATGTGGCCAAGGAAAAGTTTCCCGATATCAGATTTCATCTCGGCAACTTGATTGATTTTACATTGGAGACGGATTTTGATGCCATGATCTGCATGTACGGTTCCATCGGATTCGTCAAGAGCGTCGATAATCTGCGCGTCGCCATGAAACGCATTGCCACCCACCTGCGGCCCAATGGACTGGCCCTGATTACCCCCTGGAGTACGGTGGAGGATTTCCAGGAGGTCATCGTGGTCGATGCCGCAGACCGGCCGGATTTAAAGATCGCCCGCATGGAACAGGTTCGTCTCAAAGAACCAAAGATTGTGGAAGTGACATTCCACCATCTTCTTGGGAGAGAAAATAACGTGCAATACCATAAGCAATCGCTGGAAATCGGTCTTTTCTCGCGGGATGAGTACATATCGGCCATGGCGGATGCCGGACTGAAGGTTGTGGAAGAATACAGGGGCACCGATGTGCGCGGCGGCGCGTATATCGGTAAACGCGTTGCAGGATAGACACGCAAAGCGAAACTCAAAGGCTTATAATGCCCCGGCCATCATTGCATTCCCGCGAAGTACGGATTGGATGGAGTCCATGGTACTCATCCAATTCCTCAAAACTGTTACCTGCCCCACCAAGGACTCGGCACCCGGCAGTGTCCTGAACGGCAAGAACGTCAGGAGGTGGATGCCGAATCGGGCGTCTGCTCCGGAGGCGTCATTTCGGTTCCTGCTCTTTATGATTGAGCTGAAAAAAGTCCTCGAAGATCTTCAAAAGGGTGAGTGTGGCCTGGGAGATCTTCTGTATATCCCACATGACTCCATAAAAGAGGATACTCAGGCGTGTCTTGGATGCCCCCGCCTGGATTCTCACAATCTGGCGTTTGTTTAGGTTGGTCAGCATTTCCTGAAGTCTTTCATTCTTTAACGAAATGGCCTCGTAATCTATTTTTTCCTTCTTCATCAGCATGTTGGAAGTATGGCTCAGGATATCCGAAAAATGGGACCGGACTTCTTTCAATTCACTGATTTGTGCCTTGAGCAGACCCTTGTGATGGTTATCTATATGGAGAAAGGCACGCAGGACCGCGTCACGATGGCTTTCCGCAATCTCCTGAAGGGTGCCTATGGTCTGGGAATAGATCTGGGTGTAATCGGCATCTTCCATGTGAAGAAGTCTTAATGTCTTGAATATATTCGCGATAATGACATTTGCCATCTTTTGGATCTGTTTTGTGTCCTTCCGGGTTTTTTTCAAATCCCGTCTGCTTTGGGAAAAGAGCGCATCCAAACCCTTGCTCAGCGATTGATTGACCTGCATGAGGAAATAGCCGCTGTGTTCAAAGGATTTCATGGCGCCGTACTCGGGGTCATTGAGCCTTTTGAGATCAAAGACCTCGATTTCATCTGCTTCCTCTGTGCGCTTGTGATGAACGTGATAGTTTTTCCAGATGAGAAAGAACGAAAGGGCAAGGAGCCCGAGAATGGCGGGGAGTTTGAAGAAATAGATGGCGAAGGCATAAAGCAGAGACACCGTGAAGGCGCAGAAGGCCGTAAAAAACCACCCCTCGATGACGGCCAGCACCCCGGCAATGCGGTAGACAGCACTTTCCCTTCCCCATGCCTGATCGGCAAGAGAAGAGCCCATGGCAACCATGAAGGTCACATAGGTGGTGGACAGGGGCAGTTTAAGGGATGTCGCAAAGGAGACGAGGGCGCTTGACACCATAAGGTTGACCGATGCGCGCAAAAGGTCAAAGGAGGGGGCTTGCTCCAGGGAAGGGTCGGGATGGTAATGGGTCGGATCAAGGCGGCCGGCAATCCTGCGCCTCCATAAACGAGGAAAGATCTTTTTCATCGTCTCGAACAGTGATGAGACCATGCGGACGAGGGTCCTGGAAAGGGGGGATGATCCGAACCTCTCGATGCCTTCATCCTGGCGGCCCAGACTGATTTCGGTCCTGCTGACCGAGAGTGCCTTGCGGGAAGTCCAGAGGGTGGCCACCATAATGAGCCCGGCGAGGAGCAGGAGATAGGTGTTGCTTTGAATAGGTTCCTGCAGGGACTTCATGAGGGTCTCCAGCGGAAAGGCCTTTTGCTGCGCCATTTGGTAGGATGTCATGCCTGCGAGTGGAACCCCGATAAAATTGACCAGATCGTTGGCTGCGAAGGACATGGCCAGGGCAAATGTCCCAATGAGGATGATGGGTTTCAAGATGTTGAGTCGGGTAAAAGATATCATGAGCTGTAACAGCAGGGCGGATCCCAGGAAGCTCCAGAGCAATATGGTCAGCGTGTGGGTGTTGATCCAGGCCATGGTCTCGGGACTGATAAAGGATGCCCCCTTTGAGCCTTTGATAATGATGAAATAGATGATCAGAGCGAGGGCGAAACCACCCCACGGCGCACCGTACCGTCTCAGACGCCTCTTGTAGTCAAAGGTGAAAATCAGGCGGCTGATGAATTGAACGGCCATGCCGAAGAAAAAGGCCACGACGACGGAAAGGAGGATACCCATGATAATGGCGAGGGCCTTTTCCGTATTGATATATTTGGCCATGGTTATGAGGCCCGCGCCGCTCTGACTGACCTTGACAACGGAAATCGCCACCGCTGCTCCGAGGAGTTCAAATACGATTGAGACGGTCGTCGAGGTGGGGAATCCAAAGGTATTGAACAGATCGAGGAGCAGGATATCGGTCAACATGACCGCCAAAAAGATAACCATGATCTCGGGCAAATAGAAGTACTCAGGGTGGAAGATCCCCTTTCTGGCCACTTCCATCATGCCGCTTGAGAAGGTGACTCCGGCAAGGATACCTAAACTGGCGATGATCATGATGACATAGCGGGGTGCGACTCTGGAACCGAGGGAGGAATTTAGGAAATTGACTGCATCGTTACTCACGCCGACGATCAGGTCGGAAACGGCAAGACCGATCAAGACAATGACGGCGAAAAGATAAAGTTCCATAGAGAACCTCAAGTATTGCTCTGCAGAGGCAGAGATTCAAACCGAATCAGATTGCCAGAACTTGGAGAGGAATATAGCATCTTTTCCAGGTTTTCCAACCATTAAAGGGGAGAGGGCGTTTCCATTTGCAGTACCATATTGTTTTGGCATGGATTTTCGGACAAATATCTGTCGTCCCGTTGGGCGTTGAATGCGTGAACTTAAAGGCATCACAACATGATTTCCACACAGTTATTGGAAAGGGCTGAATTCATGCGAGATAAAAAAAGGCAGAATCATGCCGATCCTGCCTTGTATATAAATGGAAGGTTAGACTGCGCGCTGAATAGATAAGATTTTTTTCAGGCGAACTTGTGAATTCGCAGGAGATGGACCAACCAGAGGATGAGTAATCGAACTTTCTGCATGCACGGGGCTCACAATCCAACCTTCCATGCCTGCCCATGTCTAATTGCCCGATTTCTAACAGCCCCAGGGCCGATTGTCTATGGGGTGATAGACTCATTCTTCTGGGTGAAAATCTTTATATTTTTGGGGGATTTCCCTATAAGGCCGGGATTCGGGGAACAATGAAAACGGCTCAGATCCCCCCCTCTCAGCCCGCCTCAACCTGCTAAACAACCCGGTAGAGAGGTCTTTCAACATGTCCCTTTTTGCACCGTGGGCATCGGCCTGGGGGAGTGAATCGGCTGCGATCTTTAAAAACGTACCCACAAGCAAGGCAGCGAAATGGGAGAACCACGAGCCTTTTTTGTCTGGGACCCACCGAACGTGCTATGTGACTGAGATGTTCGTACACCAGCTTTTCACGGATACCGAGGACCTGGGAAAGCTCCCGCCCGGTCATTTCCTTCTGACTCAGGAGGTCAATCATCTGACGTCGTATGGTCAGAATGGGGATGTTTTCTTCCTGGTTCATTTTTCAGAAAGGGAGCATGATTTCCACACAGTTATTGGAAAGGGCTAAATTCATACCATTTCAAAAGGTTCAATCATGTTAAAATCATAGGGGAAGGAGGCCTGAAGCTCAACCATTTTTTCAAAGACATCTTTTCCTTGGAGCCCTTCGATTCCGGTCTAAGAAGGGCGGCAAGAAAATATATTGCAATCCCGAGGGTTTTGAGAGATCAATGAGCCGTCGGAGGGGAGCCCGCCTCCGGGGAATGGTGCGGCGCACACGGAAAGGGACACATATAAACCCCGCCGCCTCTGGACGACTGTGGGCCAGGGTCATTTTCAGCATGCGAGGAGCACGAAAGATGAAATACCCCGTCATCAGGACACTTCTGCCGGGTCCAAAGGCCAAGAAACTCATTGAGGTGGACAATCATTACGTTTCTCCCTCCTACACCCGAATGTATCCCCTGGTCGTGAACAAGGCCCAGGGGGTTTGGGTGGAAGATGTAGACGGCAATGTCTTCCTGGACTTTACAGCCGGGATCGCCGTCTGCTCCACCGGGCACTGTCATCCCAGGGTGGTGCAGGCCATAAAAGACCAAGCCGATCGACTTCTTCATATGTCAGGGACCGATTTTTATTACGTGCCCCAGATCGAACTGGCCGAAAGGCTGGCTCGCCTGGTCCCTGGAAAGGGCGGGAAAAAGGTCTATTTTGGGAATTCCGGAGCCGAGGCCGTTGAGGCGGCCTTTAAACTGGCCCGGTGGCATACCAGGGGTGAATTGAATATCGCCTTTTTCGGGGCCTTTCACGGCCGGACCATGGGGGCGCTTTCGCTGACAGCAAGCAAAACGATCCAGAAGAAGCACTATTATCCCTTTGTGCCGGGCATCACCCATATCCCCTATCCTTACTGCTATCGCTGCCCTTACAACGTCAAATATCCTGAATGCCATATCGAGTGCGTCCGCTGGGTCGAAGAGACCCTCTTCAGAACCACCATGCCCCCGGAGGAGGTGGCCGCCATTTTTGTGGAACCCATTCAGGGGGAAGGGGGGTACATTGTTCCACCCCCTGAGTTTCACGGGAAACTCTATGAAATCGCTGAAAGATATAACATCCTCTATGTGGCGGACGAGGTCCAATCGGGCATGGGGCGGACCGGCAAGATGTTCGCCATGGAGCACTTTGGGGTCGATCCGGATATCGTAGCCCTCGCTAAAGGGATCGCCTCCGGGATGCCCCTTGGGGCTATGGTGGCCCGGTCGGACATCATGGACTGGGAGGCTGGGTCCCATGCCTCAACCTTCGGCGGAAATCCCCTGTCTTGCCAGGCTGCCCTTACTACCATCCAACTGCTCGAAGAGGGTCTCATGGAGAATGCGCGGTTACAGGGGGACCGACTTATGCAGGGACTCAGAGAAATGCAGAAGGTCTATGAATGCATGGGTGATGTCCGGGGCATGGGGCTGATGATCGGGGTGGAGTTTGTCAAGGATCGCGAAACAAAGGAGCGTGCTGCGGAGTGGCGTAATGGGATAATCGGGGAGGCCTTCAGGAGGGGGCTGCTTCTCCTGGGGTGCGGTGAAAACTCCATTCGCTTCAGCCCTGCCCTCACCGTGGACGAACGGGAAGTGGATACCTGCCTGACCATCCTGGACGAATCAGTGAGGGCGGTTGTCGGCGGATCATGAGTTTCAGCTCAAGCCCAGGGGAACACAAGGGTCGGAAAAGTGAGACAGCTTTTCGATTCGAACCTTTTCAGTAATCCATGATCTGATTGTGGACATTGAAAATGTAGGCCATGAGAGCCGCCCTTGTCCACATGCCGTTTCGTTCCTGCCTCCAATACATGGCCCTGGGATCCGCATCAATGGCGACGTCGATTTCGTCTCTTCGAGGAAAAGGGTGCATAATGATCGCGTTGGGCCTGACGCTTTTCATATCACCGGGCCTGAGTTTAAATTTGGAGATGTCCGTCCTGCTCGATTCTCCCGCCACGGTATCGTGCTCGTCTTGGATCCTGGTCATATAAATGGCATCTGCCTCAGCGAGGACATTCTTAAGGGACTCGGTCTCGATGTCATAGGGTATTTTCTGCCTTTCGAGAAAGGAGCACACGTCTTCTTTCATCTGAAACGGCGTCGGCGCGGCAAAGATGATCCTGACTCCCTCGAAGTTTTTCATCAAATAGCTCAAAGACCTCACGGTCCTTCCCCGTTTGAGATCACCGCACATGAGGATCGTCTTGCCTTCAAGCCCCCCCTGGTATTCGAAAGACCTTTGCAGGGTATAGACATCGAGCATGGCCTGGGTGGGATGCTGATCGGAACCCGAACCACCGTTGATGACCGGGACCGGTCTGTTTGAAAAGGTGTTGAGAAGCCATGCGGCCCGCTTGGACATGTTGGGTTCCTTGTGCCTCATGATGATCAGATCCGTATAGGATGAAAATGTCCTGAGACTGTCATCAAAACTCTCACCCTTCACTTCCGATGACACCGTAGTGTCCCTGATTTCCGAAGTCTTCATCCCGAGAATATGGCATGCATTCTGGAAGGACAGGAAGGTCCTGGATGAGGGCTGGGCGAAATAGAGCATGGCCCTTTTGTGCCGCAGGAGATCCTGAAGGAACATCGATCCGTTCTTGCTCTTTGCGAGGGTGCGGAGCTGATTGGTTATGGCATAAATATCATCCAGGATGGGCCGATTCAATTGCTGGGATATAATCAAATCGAAAAGGCGTCCGTTTCTCTGGAAACATTCAATCTTTTCTCCTTTTGGGAGGCTATCGAATTCGGAAAATTGTTCGTCCAAAATATTCATGGCATTCTCCGCCAAAGGATGGTGACGGTTTTCCGTCTGAAAGGGAAGGGCAGGATCGTCATCGTTTCCTGCCGGATAAAAAGAATAAGGCAAAACAGGGGGTGCGTCAAGGAGAACCAAGGGGGAATAATCTGCTCGAATAGTGCGACGGGGAATATTCAAATCATGAGGTTCAGGTCTCGCTCGATCTCCGGCCTCCTGTCCTCTCACCCCTGACAGCAGGGAACAGCCGCGCCTCCCACTTACGTGGTGCCACCCTCGCGCCGGTTCAATGCCGCCGTCACCCGCCCCGGCGGCCTCGGGAGTCGCATTCGAGATAGAATGTGACCGGGTGTCAACGTGATGGGGTACGGCTGTCACGAACGGTCAGGACGAGCAGGTCTTCCAGCTCTTCCTGATTGATCCCTTGTCCCCTCGCCCACGCGATAAGGGTCGACTCATCGATTTTACCGCCGTTTTCCAGGAAGAGTTTTACAGCGAATCGCCCCTTTTCCCTGGGAATGGCGAACAACTCCTTGACGCTGAGGGACCGTAGCCGCCTCAGTTGACGTGCCTTCAGTCCGGCGACGAGAAAGGTGTATTCCTGAAGGGACATGGCCCCTGTCAGTACCTTCAGGAAAGAGTTCCTGAGGTCCTCTTGTTCGCTGGATGGCAGGATTTCATAGTGTTCCTTACCCAGGTAATCGCTGACCATAACCTCAAGAAAGTCATCGTAAGCCTCCCGGATCCACTTGTCGCTCACACCCCAGTGTCCGGCGATAGTTTCGAGGATTACGCCCTTCGAAATTTCGGAGAGGATGTTTTCCAATGCAGTCCATTTCAGGCAAAACTCGACGACCTCTCTCTCCAGGGGTGTGAAGGGGGACAGGGTTTCCATGGCCTTTTCCAGGGCCTTACCACAGGAAAGACCCTGGTTGAGATATGACTTGAAATGGCGAGAGTATGCTTCATACTTTTCTATAAGGGTCTTTGTGAGTTGCCTTTGAAAATCGTGTCGGTCTCTGACCGCCTCACGGGAATCAGTCGTGCCCAGCCGTTTTTCCAGGTATCGCCAGCCGAATTCTCCAAAAGGCCCGAGCGATTCGAATTTGGCCGGTATCTGCGCCTGGTTATAATGGTCATTTTCGAAGAGTTCTTTTACCGTGTGAATGATAAGCATGTCTTCTGTCATGAACGTCATTCTCCTTCTTTTCGGGAAAAATACCTCCAGCGCAGCGGAAGCGGGCCTACATAAGCCCTTCAAATGACACCACGATTCTCTCGTCCAGCCTGCCCTCGTCGGCCTCCTGATGGAGTATGGCAAGGGCAATCTTCCGCGACATGCCTTTTCTATAGGCTCTGTCTGTTGTCAGGGCGTCGTAAATGTCCACCACAGTCATGATTCGGGAACCGAGATAAATGTCCTCCCCCTGCAGGCCATAGGGGTAGCCGGTTCCATTGAGTTTTTCATGGTGTTGGCGAATGATGTCAAGGGCCCGGCCGAGGAATCTTTTGAGGGGCAGACAGAGGTGGTAGCCGATTTCAGGATGGTTTTTCATAGGTTCCAACGCCTCGGAAGTCAGCTTTCCCGGATTTTCAAGAAGATAAGCAGGCATGCCGATCTTCCCGATGTCGTGCAGGACGCTACCCATTCTCAGGGCCTTGATATCGTCATTCGGGAGGTCCATTTTTCTGCCGAGGGCCGTCGCAAGACCGGAAACCCTTTCAATGTGACCATGGGTATGCTTTTCCCTGGCTTCAACTGCATTGGCCAGGACAAAGAGAAAGTGTTCGATTTCGATGGAATGGAGTTCGTCCTTGAGTCCTTCCCGTCCATTCGATTGGGCGCCCAGGGCCATCAGGAGGTCGGCTTCCGTTGTTTCCATCTCTGATACGCACTGTCGAAGCCCGCTCAGTTTATTCAAAAGCCCCTGCATTTTCTTTTCTTTGTCTTTCATCCGGAATCCTGAAGGGAAGGTTCCTGAATCAAAAGTCCTGACTGCACCCTATTGGGAACGGACATTCTCTCTTGCGCCCTTCAGCATGATCTTGGCCATCTTGCCGGCCTGGTCATATCTTGACAAACCTTGATCGAGAAAGTCATCCCCCTGGTCCTTGTTTACCTCGACAAATATGGCCTTGAGAATACTGATCCTCTGGTCAACGGCCTCCAGCGCGGCCTGCTCTGAGGTATCTTTATCAGCAGGGACGTTAGGTATGGCCATAAGCAGCATCCACACGAGATTGTCCAGCTCCGGCAGGAAGCCGCCCTTTGTAAAGTCTACCGATTCTTTGAAATCATGGTAGGCCTTGATAAACGCATTCATGTCTTCCATAATTTTTGTTGTTCAGAGATTTAGAGATTCGATTTATCCATAGCCTTACATTACCTGGATTTCAAGACAAAAGCGATGCAGGAAGCCAGGTTGAGAAAAAGGCGAAAAACAGCCTCTTCCATGCATAAAGCCTAGAAAAGTCGCCCCGCACAACCACATGAGAATACCTCGCCCACTTCCCGGCCGGGTGAGGCCTGCTTCCCTGAAAGGGCGTCTCTGACAGGGCCTGTTTAAAGGGCTCCAAACCTGTCGTTTCTGTCATCCTTGCGGGATTTCCTCCAATTCTTTATTGTTACCAGAGTCCATCTGACCTCTCGCAATATAAAGGCTTTCGCTTCCACACGGTGAGAAATGAGACAGGGCTGCCATGGATTCAGATTCAAGGGCATGGACGGTTGAATTCAGGGAGGGCCATAGATAAATCTCACCGAATTCCGCCGACTCCGGGCAGGAATATATAGACTGAAACAGCGTCTGTCAAGGCGGCCCCCCTCGGCTGATTCAGCATCGAGGCACATCTGCGGCGTATCGCTTTTAGGCCTCACTCGGCACTCCTCAGCGCCATGCGTCCGAGACCTTGCCGTGGCCGAGGGATGCACGAAAATTTTTCGGCCTCATCGATGATGTGAAAAATTGACGGTGGATTCAGGGTGTTGCAAACTCCTTGACATCGCCTTCGGTCTCATTACAATAACGGCCGGATTGTGGTAACGCAGACGAACGAGTGGAGGACAAATGTGAAGGAGAAAATGATGCATATTCCTGATGATGAATGGCACGAGACCAGAATCCGGGTTCGGTACAAAGACACGGATCGTATGGGGTTGGTCTATTATGGCAATTACTTTACCTTTTTCGAGGTCGCGCGGAGTGAACTCATGCGGGACCTTGGATATTCCTATGCAGACGTAGAGGCGGACGGTTACGGTATGGTGGTCACTGAGGCCTCCGCGAAATACCACGGTAACACACGATACGACGCTCTTATAACGGTCAAGACCGCCATCCTTCCCTTGAAAAAGGTCCAGGTACGTTTTGAATACCGCGTCCTGGATGAAACGGGACGTTTGCTCGTGTCCGGTCATACGGTCCATGCCTGCCTTAACGCGGATCAAAAACCCACCAGAATCCCACAAAAGCTGAGAGAAATCATTGAAGGAAGATCATACTATTGCTGACCTACCGTCCGGGCAAGGCCGACCAAAAGCCCTGCCGAAACAGACACGAGACAATATGGTATAACGCCCTTTATGGGGGTGCTGAGACCCCGGGGCCTTTGTCTTTTCCTGGGTCGAGCACACCATCATGGTCCGATAGAAAATCCCGGTTAAAAAGGAAAACAGTGCACGGTTGGTGGGGTTTCAGGCTAACGCCTTTCCCTCTTGGCCGCATAGAGCCTTTGATCGGCCCTTTTCAAAAGCGAGCCGGGGTCCTGGATTCCGGGGTCCTGAGTCTGGGCGATCCCGAAACTAAAGGCAATAGGGATCAAAGCGCCGTCAAACTTCAATGGATTCTCGGTGAAGTAGCCTTTGATGCGTTGCGTCAGTGCAAGTGCTTCATCTGATGTTGTCGAGGGAAGGAGAATCAGGAATTCGTCCCCGGCTAACCTTCCGACCACATCGCTCTCCCGGCTCAATTTCATGAGGTGGGTCCCGAGATACTGCAGGAGTGCGTCTCCGGCATCATGGCCGTAGGTATCATTGACGGTCTTGAAGTCGTCCAGATCCAGAAATACCAGAGACAGGGGAGAACCATAGCGAATCGCCCTGTTGAATTCCCGCTTCATGACAGACTCCAGGACGCTTCGGTTTAACAGCCCTGTCAGGGCATCCCTGGATGCGATCATTCTCAGTTTCTCGTGGGCCGTGACGTTCGAAAGACAAATCGAGATCTTGATCGCCAGCCTTTCGAGAAGGGCTGTGTCCATGCCGGGAACGTACCTGTCCGGGGAGGGATCACCGTGGTTCAGGCTGCCGATGATTTCGTTATTCAGGGTAATGGGGAGAATGGCCAGGGATCGGATCAGATATTTCTCATTGGGTGGGAACATCCGATAGAACGGCTTCAAGTCTTCATTGATGAGCAGGGGCTCAGTGGCATGGCCAGTAATTTCTGTGAAGGTCTTTCGATCAATGATGCTCAGTCTTTCCTTGATGACTTGAGAGGAGGTCAATTCCCCGATGAGAGGCACGACATCGTTTTGGTCTATCAGGGAGAGCCAGACATATGGAATGTCGAATTTGTCTTTAATCTCCGTGAGCAGTCTCTCAAAAAAATCCTTGAAATTGAGCGTTGAGAGGATGCTGATCTCTACCTCAAAGAAACGTTGTGAGATCTCTTCGTTGTACTGGAGTCTTTCGAGTACATCCTGGTAGTGGTGCATGGCTTTCAATGCATTTCCCCTTGAGCTTATAAAAGATCAGTGTCGACCCCTGCCGGACTTTTTTTGTGGATCCTGTGCGAGATCAGGGCAATATAGATGCAAAAGATGACATGTGTCAATGGAAAAAGTCTAAAAGATTTGACAATTCAAGGTGTTCGGAATCCGGGATGCCTTGGAATCCGGAAGAAGGGTCGGTGCATCCGGCCCGGTGGGCCTTGCCCGACCACAGGCCGGAGGAGGGGAATGGATGGTGATTTTTAGGGCTGTAAGATGTCTGGACTCCTGTCCTGAGATGGAATGTGCCTTTGTCAGGACATGGCTGTTTATTGAGTTTGGGATTTCCAGTAAGGATTGACCAGGTCCTCGAAGATGGAAAGGGCCGCCTCGGAGCCTTGACCCGCTGCAATCACGATTTGCTTATAACCTCCCTCCACATCGCCGGCGGAATAGATACCTCGGATATTTGTGCGGTGTTTCGGGTCACGCTTGATGTATCCATCTTCAGTAATTTTCACGCCGATCTTTCGGGCCAAGGCCACAGCGGGCTCGTAGCCCACGGCAACAAAGACACCATCAACGGCCATTTGGGATGTCTCTCCTGTCTTGTTATTGTGAAGAACCACTTCCTCCACCCTGTCCTTTCCACGGATCTCCCTGACATCGGTGTCATAAATCACGGGGATTCCGCTGGGAAAAAGGGTCTTTGTGAGATGCTGTTGGGCCCTGAGCGTATTTCTCCTGTGGATGAGGGTCACGGCCACTCCGATATTGTGGAGGTGTAAGGCCTCGGTCACAGCACTGTCCCCGCCACCGACAATGATGACCCTCTTATCCTTAAAGAGGGGGCCGTCACAGGTGCTGCAGTAACTCACCCCATGGCCTGATAGCCGGGATTCTCCGGGTATGTTGAGGTGCCTGTAAGCCGCTCCGGTGGCGAGCAGAACGGCCTTTGTCTTAAATTTCCTTCGATTGGTGTGGACTTCAATAGGATCCCCGGGCTGAATATCCGTGGCTTCCTCCCCAGGAAAGATGTTGGCGTATTCCAGGGCATGGCTGACCATGATGTCGACCAGGGTTTTCCCGCCGACCTGCGTGAGGCCGGGGTAATTCTCGACTACGGGAGTGGTGGCTATCTGTCCTCCAAGGGCACCCTTTTCGATGATGACGGCCTTCAGCCCGCTGCGGGCCGCATAGATACCCGCCGTCAGTCCCGCTGGTCCGCCCCCGACGATCAGGAGATCCGTCTCCACTTCCTTGGCATTACTTTCGGGGATAAAGATCGTTTGCTCTTCCAACTTTTCCAGCGAGAGCATGAAAAGCTCCTCAGGTTGAGCGCCCATGGCGATGAGGACCTCATTGGCGTAAGTCTGGGGCACACTCTGGGCCGAATACTGGTCAGCGAGTTCAGGGTTGGCCTGAATGTCGATGAGTTCGAGGGAAATGAGGTCCGGTCTTTCAACGGCGGCCTTCAGTGCGTTGACGGCCTGTTGCGGACAATAGGGACAGGTTGGGCTCACAAAGACCTTGATTCGACGCGGAGAATCGATCTTGTAAAGTATTTCTGCGGCATCCTTGTTGAGCCCCGTTTTGCCGTAGCCCATCATCAAAAGGGCCTCGACGAAGGTCCTTCCTTCCTCGCCAACCGGCGCACCCAACCACCTGATCTTGTACTTTTCGGGATCAAAGAGCAATGTGGGGCAATGTTCCGCCTTCCATTGAACGGCCTTCTTGTGGTTCAGATCGTATTCCTTGAGTGAGACCTTGGGGGCCGTTTGACGAATAGATCGAATCACCTTTCTTGCCGCATCACAGTAAGGGACATTCCTGTCCGCGGTTGTGAAGAGCAGCAGAGGAATCTTCCGGGGCATGTTCTTCAATGCCGCCAAAAGCTGGGCCTGAGCCTGATCCAGTAATTCCTGTTCCGGCCGATCGTAATCCTGTCCTGTCTCCACCATGCTGGCCTCCTCGTTTTTAAGCGTTTTGGGTATTGAAAAATTATAGGAGCAAATGGTCGGAGCGGTCAACAGAAAGGGGAACCCATGCCGTTTTATAAAGGCATCCCATAGGTGAATAGATTGGAAAAGCATCCAGGTTGTGGTAACATTTTATTGTTTTTATCTTTGACACGAAAGGCAAAGAAAGGAGGTCATCTCATGAAAGCAGGCATCATTTTTACTGGGACCGGCCCGATCCTTATCTTGACAACCTATGAGTCCTTTTTAGATCCCAAGTTGCTATCAAGGCTTGAGAGCAAGGGGATAAAAAAATTCATCGCTTCCGAACTTCCTCTGGAAAAGGTCAAGGCCAAATACGGCAATCATTATGCGGTGGTCATGGGTGACTTGAATCAGACCGATGACCTGAGGGTCCTCGACTATAACGGTTACAACGTGTTCCATAACTTTTCGTTTGGAGAAATGGGAAAACCGATCTATTACGAGCGGCCGTAGACAGGGGCGGGACTTTACCATTTGACACAACCCATAGAAAGGCCTTAGGGTGGAAACCCCACAAAAGGGCCTTTCTTTTTTTGGGGTCACCGAGGGCGATTTCCTGGTTAACCGCGTATCGACTCCGCCTGAAACCCATACCGTCCCGGGGGCCTTGGACTTTTGGAGGTGGATTCATGATTCAATTCAAATATCCTAAAGGGTTAAAACCGTAAGGAGAAAAATTTCATGAGAATTCGTATCCCGGGAAAGGTACATGACGGACTTTGGTTTCTAGGACGTGAAGAATCGGGCGCCTATCTCCTGGAAGGTACCCGTGAGGCGATGCTCATCAGCGGTGGCATGGGTTACCTCGTGCCCGACGTGCTGCAACAGATGGAGGATTTTGGCCTTGAAAGCGAAAGGATCAGAAAAATCCTGATCCTGCACGCCCATTTTGACCATGTCGGTATCATCCCGTATCTCAAGCGATTGCAGCCCGATATCGAAGTGATTGCTTCGAAACGTGGGTGGGAAATTCTCAGTACGCCCAAGGCGAGGAAAACCATCAATGACTTCGGACGAATCGTTGCGGAGCGGATAGGCGCCCTCGATGTCTATGAGAACTATGATCTGGATTGGCGGGATGACATTACGGGCACGGTTGTGGGCGATGGAGATCGCATTGATCTCGGTGATACAGGCGTGCAGGTTTATGAAACCCCCGGCCATTCATCCTGCTCCATTTCTGCCTATGTGCCCGAGATGAGGGCGCTCTTTCCATCAGACGGCGGTGGGATCCCCTTTCGGCAGACTATCCTTTCATCAGGAAATTCCAATTATACGAAATTTCAGGAAAGCCTTGAAAAATTGAAGGATGTGGATGTGGCCTATTTGTGCGCCGATCACTATGGTTATGTGGTTGGGGATGAGGCAAGAGATTATATCGGTCGATCCATCAAACTCGCTCAGGAACATCGCTACCTGATGGAAGACTGTTACCTCAGGACTGGGAGTATAGACGCGGCGGCCAAAGAGATGGTCGATTCCTTTTTTGCGGAATATCCGGATTATTTCCTGTCCCGCGAAATCTTCGAAGGGGTCTACCGGCAGATGGTAAGACACGTGGCCCTTTCCATGGATTCGGGGCGGAGTGAAAGGTGAAACAGGGCACGCACCTGAAAGAGGCCCGGCCGGATGTTCGGGCGAAGGAATCATCACAAAAGCTGCCGCAACCTTTTTGATTTTTTTCAGGGTTGGGCTACACCTTTGAACCAGTAGTTGCTCTTCCGGAATATCCAAGAATGCATTTGATGCTAGGAATATTAGGAGAGGATGAAGGACATGTATCGAGCGCAACTCAGATGGCAACCCGTATCGATCCTTCTGCTTCTGGCCCTGACCTGGGGCGCCAATATGGCCCTCGTGAAGATCGGTTCACGTGAAATCGCCCCGCTTTTCATGGCTGGCCTGCGTTCCCTTGTGGCGGGGTTTTGCCTCTATGTCTGGATGATGGCAAAGGGTATCACCCTTTTCCCTTCGAGACCTGTTTTCCTTCACGGGGTTGTAGTCGGTGTCATGTTCGGGGCGGAGTTCGGGCTTATTTATGTGGGCCTCCAATACACAACGGCATCAAGGACCTATATCCTGCTCTACTCAGCCCCTTTCTTTGTCGCCCTCGGTGCACATTTTTTTCTTCAGGGAGACAGACTCAACTTTTGGAAGGCCGCCGGTCTTATCATTGCCTTCTCTGGCGTTACGATCCTGTTCATGCGGGGGAACATGGGGCACATGAGCCTCGGTGCCCTGGCCGGCGATGTCATGGCCATTCTGGCCGGCGCCATATGGGGCGCCACGACGCTCTATGTGAAGAAATTTCTTTCGTACCGGACTGTACCTCTGCAGACCCTTTTCTACCAGGTCTGCTTTTCAGCCCCTCTGCTGCTGGCTTTGGGTCTCATCTTTGAGACCCCTGTGGTGTCCGGATTCTCCGTGATGACGGCCTTTTCGGTGTTCTATCAGTGCATTATTGTTGCCTTTCTCAGCTATCTGGTATGGTTCGATCTGATACACCGTTATCCGGTGAGCCTGCTCCATGCCTTCTCCTTCTTTACGCCCGTTTTCGGTGTATTCCTCAGTGGTGCCCTGATCCTAGGTGAACTCATAAGTGTGAAGCTCCTGGTCGCTTTGGGTTTGGTAAGCCTGGGGACGATCCTGGTGAACCGTCAGCCATCGGCGAAAGCACAGAAGGAGATCGGCTCAATTACGCTATGACGACCCTTGCCACGGCTCGTCAATCGCCGCTGGATCTGTTGATTCAACACCCTGTTGACATGGGTGTTTCCAGGAAGTTATACTCCTGCTTTCGGATTTTTTACGACTGACCTCATCGGAAAGCGCTTAAATATAAAGGAGACGATCATGGCAACCAAGAAGCAGTTTATTAATGAAGGGATTGAGAATGTTCGAAACAAGGGGAGCCGTGTTGTGGCGACGGAAACCCACATGCTTCCCGCTGCGGCCCTTATGAAGGCCGCCGGTGTGATCAGAACACTGAAGGATCGTGACAAGCCGTTTGTCACGATCATAAACTCCTACACCAATCATATCCCGGGCCATGCTCATCTTGAGGAGCTTGGGCATATTCTTGAAAAAGAGCTGAAGCGCCAAGGATTCAATGTCTGGTACGCCAATATCGGGGCAGCAGTGTGTGACGGCATTGCCATGGGCCATTTCGGTATGAAGTATTCCCTTGCCAGCCGTGAACTCATTACGGACCAGATCGAGACGATTATCGGTGCCCACCCCTGTGACGGCTGGATCGGCCTGGGCAACTGCGACAAGATCGTGCCAGGCATGTACAACGCCATGGTCCGGATTAATATCCCGGCCGTCTATGTCTCAGGCGGCCCCATGCTGGCTGGAAAGGACGGCTCCGACCTGATTACAATCTTCGAGGGGGTGGGAAGGCATTCCGTCGGCGATATGTCTCTAAAGGGGCTGGAGCGCCTGGTCAACCAGGCCTGCCCCGGGTGCGGATCGTGCTCAGGGATGTTTACAGCCAATTCCATGAATTGTCTGGGCGAAGTCGTCGGGCTGGCCCTGCCCGGGAATGGGACCATACCTGCTGAAATATGGATCGACAAGAAAAAGACCGGGACCAAGACAAACCCGAAACGCGTGGCCCTGGTCAAAGATGCTGCGAAGGCCCTGAAGGCCTGTATCGATCAGGACATCCGTCCCAGAGACATCGTGACGAACGCGGCCGTTGACAATGCCTTTATCTGTGACATGGCCATGGGAGGCAGTACCAATACCGTACTGCACACACTGGCCCTCGCCTCCGAGGCGGGAATCGCTTACAATCTCAAGAGGCTCAATGCCATATCAAGGCGTACCCCCTGCATCTGCAAGGTCTCTCCATCCCGGCAGGATGTGCACATGGAGGACGTGCACGAAGCGGGAGGCATTGCTGCGATCCTGCGGGAGATATCCGAGAACTCGGGTGCGGGTCTGGACCTCACGGCCAAGACCGTCCACGGCACACTGGGCGGGATGGTCGGGAGGGCCCCAAAGGTGGACGGCAACATCATCCATACCGTGGAGGATGCCTTCAGCAGCACGGGCGGCCTGGCCGTGCTTTTTGGAAATATTGCGCCGAAGGGGGCGGTTGTGAAGACAGCGGGGGTGGCTTCCGATATGATGGTTTTTGAGGGGCCGGCCAGGATCTTTGAGTCCCAGGAAGAGGCGCTTGAAGGCATCTTGAAAGGCAAGGTCAAGGACGGGGACGTGGTCGTGATCCGTTACGAGGGCCCCAAGGGCGGCCCGGGAATGCAGGAAATGCTCAGTCCCACGGCAGCCATCGCGGGTGCGGGGATCAGGGCGGCCCTGATCACCGACGGTCGGTTTTCGGGTGGGACCAGGGGCCTGTGCATCGGCCATATTTCACCCGAGGCGGCTGCAAACGGTCCCATTGCCGTGATCAAACAGGGGGAGCGCATTCGTATTGACGCCTTGAAGGGAACAATCGATCTGCTCGTCGAGAAAGAAGAGATCGAACGGCGCATCGAAAGACTCAAACCCTTCAGATCAAAGGTCAAGCGGGGTTGGCTTGCCCGCTACAGCAGCCACGTCACTTCAGCGGATACGGGTGCCGTTTTTGACATCTAGGCCTTGAAAGGATGCCCCGCTATGGAGCTGGTTTTTTCAGGGGAGGATCAGGATGGAGGAACTGAGACAACGCATTCTACGTCGGTGCGAAGCACACTTCGACGACATTGTGGCCGTCCGGAGGGACATCCATATGCATCCCGAGTTGGGCCTTGATGTGCAGAGAACCGCAGATATCGCCGCAGGCGAACTGGAAAGGCTCGGCATCAATATACAGAGAGGAATCGGGAAGACCGGCGTTGTGGGTGATATAGAGGTCCCGGGCGCTGAAAGGCGTATCGCCCTCCGTGCGGATATGGATGCCCTTCCCATGCAGGAACTCTCGGGGCATCCGTACCGGTCAAGGATAGAGGGCAGGGGCCATATGTGCGGACACGATGTCCACACCGCGATGCTCATCGGTGCGGCGCGGATCCTTGTGGATCTGAGAGAGGAGCTCGCCGCCCATGTCCGGCTGGTCTTCCAGCCCAGTGAGGAGAAATGGCCGGGCGGGGCCCCGGGGATGATCCGTGACGGGGTCCTCGAGGGGGTGGATGAAATGTACGCACTCCATGTCTGGCCGGTATTTGAAACGGGGCAGTTCGGCATCTGCCCGGGGGCCTATCTCGGCCAGGCGGATCATTTCGAGATTGAGATCAACGGGGTGGGGGGACATGCCGCCATGCCTTCCTTTGCCATTGATCCGATCGTCACCGCGGCACAATTCGTGACGACCCTCCAATCGATTGTATCGCGCAATGTCGATCCACTTGAATCGGCCGTGGTATCGGTCACACAATTTCATGCCGGAACGGCGGATAACGTGATCCCGCCCGACGCAACCCTTGTGGGCACGGTCAGGACACTTAAGCGAGAGGTGCAACGGACCGTTCGGGACAGGATGGAAAGGCTGATTTCGGGGCTTACCTCAGGCCAGGGAGCAACCTGTAGCTTCTATTATGGTGAGGGGTACCCCGTCACGATTAACCATGATGCCTGCGTGGAGCGGGCACTGTCGGTCGCAAGGGCCCTCGCAGGTCATGATCAGGTGATCTTCCCTCAGCCCCCCACCCTGGGGAGTGAGGATTTTGGATATTACAGCCAGAAGATCCCCTCGTGTTTTATCAATCTGGGTTGCGGGAATAGAGCGAAGGGAATCACGGGAATGGTTCACGACCCCCGTTTTGACGTTGATGAAACGTGCATGGTCCACGGCATGGCCTTGGAGGCCCTTCTGGCCCTGACCTTTCACCAGGAAAAAGTATGCTCGTAGTACCGGGCGGGGCATCAAACCCGACATTGTAAAAAAACAGGTTGAACAGCATAAAAGTGTGTATAATGCCCTCATCGAGGGCCGTCTTGTAGCGGGGCGGGAGGCCGACATCACCTGAATTTTTCTCGAGACGACAATCCGTTTCGTGCTTGAGGAAATTTGAGTCTTTACCCGCTCGTAAAAACAATACTCCGGAATGCACGCATTTTCCAGGAGGTTTGCACACGGATGGAGGTCCTGTTTTGACACAAAGAAAATTGATTGAAGGGAAAAGGATCCTGATCGTAGATGACGAGCTCGACGTCCTGGACACAGTGGAGGAATTGCTTGCCGGGTGTTCAGTTGTCAGAGCCTCTTCTTTTGAAGAGGCAAAAAAACTCCTTATGAACGAGTACTTTGATATGGCCATTCTGGATATCATGGGAGTGGAGGGCTATAAGCTCTTGGATATCGCCAACCAGAGGAAGGTGACGGCCGTCATGCTCACCGCCCATGCGTTAAGCCCTGAGGATACCGTAAAGTCTTACAATGAAGGGGCCGCCTTTTATATCCCCAAAGACGAAATGGCCAATATCAAGGTTTTCTTGAATGACATCCTCGAAGCCGAGACAGAGGGAAAGAGCCCATGGAGTCGTTGGTTCACGCGGTTCGGTACCTTTTATGAAGAGCATTTCGGTCCGGACTGGCAGGAAAGGGACAGGTCATTCTGGGACAAATTCAGAGAGCGGTACAAGACGTGGTGACAGACCTCTGAAGTCTCGCCCGTCCACCAATGGTTTTCTCTACATGCTGGTATGCCTTTGATCCTGAGATCCCTTCTCAAAGGGAGGCGCGGTTCCAAGCAAACCGGCGGGGAGGCGAAAGCGTTGCAGAAAAGAACCGAAAAGACCATGGAGCGATACCTGAAGCCGACCTATACCATTGAAGCAACTCACGAGAGAATCGTTGAAAAGGCTGCGGAAGTGACTCGGAACTGTTCAACGGACGTGGAAAAGGCCAAAGCCATTTTTTACTTTGTCAGGGACGGGATCGCGTACAATGCCTACATGGCCTCCGTGTTTATAGAGGACTTCAGGGCCTCCCAGGTCCTTGAATGGGGTAAGGGGTATTGCGTGCAGAAGGCCGTTCTCCTTGCCGCACTGGGCCGGGCGAGCGGAATCCCCAGCCGTCTGGTCTTTGCGAAAATTAGAAACCACAAATTGCCGCCCAGGTTTTTCGAGTGGTTCGGCAGCGACGTGTTTCCGAGGCACGGTTATAACCAACTCTTTTTAGAGGGTGGGTGGGTGAGCGTCGCCGCACCGTTTGACAGGAATCTCTGCGAGCAGAACGGCCTGCCCACAGTGGAGTTTGATGGGGTCCAGGATGCCGTCCTGCCTGAGCGGGGCCTGGAGGGGGAACCCTATATCGCGTATCTCGAAAAGTTTCCGCCCACGGACGATCTTCCCTTTGATTGGATAAGGAAGAGGTTGATCCGGGTCTTGGGGCCGGACAAGAGGGCTTTGACGGTGAAGGAAAGCATCCCGGGTGCCCGGAACAATCAGCACGACCGGACAGAACTTTGAGAAAGGCAGGAGGTTATGACCGTGGAGAAATCCCCGGTAGAACTCTATGGCGAACGGGTCAAAAGGGTCCAGGACGCCGTGGAATTGCGGGAACCCGACCGCGTGCCTTTTCTCCCGCACTTTTCCTTTTTTGCGGCCCGATATGCCGGAATGAGCTGCGAAGAACTGATGTATGATTATGACAAACTGGAAGAGGCCCACCTGAAGGCGGTTCTGGATCTCCAACCGGATATGTATGTCAATCCATACCCGCTTATGGCATTAGGCGGTCTGATGGACGTGCTTGGGGCCAAGGCCTTTCGGTGGCCCGGGGGAGGCCTGGATCCTTATCTTCCCTACCAGTATGTGGAAAAGGAGTACATGAAGGGAGAAGAGTATGATGATTTTCTGTTCGACCCCACGGATTTTATGCTCAGGATATTTCTCCCGCGGATATACGGTGCCCTAAAACCGCTGCAGGGCCTGCCCTATTTGCCCTCGGTTTACTATACACGGTTCCTCTCGGCAACCGCAGCCCTGGGAGAACCGGAAATAACGGAAGCAGTGAAAGCCCTTTTGAGAGCCGGTGAATCGGCCCGGGAAATGATCGGCCGGGCCGTGGCCTATAACCGGAGGATGAAGGAATTCGGCTTCCCTTCACAATTCGGGGCCACAGCCTATGCGCCCTTCGATTACATCGGGGATCTGCTCCGGGGGACCCGCGGCATCATGCTGGATATTTTCAGGGTGCCGGACAAGTTGATTGAGGCCTTGGAGAAGACCGTGCCCATCGTAACGCGTGGGGCCGTGAACGCAGCGCGGACCACGGGGGTTCCGACGGTTTTCATGCCCCTTCACAAGGGGATTGACAGTTTCATGTCCGGGGATCAATTCAAAACCTTCTATTGGCCGACCCTCAAAAAAGTCATCCTGAATCTTATTGAAAAGGATCTCACCCCCTGCGTATTCTTTGAAGGGGATTGTACCTCGCGGTTGGAGATTATTGCAGACATTCCAAAGGGCAAGGCCATTTATCAATTCGAGGCCTCGGATATCTTCAAGGCCAAGGACATCCTGGGGGACAGGGTCTGCATAAGGGGAAATGTCCCGGGCGCCCTGCTGGTTGCAGGCACACCTGAAGAGGTCCGGACCTATTGCAGGCAACTGATAGAGAAAGTCGGCAAAGGCGGTGGATTCATTATGGATGGTGGTGTCGGAATACCGGACGAAGCCAGACCGGAGAATGTGAACGCCATGGCGGAGACCACCAGGGTCTATGGCGTCTATTAGCGCATGATGAGATGAGGTGTTACGAGACATGCTTTACGGGGCGATGAATCTTCCGATACGACCGGTTCTGAAAGAAATTGAAGTTATTGCGGCACTCGGCTTTGATTACATGGAACTGACGATGGATTCCCCGAGAGCACACCACAGCGTGATTCTGAAACAGAAGCAGAAGATCCTTGCCGCGCTGGACCGTCACGGGATGAGGCTTGTGTGCCACCTGCCGACCTTCGTGTCCACGGCCGATCTCACGACCAGACTGAGAGAGGCTTCCGTCAGGGAAACACTCGAAGCCCTGGAGGTCGCGGCCTCCCTTCAACCCCTCAAAGTAGTTCTCCATCCGAGTATGATCGTCGGACTCAGCGTTCTTGTAATCCATCAGGCCAGGGAATATGCCATGAAGAGCCTGTCGGTGATTGCAGACAAGGCGGAGGCTTTGGGAATTGACCTTTGCCTTGAAAATCTCTTCCCGCAATCCCACTCCCTGGTGGAACCTGAAGACTTCATCGAAGTCTTCGAAAGATTCCCGTACCTGAAAATGACCCTGGATACGGGCCATGCGAATATCGGTGACAGGGGCGGCAGACGGGCTTTGGATTTTCTCAGGCGGTTCGGAGATCGTATCGGCCATGTCCACGCAAGCGACAATTTCGGGAAAGAGGATAATCACCTCCCCATCGGTGTAGGAATGATTGATTTTCCAAAAATCATGAAGGCCCTGAGACGCATCAGTTACAATGATACCATTACGCTTGAAGTCTTTTCCAGGGATAAAGACTATTTGAGAATCAGCAGGGAAAAACTTGCGGCCATGGCAGCGGCTGAAGATACCGGCTGATAGGGTCTCGGAAATCTCGCGACTGCCAGGAATGAAATATTTCGTTGTGAACTTGTTTTCATCCTTAAAGACGTGATTTCTGGATGGGGCGGCCTGCCGTCAGCATTCAGCGCTCAGCTTAATGCCTTGTCTTTGCATAACTTTTGCTGATAGCTGATCGCTGAGGGCTCTTCGCACGAATCCGGGAATGATCATTGGTAAAATCTTAAATTTCGGCACCAATTCTGACGAGTTCTCCACGAGTGTCCTTAATTCTCATTGCATGGCAAAGGAGGATCATAATGTTTGACCAAAAGGGTGTGCGGCCGGAACTGGAGGCCATTGGATTCAAAAATGTCGGAAACATATACTGGAATGCGACGACATCACACCTCTACGAGGAGATTGTCCGGCGTCGGGAGGGCAGCATCGCGCACCTCGGCCCTGTCGTAGTCCGGACCGGACACCATATGGGGCGATCTCCCGATGATCGTTTTATCGTCAAAGAGGCCACGAGTCTGGACAAGATCTGGTGGGGTGATGTGAACAAGGCGATTGCAGAAGAAAGGTTTATGAATCTCTTCTACCGGCTCCAGGCCTATTTCCAGAACAAAAGCCTCTTTATCCAGGACTGTTATGCCGGAGCAGCCGAAAAATTCAGGATCCCGATTCGAGTGATTACGGAAACGGCCTGGCACAATCTGTTTGCCAGAAATATGTTCATCGAGGTGAAGAGCCGTGAGGAGGCATTGGAACATAGCCCTGAATTTACCGTCATCAATGTTCCGCGTTTTAATGCGGTTCCTGAATTGGACGGTACGAGTTCTGAGGCCTTTGTGCTGCTGCATCTCGGGAAGAAACTTGTGCTCATCGGCGGGACCAGCTACGCGGGGGAGATCAAGAAATCGGTCTTTACCATCATGAACTACATCTTGCCCCACAAGTCGGTCCTTTCCATGCACTGCTCGGCCAACCTGGGCGCCGGGGGGGATACCGCCGTTTTTTTCGGCCTCTCCGGCACGGGCAAGACAACCCTTTCGGCTGATCCGAACCGGATCCTGATCGGCGATGACGAGCACGGGTGGAGTGATGATGGGATCTTTAACTTTGAAGGAGGCTGCTATGCCAAGGTGATAAGACTGTCCAGAGAGGCGGAACCCGAGATCTACGAATGTACGAGGCGTTTCGGAACGGTTCTGGAAAACGTAACCATGGATACCTCGACAAGGCGCCTCGACCTGGATGACGCATCCCTTACCGAAAATACCCGGGCGGCCTATCCTATATCCCATATTGCCAGCGCCAAGCGCGACGGGGTCAGCGGTCATCCCCAAAATGTGGTCATGTTGACCTGTGACGCCTTCGGGGTCATGCCGCCCGTAGCAAAGCTCACAAGGGAACAGGCCGTTTATCACTTTCTGAGCGGATATACGGCCAAGGTGGCCGGGACTGAAATGGGGGTCAAGGAACCCAAGGCCACCTTCAGCGCCTGCTTTGGCGCGCCCTTCATGGCCCTCCCTCCGACGGTTTATGCGGAACTTTTTATGAGAAAGATCCAGACCCACAAGGTGAATTGCTGGCTCCTCAATACCGGATGGATCGGTGAGCCCTACGGACAGGCGGACCGCATCAAAATTGCCTACTCCCGGGCCTTGATCAGGGAGATCCTGAATGGGAGCCTCGCCAAGGGTGAATTTGAAAAGGATCCTCTGTTCGGGTTTATGGTCCCCAGGGCTTGTGAAGGCGTTCCGGCGGAAATTTTGAGCCCACGAACCTTTACCTCCAATCCCCGGCAATATGAGGAGCGTGCTAAAAAATTGGCCGGCGACTTTAAGGAGAATTTCAGGCAATTCGAAAAAGATGCGCCCAAGGCCGTGATGGAGGCCATGCCCGCCTGAAAAGGGAAACTCTGGATCATCTTTCTAATTTGAATTCCCTTGGAGTCGGGCCGAACCGACCCGATGATGCGCGGATGAATGGTTTTGGCGGGTCACGGGTTAGTCAGGCAGATTAAGACGATATATTGGGTAACCTCGGCCGGAATCGGCAGTTTGCGGTTAGGATTTTGCGGAAGCCGCTTCGAAGGAAAATGGAATTTTCCGCGTTTTGGACACAAATGACCCCGGCGCACAAAAGAATGAAAAAATCCTGTTTTCAAGGGGCAATCCTAATCCTTTGGATTGTGGCCTTAACTCTTCCTTATGCATTTTGCGCCTCCCCAGAGGGCCGTGACGGTCTTGGAACCGGAAAAGTGGGAACGGAGATGCGTGGAAGGGGATCTGAGGGAGGCGGGCCGGTTCTGTCGAGGCAGAAGGAGGTGGCTATGACCGGGACAAAGAGACTGACGGAAGAAGAGGGACGACAACTTCTCTCAGAGGCGAGGAAAACCATTGAAGCCGCGCTTTTCGATCCAAAGGCGGAGAATATCCCCGATTCATCCCTGTCCGACAAGTTCTCCCAGAGACGCGGCACCTTCGTGACCCTTACGATAGATCATAACCTGAGGGGCTGCATCGGGCACATCATCCCCCAGGAAACACTTGTGGAGGGGGTCAGGGTCAATGCCCTGAATGCCGCCTTTCGGGATCCAAGATTCCGGCCTTTGAGCAAAAACGAGTGGCCGAGGGTCAAGATAGAAGTCAGCGTCCTGACCGATCCTGAGGAATTGCCCTATAAGGACGCCCAGGATCTCCTTGAAAGGCTGCGGCCGGGTGTGGACGGTGTCATACTCAAGAAGGGGTATCATCAGGCCACCTTCCTCCCCCAGGTGTGGGAACAACTCCCGGACAAAAGGGAGTTCCTGACCCACCTTTGTATGAAGGCAGGCCTGGATCAGGACGCATGGAAAAAGGACAAACTCGATGTCCAGATTTATCAGGTCCAGGCCTTTGAGGAATAAAACCGCCTGATGATTTTGCGGGTTGAGACATAGTAAAACACCTCGTCATAACGACCATCATCGGAACCGGTGTTTCCTCCATCGCGGTCCAGC
The DNA here is from genome assembly GCA_049366815.1 of Desulfatiglandales bacterium. Classification (GTDB taxonomy): domain Bacteria; phylum Desulfobacterota; class DSM-4660; order Desulfatiglandales; family HGW-15; genus CAYNYM01. The sequence continues at coordinate 10,972 of JBMNCO010000220.1, read as the reverse complement.
TTTTGACGATCCGTGAATTTATGTCCCAGTTTCACGGAAACGAAATCACCATATCCCTGGTCCTTTTCTGCTGGTTGCTCATGACCGGACTCGGGAGTCTCCTTGCCAAATGCGTCAGGCATTCCTCCCTCACCTCCTATGCCCTGCTCTGTTTACTGGCCGGCCTCTGGCCCCTTGTGCAACTCATTGGGATCAGGTATTTCAGAGAGGCCTTTTTTCTGCACGGTTCCTCCCCCGGATTCTACCGGATCTTTTTCTTCATCGCATCGACCACGGCCCCTTACTGTCTCCTTTCAGGTTTCGTGCTGCCCTATGCCCTTCATGTCCTGAAAAGATTCGACGAGACTTGGACGTCCGGGAAACTGTATCTCACGGACAGCGTGGGTGATATCACGGGGGGGATCCTCTTCAGTTTCGTTCTTGTCTATTTGCTGAAACCCTTTAAGACGGTGGCCCTGACCTCAGGGTTGCTGATCGTGGCATCCCTTCTGATCCTGCGAAAAGACCGGAGATACGGGTTGCTGTGTCTCGGGATCCTGATCGCGGGTATATTCATGTTATTCGCACTGAGCAGACACGTCGAAGAATCGACACTCACCGGACAGTACGGACACATCCTTCGATATATGGAGTCCCCCTATGGGCGGATTGTGATTACGCAGGAAGGCCGCCAGCACACCTTCTGGGAATCCGGCCTTCCCCTCTATTCGAGTGGGGACACAATCGGCAGCGAAGAAAAGATTCATTACCCCCTGAGTCAGCTGGAAAGGGTCGAGGAGGTGCTCCTGATATCCGGAGGGCTGGGCGAGACCCTCAAGGAAATCATGAAATACCACCCCAAGGGGATCGACTACGTAGAACTCGATCCCCTTTTGACAAGGGCGGCGGAGGCACTCGGATTCATAGAGAAGACACCGGGCCTCGAGGTCATCAACAGCGACGGAAGGCACTATATCAGGACGACCGGGAAAAAGTACGATGCCGTGATCATCGATCTTCCCGCCCCGGACACATTCCAGATCAACCGTTTTTTCACCTCTGAATTTTTTGCGCTCTGCAAGCGGATCCTCAGAGAAGGAGGGATCCTGTCCTTTGGGTTGGACTACTCGGCCAATTACATCAGTCCTGTCAGGGAGGCAAAGCTGGCCACGATTTCGAGCACTGTCGGGAGGCATTTTCAAAACATCCTGGTCCTGCCCGGTGAAGAGGCCGTCTTTCTGTGCCGGGATGGAAACCTGTGGACCGATGTCCCAGGGAGGCTCGAAAAAAAGGGCATCAACACGGTCTATATCCAGGGCTTTTACCGGGGGAATGTGACCGCTGAGAGGATCGAGGCCCTGCGGGACCGCATCAGTGTCCAAAAACCCCTCAACCGTGACTTTGAACCCCGAGTCATGGGTATCCTTTTCAAAGAGTGGTTTCTGAGACACGGTTCATCTCCCGGGATCATGGGTTTTGTGGTCCTTTTGCTGACCGTCGTGTATCTGATATATGTCAAAAAGGAGGAGTATATCCTGTTTTCAACAGGAATGGTCACCATGGGCGTCGAAATGATCGTGATCATGACCTATCAGGTCCTCTATGGTTCCATCTATCTCAAGGTCAGGGCGGTGGTTACCGCTTTTCTCATGGGCCTCCTGCCCGGCGCCTATCTGGGAAATCGGCGGCGATCCGGCATCTTCCGGGGGCTTGTCTTGACAGAAGGCCTTTTCCTGGGGCTTCTGTTCATTGCGCTCGTCTGGATGGTCTTGTTCAAATCAGGACTTCATGAGTTCCATTTTCTCGCATTCGGCTTTACCTTCGCATTTTTTTGCGGCTACCAGTTCCCCGTGGTCACGGCCCTTATCGGAGAGGGCAGAAGTCCAGCGGCGGGCTGTCTCGGGGCCGATCTCTCAGGCGCGGCCCTGGGGACCCTTTTGGCGGGAACCCTGCTCATCCCCCTGCAGGGGATCCCCAAGACCATTATTTTTTTGATACTCGTAAAGCTTTCAAGTATGGTCATAATGTTGATGGCAAGAGGGAAGAGGTGAAAACCGTGACGCATCTGATGACCCGAAAGACCTTTCTGAAGACCCTGGGGATGGGATTGCCCGGGCTCTTCTGCGCCTCCGGGGCGCTCGGGGCCTCAGGCGGGAAATGGGAGAATTGTAAGAGTGTGAAGGGGCATGTCTTCAGGGGAGATGCCCCGGCAAGTCCGTGGAAGTGGTCCATCGAGGCCTTTCACTACGCATCCGAGGGTCTTGCGGTGCAGTGTGAAGTGTGTCCGAACCGCTGCGTCCTGTTGCCGGGAGATCGAGGTATCTGCCGCTCCAGAGTGAATATCGACGGCAAACTCTATTCCCTGGCCTATGGAAACGCCTGCGCAATCCACGTGGATCCTGTTGAGAAAAAGCCCCTGAACCACTTTTACCCGGGCACGTCGGTCTTTTCCATCGCAACGACCGGATGTAATTTCAGATGTCTGAATTGCCAGAACTGGGAGATCTCTCAACAGAGACCCGAAGATGTCTATTTCAAGGAACTTTTTCCGGCAGACGTGATCAGGGAGGCCCGAAAGAGGAAGGTCTCTTCCGTTGCCTACACCTATTCCGAGGCCGTGACCTATTACGAATACATGTATGATACGGCGAAGCTGGCCAGAGAGGCGGGTATCAAAAATGTACTGGTGTCAAACGGATACATCAACGAAGTGCCCCTCCTCGAACTTGCGGGACACCTGGACGGCGCAAATATTGATTTGAAATCCTTTGATGACCGCATCTACCAATGCCTGACCGGCGGGACCCTGCAACCGGTTCTGGACACCCTGAAGATCCTCCATGAAGAAAAGGTGTGGTTCGAGATCACGACGCTCGTGGTCCCCACCTATGTGGATGATTTAGAGATGATCAAACGCATGTGCGGATGGATACTCAAAGAAATCGGCCCCGATTATCCACTTCATCTGTCACGGTTCGCCCCCCTTTACAAGCTGACCCGGTTGCCGCCGACACCCGTAGAAACCCTGGAAGACCTCAGAGATATCGCCCTCAGGGAGGGATTGCACTACGTCTATCTGGGTAACGTGCCCGGTCATGAAGCCTGTCATACCTATTGTCACCAATGCGGGAAGATCCTCATTGAGCGGAAGGGGTACTTTCTGAGCCAGAACAATCTGGACAAGGGCCGATGTAAATTCTGCGGGACCGGTATCCCCGGGAGATGGGGAGGAACCTAACATGAATCTTTTTATCGTCTGGTCGGGGGAGGTGAGCGAAAGGGCCGCCGGTCTCCTGGGACCGTGGTTGACTCAATTGATGCCCTGGCTCAGCGTGCATGTCCCCTCAGGGGGCAGTTACGGCGGCATGGGTTGGTTTTCGAAGGAGTGGAAGGCGCTTCAGAGCGCCCAATTCGCAATCCTGACCCTGACAAGAGAAAATATAAATGCTCCCTGGCTTGTATTTGAGGCAGGGGTCTTGTTCAGCAGACTCGACCGATCCTCCATCTTTCCTGTTGTCGTGGACCTTTCGGTCGCCGATCTGTCCGGACCGCTGGCACAGTTCCAGTCAGTCGGAGTGGACAAAAAGGGCCTGTCAAACCTCGTCCGGGCGATAAACGCCAAGTCACGGGAGATGCATTTGGGCGGTCTTGAGTTGGAGGCGTTAATGAGGAGCATAGAGGCATCCCGGCCTGGATTTGAGTCCTTGGCTCCAGATCCAAAACCGGCATCTCCGCCGCAAAGGTTGCGATCCGACCGGGAGGTCCTCTATGAGATCCTGGAGCTTTCCCGAACCATAGCGCGAAATCTCGAATCGCAAAAGCCGCTCGCGCTTGAAACCCGGAAGGACGACCATTCAAAGGCGAAAAGCCCTCCCGCCGGGCCGCTTTCTTATCCCGGGCGGGAGTCGCTTGCCAAATTGTCGGATCTGGCCAGGGAACTCTCTGATAGAAAATGAGGACCGTGCGATCTCATCTCAAGCCCTTCTCCCACGACGCGATGTCGTTTTCGATCAGGAAATCCTGAGGACATCAGCCGTCTCCAGGGAAAAACTTGTGCCGGGGAAGTTTTCCATGGCCCTCGGGAAAGGGGACCGGGTTCGGTTGGGCGGGCACGGGAAGCCTTGTCAGTCTGGATGCACAGGTGGAACGGTCTTCCCGCACCGATACGCTAATTCATCGGGAAAACGAGGGACTTTACCGTGACGGGAAAGACCTGACACCCTGCCAACGGTGCACTGATATCGATCCAGTCCCCGTCATTCAGGGACAATTCATCGAGTGACAGGAGATTGTTTTTCAGCTCGGTTTCCCGCCTGATCACATTGCCGACACTGCATGCAATATCCTTTTCAAAGATCAGGATAACAGGCAATGCATTCCCTATGGAATTGGCGAGGGCCTCTTCCATGGACTTGGCGAACAACTCCAGCATGGGATAGTTGTTCCGGACAGGGTCCTTGAAATACAGGGCCACGACCTCCTGCCCCTCGGTCAAATCAAACCTCTGGAAGGCGCTGTTCACCCGTGAGACAATATAGTCCCTGCTCAGATGATCGTAATCCACATCGACCCTGAGTACAGGGACATTGCTTATGGGGAAGGTGATTTTTTCATCCATAAACCCTGATGAGCCGGAAATGGACAGTGAATAGGCCCCCGCACCGATGACGGTTGCCCTGATCTTGTTCACAGGCTCCACAACGGTTAACCCCAATCGGGATGTGAGCACACATATCTTTTCTGCAAGGGATTTCCCGAGATCATTGTAGTCCCCGTCACCGCCGTAGATGAACTCCGCCACGCCACCTGAAAAGACAAATTCATCTATCTTGGCCGGGTACTCCAGATCATCGGTTGTCATGAGTTGCCTTGCCAGAGGGGAACCTGCACGTCCCTTCATCACTTCAATCAGTACCTCGGCCATTCTTGATGTGATCCTCTCGATATCCTCCTGTGGGATCAGATCCCCCATTTTGTAATCGATTCCGATGTCCTGCATGATCTTTACAGCCGGGTCGTTGAGGCGATTGATCCTTCCCTCCCTATCCAGGGCGAGCAATCTTCCACCGATCGATATGCAACTCGTCGAGAGGACCTCACCGTTCCTCGATATGGCCAGGTTGGAGGTCCCGCCCCCGATATCGCAGGACAGGACAACGTTGCGGTTTTCTTTGGATCTGGCGGTCGCCCCCGATCCCATTGCCGCAAGAAGGCTCTCGAAATTGGGTCCTGCGGTTGCGGCGACAAATTTTCCCGCATCATTGGAAAGCGCCTGTGCTATTTGCGGTGCATTCTGTTTCTTGGCCGTCTCCCCGGTCACGATCACCGCCCCGGTTTGAATAGTGGATGTGTCAATTCCTGCACGTTTACACTCTTCCCTGAAAAAGGAAGTCAACATGTTGGTATCAATAGTATTGTCGTCCAATAAAGGGGTATGGATGATTCTTCCCTCATAAAGGACTTTCCTTTCCTCAATCTGGAAACGGCGTGTGGGAGATTTATCATCCCTGACCAATACCAGATTTGAAAAGACCAGATGACTGGTCGAACTGCCGACATCAATGCCGACCGAGAGTAATTCAATTCTGCTGATTTCCATTATTTCCATTGCTGTTTCTCAAAAGCCCCCTTTTTACACATTTTTATTGAGGACAAGTCAGGTGTGTCCTCCTCAGGATTTCGCATAAATCCATTTGAATTAAAAAAATCATAAAAAAACCACAATCAAGATATGAAAAATCCTAACCTGACATCAAACTTTCAAAGTATAGGATATTTGGTCTTATGTGTCAATTGATATAGACCCGAATCGCCGGATTATTCAAAAGGTAACAACGCACATGTCCTTTATCAATTCTTGACCTTGAGGCAAATATTCCCTATTCTCCTTTTAAAAAAAAGCGGGTGCGGATCACGGACGAGGCAGTGCGTCTTTGCTTTTTCGCCTGAGATGTCCCACTCCGTTTCGCTTGATTTCAGCAGGAGGCTGTCCAACATGGAATACACAAAATTCAGGGCATGGCACTGGAACACAAAGCGGATGTGGGAGGTGTACGCCATAGATTTCTCGCAAGAGGAAATATCAGTCCGCCGGTCCCGAGGCGATCAGGAAGAAAGGCGGGTGTTTCCGCTCGAATCCTGTGAACTCCTGCAGTTTACCGGGCACTATGACATGAATGGAGATGAGATCTACGAAGGGGATCTGGTAGACGACACCTGCGGGAGGATCGGTATCTCCCAGTCGACACACACGGTCAAATGGAGCGGGGAAAGTGCAGGGTTCTGTGTCGTCGATTACCGGGGAACGGCTCTTCCCTGGAAACCCCATCTCCTGCGCCTGATCGGAAACAGATACGAACATCCCGACATCATGGATAAGTAACGCGGTCTGACCGGAGTTCCGACAAAAAGGATACAGATCTTCCAGCCCCCCCGGGGGCATCCTTTTCACGGCTGTTCGGGTTCGCGTCCCGATAAGTTTTTTACTTCAGAAGGGCCTCTTCCCACCAACCGATCACGGAGACATACCGTTCATATCGGAGCTTTTCCCTCCGCTCTATTTCCCGGATCCAGTCCGCCAGTCCGGAGGCGTGGTGAATGATCAGGGGAACGCTGTGCCGCGGGAGGATGTCGGAGGAGAGGTGGTACGTTTCAACGGCCTTCTGGAGGTTCGCCGCGGTCTCCGGTGAGTCCCAGGGGGTGGGGTGGATGAGGCCGTGAACCGCTCCGTCCCTGGCCGCGTAGGTCCATTGGAAAGGAAATTCCCTCTTGATCTGGCGTATGATCTGGATGGCCCTCAGGTTGGTATCCCGTGTGACCCCCTTGTTGAGGTTGCGCAGGATCGTGTCGTCGAAGGACTCAAAACCCACAGAGGAGAGGTGGATGCGCATCCGCATGCGGCGGGCCCTTTGAAGGGCCTCCCGCAGAGCGTTCTCCGTCTTGATGAGCCAGTCCGCCCTCAGGGTCAGATTGATCTGGGAAAGAAAAAGGCCTCTCTTCTCCGATTCATCCATGAGGCGGGGGAGGCCGGGCAGGGCGTTTTCATTGATCAATTCAAAGGGAATGCGCCGGCCGTCCTCGCCCAGGGGGAGGCATTGAATCTGGGCCAGGACGGTCTCCAGGTCGAGAGATCCGTGAAAACCCTTGTCTACGGCCACGTCACAGAAGCTGCATCCCTTGAATTCGATTGCAACCCTTTTTCGTTCGTTCCCCTGGAAATAGGCCGGATAGTTCACATCCAGCCGCGTGCTTCGGGCCGCATGGGGACAGCCGATGTGCTGAAGGACCTGCCCGGCGCTTATCTCCAGATTGGTCAGTCCGTCCGGGCCGAGCCGATAGAGGTTTTGCCAGTTGACCTCCCGGAGAAAACGCTCGTCCCAACCGGTTTCAGGGTTTTTGACGATCTTCCCGTTTTCTGCGACATAGAGAAGGCCTCTGCAGCCTTTCCAGTCGCCGTCTTCGAGGTGGTCCAGCAAGGGGATCACCTGTTCCCCGGGGCCGTGGAGGGCGACGGAAAAGTGTCCGGACAACCCTCGAAACCTGTGAGGGTGTGCGGGCCAGCCCGTCTCCCCCATGAAATCTACATCGGCCTGGGGGCCCGCCAGGATCGTGAAGGCCCCTTCCTCCCTGAGCTCTTTTGAGAGGAGGAAGAGATCCTCCCGCCCGCTGTGGGTTGAAAAACCGATGACCGGCCTTTCGTTTCCGAAATAGTCGTACAGGGCCTTCTTGAGCAGGGTCTTGTCGTCTTCATGCGTGACGGCCACGACCACGCATTCAAAGGGGGTAAGGCCCTGGATAAGGGTGGCGGCCATCTGGGGTCCCAGGAGGCCGTAGGATTCACCCTCGAAGTAACTGGCGATGACGGCTATTTTTTTGCCTGAGAGGGCCGGGATATACCGGGGTTTCATGAATAATTTTTTCCTTTTTACACGGTTTGATGTTTAGGGGTTTTCGAAGGTCTATACACTTTTCATATTGATGAGAGGTTGTAAAGCCTTTTATTCGCCTTGTGCACCTGAATTCAACTGTCGAAGATGCCGGGGCGGGTTTCCATGTCCGCCCTTTCCGCCAGGGGCCGAATCTATTGCCAATCAAGCGCGAAAGGAGATATTAAATGTGTTGACAAGGCAAACAAAATAGGCAAGATTACATGTTCTTGTAATCCATTTGCCTGATTTAATCAGGAAGTTTGCCACTGCAGTGGTGTTTTCCCTTGCACTCAATCAAATGGAAATTAGATTTATTGTATGAGTTTAGCTGTTTGAAAGAGCCCGGCAATTTCGGCCATGGGAGTCTCTTTTCAAAAACGAAGGGCCATGGAAAAGACTAAGATGGCCGGGGCAGCCTAGGCGGACGGCGGACCGGTGTCAGTAGCTGTCAGGCCTTGATTTTCATGGTGTCTCCCCGGTGGTGCTCCGTCCGCCCGAAGCCCGGTGACCATGCGGACACCCCGGCACCGATTTTTTCGTTTTTGAAAAGAGATTCCCATGGCCCCTCCTTGATAGGGTAATTTTCAAGAGCCTAAAGTGTTACGATTTATTCTTAACAGAACGATCAGACGTGACGGGAGGCCTCTGCTCATATGCTAAGTGAGAATGAGAAGAAACGGTATGACAGGCAAATTATGATTCCCGAGTTCGGGGAAGAAGGGCAGGAGAAACTCAAGCGGGCAAGAATCGTGATCGCGGGTGTGGGAGGGCTGGGGTCGCCCATTGCCGTGTATCTCGCAGCGGCCGGTGTGGGGACTATACGGATCATTGACGAGGACACCGTGGATATCAGCAACCTCAACCGTCAGATCCTCCACTGGGATCGTGATATCGGGCGGGGAAAGGTGGATTCGGCCTTTGAAAAGCTCTCCGAGATGAACCATGAAATCAAAATCGAGGCCGTCCGGGCCACGATCGCCGAGGATAACGTCTTCCAACTCATGGAAGGCTGTGACCTCATCGTGGATGCCATGGACAATCTGCCTACGAGGTATCTGCTGAACAGGACAGCCGTCGAAATGGACATTCCCTTTTTCCACGGTGCGGTGCGTGGGTTCGAGGGCCGTGTCATGACCGTTATCCCGGGCAAGACGGCCTGCCTCCAATGTATGTATCGGGGACCCCTTCCCAAGGAAAAATTTCCCGTGATCGGTATGGCGCCGGCCTTGGTTGGTGCGATTCAGGCAACGGAGGTGGTCAAGTTTCTCGTCGGTATGGGCGGGCTTTTGAGCGGCAGGCTCTTGCTCTACGACGGAATGGCCCAGACCTTCACGGAATTCAAGGTAAAGAGAAATCCGCAGTGCGAACACTGTGGTGATCTAAACAGAAAGGAGTAGGACATGAGTGTGAAAGTGCATGTGCACAGCAGCCACCGCATCTTCACGGATGACCAGGCGGTCATCGAGGTGGAGGGGACAACGGTTGAAGAGTGCCTGAGGCATTTGTCGGAAAAGTACCCCATCATGGAGGATGAGATCTTTTACCCCAATGGAAAGCTCAATGAGCTCTATGAAATATGGATCAATTCGGAAAGCGCCTATCCCAATGAGCTTGAGAAGGAAGTCAAGGACGGGGACGAGATTTATATTACCCTGATGCTGTCCGGAGGCTAGGCAGGAGATCCGGTGGGTCCATTCCGATGGATGATTTGATATAGAAAAAATGAGATGCTCAGGGGCCGCGCCTGCAAAGGACGGCCTTTTGAATTGATGAACGGGATTTGACCAAGGGGAAACGGGCAATTTGTGGAGATACGGTATGAAGGTCGTCGGCATTGTGGGATTCAAAAAGAGTGGTAAGACCACGCTGGGTGTGGCCTTGGCCAGGGCGTTGAGGGATATGGGCTGCAGGGTGGCCGTGATCAAGCATACCCATGATAACCTCGATTTTGCGGCCACCGATTCCAGAAAGTACAGCCGCTACGCCGAGATGGTCGCAGCGGTATCCGGTGAACAGACGGAGATGATTTTTCAGGGGGAGCGGTCCCTGGAGGAACTCCTGGCCTGGACCGGGGAGGCCGTCGTTTTGGTGGAGGGATTCAAGAAAGAGAGAACCTATCCCAGGATCGTCTGCCTTCGGGATGCAGGGGAAAGAGAGACCCTGCTGAAGGGGCTGGAGATCTGCACGGCCGGTTTCGATCCGGATATTGTGGACTATGACATCGCCAATCCTGATCACATACTGAAAATGGCCGGGCTTGTGATCGAGAAGGCCTTCAAGCTGCCGGGCCTGGATTGTGGAGCTTGTGGATATGAAAGCTGTTACGACCTGGCCGGGGAGATCTTGCAGGGTCGGAAGACCCCGGATGCCTGCCCCTGCCTTCGGCCTGTGATCACCCTGACGATCGACGGGAAAAGGACGGACCTGAGCGAGGGTATGAACATTATCCTGAGAAAAACCGTCCAGGGAATGATCTCAGGCCTCAAGGGCTTCAAGCGGGGGACTGTCGATATCGAGATGCCCTGAACGTGACAATCACGCAAAAAGGGCCTCCGGTCGAAACCTGAAACCCTTTTCGTGACTATCGGAATCCCGCGCCCTGATTCAGCAGGCGCAGGCATTCATCCTACATCTGGGCCATAAAGCCCTCTTCCTCTTTCCTTGCTTTGCGGATCTTGCCGGCAAAATCACGTTTCTTTTCAACTGCGACTTCCTGTACGTCCACATACTCTATACATTTTATGTCGCAGAACCGGACGCACTGGGGATCGCCGTCGCACAGATCGCACTTGAAGACCTGCTGGTCCTTGGTATTGAAAGACATGGCGCCGAAGGGGCAGACCGCCACGCAGGTGCGGCAGCCGATGCAGGCGTTTTGGTCCACCATGACGGTATCCAGGTCCCTGTCTCGATAAATGGCCTTGACCGGACAGGCGCTCATGCAGGGGGCGTCCTGGCAGTGGTTGCAGGTTACGGGGATATAGAGACCCTCAGGTTCCCACTTCATGACTTTTATGCGGCTTTTCATGGGATTGAGGACGCCGTAGTGGTACGCGGTGCAGACC
>JBMNCO010000219.1:0-5354 GCA_049366815.1 Desulfatiglandales bacterium | reverse complement strand
TCTCGAGCGAGCGCAGCGAGCGGGTGTGAGAATAGAGGTTTAAGTTTTAGGTGTTAAGTTTTAAGTCCTTTTCAGTTGGCAGTCTCGTTAACTTTTTCGTGTATTTCGTGCATTTCATGGTGAGAATAAAGTCTCAAGAATTCGGTCCCCGCACCAGGACCTTGATGCCGTCCTCGAACAGCACCTCCATTTTCTTCGGACCCATGAGCTTCTTGACAAATCCGACGCCAAACACGGCATGATCCAGTTTATCTCCTACCCCAAAGACCCCGTCCATGCTGTAGGCCTTGGCCGGCTCGGCCTGGCCCTGCTCCATCTCCTTTGCCCATTTTCCTCTCCCGGCCGCGGTCTTTTTACCGGCTGAAGGTTTGGATGCCTTTCCCCCTGAAGATGGTTCTTTAAGGCCCTTGGGGGGACGATAGTTGTGTTCTTTGTTGCATGACTTACAGAGGACCCTTGCAATTCTTTCGCCGTCGAGTGCGACGATCACATGCACGAGGTTCATTCTGCAGCTTGTACAATAGGCCATAATCTCCTTCGCCACTTGATAGGGCATAGATACACTCCTTCAACCAGGTCCAAAACAAAAGACCGCCCCGAAACCGGCGGTCTTTTCACTAAAATTAGACTGCCCACGAGAACCTGTCAACAGAAAAATTTTCTGAAAAGCCTCACCGGTATGCGAAAGGTGTCTTCGTATCTCGATCGCCGCAGGATTGAGACTGAAAGCCCCCGGAATATTCTGCCTGTTTACTGCATAATAGAATATTTTGTAACACTTTAGCCCTTTGAAAAATTCGAAAGGAAATCATGCACCCTTTCTTACGTTCCGAAGCTCCCGGACTGGTCTTTTTTGAGTGTCTCTATTCATCACTGTTGAAATACGGCCGACAAATCCCCTCTGAGAGGCAACGCAAAATGAGAAAGGTATAATACTAGGATATCGCTCAACAGACTGTGCCTCAGCCACGGAATCTGCTTGGAAAAAGAGGGCGATCGGTATATTACTTGGCCATATCTCATTGGATCAACATGCCGATATCGCCAGGCTTTCGAGTGGATTTTCCTTTGGAAGGACTGGCAGATTGTCTGAACTCAAAAGGGAACTGTCTTGACGTTTCAAGTATTTATGCTTCTTGCCATTGTCATTGCGGCCTTTGTATTATTCATAGGTGGCTGGCTGCGTGTCGATGTAATAGGCCTGCTGGTGCTATCGGCCCTTGCACTTACAGGCTTGGTTACTCCCAGGGAGGCATTGGCCGGCTTTAGCAGCCCCGCAGTCGTCACCGTGTGGGCCATGTTCATCCTCTCCACCGGACTGACCCGCACCGGGATCGCTCATCGTCTTGGACAACCATTACAGGCCTTCACAAAACGTAGCGAAGCTCTGCTCATGGTTTCCTTGATGACTGCAGCGAGCGTGCTGTCGGCCCTTATCAACACCGTCACAGTAGCTGCCATCCTGTTGCCGGCGACGATGGAACTGGCAAGACGCAGCGGTCGCCCGCCATCCAGGCTGCTGATGCCGCTGGCGCTCGGTTGTCTCCTCGGCGGTCCTTTCACGGGGATCTCCACCCCGCCCAATATCCTGGTGACCGACGCCCTCCGCGCCGCAGGACTTCGCCCCTTTGGAATCTTCGAATTCACGCCAATCACCGCAGCCGTCGTGGTAACCGGTATTTTCTTCGTGGTTCTTATCGGGCGATACCTTCTCCCCAGGTGTAAGGCTGTCGCGATCCCTGATGCCCGAAAGTCCCTTGCCGCCTATGAGCTTGATTCCCACATCTTCACTATCCGCATTCCGAAGGGGTCACCCTTCGACGGACGCACACTTGCCGAAAGCCGCTTGGGGGCGGCCCTTTACCTGACAGTGCTGGCACTCCAACGTAAGGGGGTTCTGACACTCGCCCCCCGCACTACCGAAGTACTGCAGGGCGAAGACACACTTATCGTACACGGACATCCGGACCATCTGCGGCGCTTTCGCGCTAGTCGGCATTTCCAATTTGAGTCGTCTGACTTCGCCCATAATCTCGTGGCCCGACATTTGATGGTGGCCGAAGGCTTTGTCCCTGAGGGATCACGGCTTCTGGGCGCAAGGCTTAGGGATATCGGACTGCGAAGAGAGCATCGGGTCCATGTGTTGTCCTTATACGGTTCTGCTGAGGGAGAAATTAGGGATCTGCCCCAATATCAGATAATGACAGGGGACCGACTGCTTTTGCAGGGAACAAGGGAAGCTTTGGCAGAAGTAGCGCGTTTGGGGTTCATCACGGGGTTGCGTTTCCTTGAGGAGGATGAACTGAATGCAAGAATCTGGAGCCACACCAGTCTCTTCCCTGTTCGCGTTCCTTCCGGTTCGGTGCTTGAAGGTCGCAATCTGATTGAAAGCCGCTTGGGCAATGGGTTTGGTCTCACTGTGGTAGGTATTCTCCGCGGTGATGAACTGATGCTCATGCCCTCACCTGATGAACAGATGCATTCCGGCGATTTGCTGTTGCTGCAGGGTTCGGTTCACGATCTTGAGGTCCTCAAAGGTCTTGAAAATCTCGAAATCAAAGAGCAACCGCCCAGCCTTGCCGCAGATCTGGAGTCCCAACAGATAGGAGCCACCGAGATACTGCTATCACCAAGAACTACCCTCGCAGGGCGAACCTTGGCCGAACTTCTTTTTCGTGAACATTACGGGATCAGCGTTCTCGCCATATGGAGAAAGGGCCGCGTCTATCGCATGGGGCTTCAGGATATGCCCTTACAGTTTGGCGATGCCCTGCTGGTTTACGGTCAGCGCCGTAATCTGGAGGCCGTTTCCCGAGACCCCAACTTTCTCGTACTCGACGAAGCTGCCGCTCGGGCACCGAGGTTGGAAAAGGCCTTCATCGCCGCGACAATCATGCTGACCGTGCTTTTGATCGCTATTCTCGGCTTCGTTCCCATCGCCATTGCCGGGCTTACCGGGGCTGTGTTCATGGTGGTTTTCGGTTGTCTGAGTATGGAGGAAGCGTATCGTGCCATTGAGTGGAAGGTCGTCTTCCTCATCGCCGGCATGCTGCCGCTGGGCGCGGCCATTGAAAACACGGGAGTGGCGCAGATGGCGGCAACTGCCCTAATCAGCGCAGTTGGTGGTTTCGGAACTCGCTGGGTCATCGCCGCGCTCTTTACGATGACCGTGCTAGGAACGCAAATTATCCCCACAGCGGCGCTCGTAGTGTTGATGGCTCCGATCGCGTTAAGCACGGCAAGCACTTTGCAGATTTCCCCTCATCTACTGATGATGACTGTGGCGATTTCCGCCTCATCAAGCTTCGCCAGCCCACTTTCCCATCCTGCTCATCTCCTTGTAATGGGTCCCGGAGGCTATCGTTTCAGCGACTACTTAAAGGTTGGCATTCCCCTGACGATCCTTGTTGTTTTTGTGTCCGTATGGCTTTTGCCCATTCTTTGGCCACCATAGCACCTTTTCCCCGCCCAGTTTGCGTGGTGAAATGGTCGCCCTTGACATTTGATGTCTACAGGGCTCTGTGGGCTTCCTCATCACCGAAATAACCGCCGATGGTATGAGAGATCTGGGCATATAATAGGCATCGGAAGGAGTATCGTGGAAAAAAGCATAAAAAAGTCAGTTCATCGAATATGACGTGCTGGGATTATTGGACTCGGAACATTCCATATTCATTGGGATGTGAGGATCGTATCCGCGATTCTTTCGGATTACAAAAGGGATCAACCGACAGAAAATGAACTCAAGTGGACATTGCAGGTTGGCTGACGCATTCTCTTGCAGCACTCCGCCTGCCTTTTGATTTGATGAAGAAATTTTTTAGAGCTATGTTCGGAGTGGAACCCAGAATAGAGATGAAAAGGGAAAAGACACAGGACGTCATCAATGCCTTTTTAGACAGACATCAATTAAGGCCCTACTATGCACCTTCATTGCTGAACCGGCTCTGGTGCGTCCTATAGACCGAGTCGGATTCAAAGGTTAATGTCTTTTTCTGCGCGACAGGCGTTTCGACCTTTTGCCGCCCGGATCCGCTGGATTAACCTTGATATTTTGCCCGTTCACAAATTTCCCATTCAAGGCTTTGATTGCCTGATCCGCTTCAGAGTTGTTTGGCATTTCTATAAAACCAAATCCCTTTGATTGTCCTGAATAATTATCCCTTATTATTTTAATACCTTCTAACTCTCCGAATTCTGTAAACATGGCCCTTAGATCATCTTCGGTAAAGCTGAAGGGAAGTTTTCCAACATAGATATTCATCAGAAGCTCCTTTTTCCATTTCATCCCAAATCGACCGGCCAAACTCTATTCGATTCGGATTTCAGCGACAGGGTGATTACTTAAAAAAAGGGCATCCATCATTGTCCGATGGTATACCCTTTTTTTTAGAACTCTGTGACTAAACCACGATTACATTCACGGCAGCAAGGCCTTTTTTGCCCTGCTCTACATCGAATGTAACTTTGTCGCCTTCACAAAGAGACTTGAAGCCTTCAGCATTGATACCTGAATGGTGAACAAACACATCAGAACCATCTTTTTGCTCAATAAAGCCAAAACCCTTACGGTCATTAAACCACTTCACAATTCCATCAGCCATCGTGACACACCCTCCCTTCAATTAAATTTTCATGATTCCAGACTAAAGGCGGCCACTCTTGCAAAATGGATATTACCTTACAGAAAGAAAAAGGCCCGACCATAAAGGCGAGCCCTCATGAATTGTTTTTAATGTAATCTTCCTTCCTGTGAAAGTCAAGCCATATAAAGAAATAAAACCCTCCATCCAATGATAGAAAAAATGAGACCTACCCTGTTCATGGCTATCTGGACTGGATCATCTCTGCACAGTATTGACCTCACCGGCAATACGCCTCTTCGTCCTAACCGGACAACGCTGGGGGAAAAATCATACGATTGTCAAATTTACCAACCCCATTGGGCATCAGGCAACCGGTTTGCGGTTTGGGGAAATGGCAACCTGGGAATGAAAAATGTCGATTTCAGGTTAAAAGTGATCAAGATGATAGACACGCTTGTACCGATGAAGAACGTGGCCCCAAAACACCCGGGAAGTATCCGGAATGTTGATATGCTTCCACCTGTTTATGATGCGTTAAGAGCTCAAAGAAAATCGACCTGGCGGAAATCGGGTGATGTCTTTCTCAACAAATGAGGAACCTGTACCATTCCTGTCCCACAACAGCAAAAGGGAAAAAGACAATACGCCTAATTCCCCTTTATCATTACAAAAATAAGGTTATGAAGTGGTCGGGACGACTGGATTTGAACCAGCGGCCCCCGCGTCCCGAACGCGGTGCTCTACCAGACTGAGCCACGTCCCGACAAG
>JBMNCO010000218.1:29504-92780 GCA_049366815.1 Desulfatiglandales bacterium | reverse complement strand
ATGGTCTTGCTTGAATAAGGCTTGACAAACATCCCTATCGGTCTAGAATAACCATAAGGTTTAACTAAATAGTTCAGTATCCCCTCACGACACACATGCCTCAAAGGATGAAAGACCAAAACAGAGAAGAAAGGTTGAAGAACAAGAAGGACAAGGCCGTTCAGGCCATCCTGGCAAGTGCCAGGGAGGTATTCGCCGAGGCCGGTTTTTCAGGCGCACGGGTTGACGAGATCGCCAGACGCGCGGGCGTGAACAAGGCCATGATCTATTACCGGATCGGGGACAAGGCGACCCTCTACGGGGAGGTGCTTCATCAGGTCTTTTTCGGGATCTACGAACGACTGGCCCAGAATCTCGAGGAAGAAAGGTCGCCCGAGGGGGAATTACATGCATACCTGCACACCTTCAGTCGGACTTTCGAGGAGCATCCCCATCTGGCCCCCATCATGATGAGGGAATTGGCCTCGGGCGGAAAAGATCTTCCCGATGTCGTCTTGGTGGATCTCGGGCGCATCCTGGGCACGCTGATGGGAATCCTCGAGGATGGGGCGCAAAGGGGTCTTTTCGCAGAGGCGAATCCCACCATCGTGCACCTCATGATCATCGGCCCCATGTTCATGCGAAAAAGTATGGACGCAATCGTCTCCAGGCGTAAACAACATTCCGACATCCTCCGGCATCTCGACAAGGATGAGCCTCTCGATATCGCCGCCGAGGTTGAGAGGCTCCTGCTCAAGGCCTTGAGGAGATAGAACCGGCCAAGACTTCATTGGGCGCACCTGAGAACACAGAACAGAGAAGACCATGTCAAGAAAAAAACGAATCGCCTTTCCCGTCATTCTGGTGATCATTGGAGTCCTTGTCTTTTTCACCCTTTCGGGGGACAGGAAAGACCCGGACAGGATAATCGCCTCCGGGAATATCGAGGTGACGGAGGCACGGCTCGGTTTCAAGATTCCCGGGCGCCTGGAACAGCGTCTGGTGGATGAGGGCATTGCGGTCAAGAAAGGACAGCACATCGCCCGCCTGGACCAAACCGACCAGAAAATTGCGGTGGCACAGGCGGAGGCCAATCTCGGCTATGCCGGAGCGGTCCTTGCCGAGCTGGAGGCGGGAAGCCGCCCTGAGGATATACAGAGGGCCAAGGCCCAGGTCGCGCAGGCCCAATCCGTCCTGCAGGAACTGGAGCGGGGCAGCCGTTCCCAGGAGATCGCCGATGCCCGGGCCGAGGTGGAAAGGGCGCAGGCCTCCCTGGAGGGGGCAAAGGCCCAGATGGAACTGGCAAAGTCGGATCATGACCGTTACGAGGCCCTTTATGAAGACGGGGTTGTGAGTGTACGTGAGTACGATGTCTTCAGACGGAAATATGAGACGTCCCTCAGCACCTATGAAGAGGCCGGAGCCCGGCACAGGAGCGCCCTTGAAAGGCTGAGCCTCCGAAAAGAAGGTCCCCGAAAAGAGCAGATAGAACAGGCCCGTGCCGCCCTTCGCCAGGCCGAGGCGGCCTATGACCGCGTCAGAGCCGGCCCACGTTCACAGACCATCGAGCAGGCCCGTGCAAAGGTCAGGGTGGCCGAAGAAACACTGCGCCAGGCCATGCAGCAGCTGGCCTACACGGATCTTCATGCGCCTTTTGACGGCGTGGTCCTGACTACGTCCGCTGAGCCGGGAGAATACCTCAATATCGGTTCCCCTGTCGTCACCATCGGAGATGTGGCACGGCCCTGGCTTCGGGCCTATGTCATTGAGACCGACCTGGGCAGGATCAGACTGGGTCAGGAAGTCAGGGTTCGAACCGATTCCCATCCCGAGAAGTCCTACAGGGGCCGCATCGGTTTTATCAGCAGCGAGGCGGAGTTTACTCCAAAGTCGGTCCAGACCTCTGAGGAAAGGGTGAAACTCGTTTACCGCATCAAGGTTGACCTTCAAAATACGGAAGGTGAACTTAAGCCGGGAATGCCGGCCGATGCCGTCATTGAGGTTGGAAATGCCCGCACAGGCGAACGCTGAACCGGCCGTTCTGGCAAAGGGCCTCACGAAACGATTCGGCGACCTGACGGCCGTAGACGCCCTGAGCCTCCATGTCATGCCGGGTGAGATCTATGGTCTCGTCGGACCGGACGGCGCCGGGAAGACCACCACGCTGCGCATGTTGAGCGGTATCATGGCCCTTACCCGGGGGGATGTCCGCATAGCAGGGCACGATGTGCGCGGGGATAGGGCCCTGGTCAAAGACCACCTTGCCTATATGAGTCAGCGTTTCGGGCTCTACAGCGATCTTACGGTCCAGGAAAACATCGACTTCTACGCGGATATCTACGGCGTTTCAGGAAAAGGACGGCGCAGGCGCATTGAAGAACTCCTGGATTTCAGCGCCATGGGTCCCTTCAGGAGGCGCCTTGCCGGGCGCCTTTCCGGGGGTATGAAGCAGAAACTCCAGCTTGTCTGCGCCCTGATCCATACCCCCCGGGTCCTGCTCCTCGATGAACCCACCAACGGCGTGGACCCCGTCAGCCGCCGGGATTTCTGGCGTATCCTCACCCGTCTTCTGAAGCAGGGTGTCTCCATTCTCGTGACCACGGCCTACCTCGACGAAGCGGAACGCTGCAACCGGGTGGGGCTGCTCGACAAGGGAAGACTTCTGGCCGAAGGGACCCCCGATGACGTCAAGGCCGCAACAGGGGCACATATCCTTTCTGTTCGTTCCCCCTCTGCAAGGGAAGCAAGAAGGCGCCTCAGAGAGACGGGCGGATGGGAAGACGTGGAAGTCTTCGGGGACAATGTGCACGTGCTGTGCCGGGACCCCTCCCAGGCAAAGGATGACGTCCGGGATTTCCTTGAACGGACGGGGATCACCTATGACGAGATTCGCGAGCAGGCCCCGTCCCTGGAAGATGTCTTCGTGAGCATGATCAAAGACGGCGGAGGTCATGCCGGATCCCAGACGGCCCTTTCCCCCAATTCCTCCCAGTACTCCTCTCCTTCGGAGGCCCCCGTCGAGGCGGATCCCGCCGTGCGGGTGGCGGGTCTGACACGCCGTTTCGGCGACTTCACCGCGGTCAACCGTGTGAGCTTCCAAGTACGGCGTGGGGAAATCTTCGGTTTTCTGGGTCCTAACGGGGCCGGGAAGAGCACCGTCATCCGTATGCTCTGCGGCCTGCTCAGCCCCACAGAGGGCGGCGGGACCGTTGCGGGCCTTGACATCAACTCACAGGCGGAAGGTATCAAGCGCCACATCGGCTATATGAGCCAAAAATTTTCCCTTTATGAAGATCTGAGCGTCGAGGAAAACATCAATTTCTACGGGGGCATTTACGGACTCGCGGGCCTTCGACTCAGGCAGAGGAAGGACTGGGCCGTCTCCATGGCCGGTCTTGAAGAACATCGACGAAGTCTGACCGCCTTTCTGAGCAGCGGCTGGAAGCAGCGTCTGGCCATGGCCTGTGCAGTCCTCCATGAACCTCCCATCCTATTCCTGGACGAACCCACGAGCGGCGTGGATCCCCTGAGCCGCAGGCGCTTCTGGGACCTGATCTACGACATGGCGGAACGGGGGATCACGGTCTTTGTCACCACCCACTACATGGAGGAGGCCGAATACTGCAACCGCATCGCCCTCATCTACCAGGGCGATCTCATCGCCCTGGGCACCCCCCTCGAGCTCAAGACCGGCATAATGCACGAGCACATCCTGGATATCCGGTGTCCCTCACCACAGGAGGTCATGGACACCCTCGCTCAACTCCCTGAGGTGGAGGAGATCGCGCTCTTCGGCGCCGGGCTGCATGCCGTGGTAAAGGACCCGGAGGCGGCCGAGGCCCCTATCGCGAAGGTCCTCGCCGACAAAGGCGCAGCGGTATGGACGATTGAGAAAATCATCCCCACCCTGGAGGATGTCTTCGTCTCCCTGATCAAAGAAGCGGACCGTCTGAAATCGGAATCCGTCAAGGCAAAGGACGTTTCATGAAGATGAGCCCGAGAAGGTTGAAGGCCATAGCCCTAAAGGAATTCATCCATGTCCTCAGGGACTGGCGCAGCCTGTTCCTCGCCCTCGCCATTCCCATGCTTCTGATACTCCTTTTCGGCTACGCCCTCAACCTGGACCTGAAAAACGTGCCCACGGTGGTCTGGGATCAGTCCCGAACACCTGCGAGCAGGGAATTGGTGAGCCTCTTTGACGGTTCTCCCTATTTTTCAATTATTGACGACCACGACAACTACAGGGACATCCGGAGGGACCTGGAAACGGGCCGCGCCATGGTCGCCCTGGTCATCCCCTTTGATTTTGCCAAGCTGATCCTGGCGAACCGGGAGGCCAGGGTCCAGGTGATCGGAGACGGCAGCGACGCCAATACGGCCCGCCTCGCCCTGGGCTATGTCAGGGGGCTCGGCATGATTTACTCCCGGATGATCATCGCCGACCGGATCCGTCTCATGGGCGGGGCGGACACGGCCGCACCCGTGGAAATGGTTCCAAGGGCATGGTACAACCCGGATCTGAGAAGCCAAAATGTCATCATCCCGGGGATTATCGCCATCGTCATGATCGTCATCGCCGCCATGCTCACGAGCGTTACGGTGGCCAGGGAATGGGAGACGGGCACCATGGAGCAATTGATCAGTACGCCCATCCGGGGACCCGAACTCGTTTTCGGGAAGATCGCCCCCTACTTTGTAATCGGCCTGGCGGATGTTACAGCGGCCGTTATCCTGGGCCGGTGGCTCTTCGGCGTCCCCTTAAGGGGGAGCACCGCTCTTGTCTTTCTCGTAGCGACCATCTTCCTCACCGGTGCCCTCTTCTTCGGGATGATGCTCAGCATCAATCTGAAAAAACAGGTGATTGCCAACCAGATCGCCCTTCTTGCCGGGTTTCTGCCGACCATGCTCCTGAGCGGTTTTGTCTTCGCCATCGAGAACATGCCATGGCCCATCCAGGGCATAACCTACCTCGTTCCGGCCCGATACTTCATCGCCCTTCTGCGTGGGATCTATCTGAAGGGTATCGGGCTGGAAATTCTCTGGCTGAACGCCCTCCTCCTCACACTCTACGCCCTGCTCATGGTGGCAATCGCCAATAAGGGCATGAGATTGGAACTGGAGTAACCATGTTCAACCGCCTGAGACAAATGCTGATCAAAGAATTCTTGCAGATGTTCCGGGACCCCAGGATGAGGATCGTGATCTTCGTCGTACCGGTGGCCCAGATGATGATCCTGGCCTTCGCCCTGACAACGGACGTGACGGACATCAAGACCGCTGTCCTGGACTTTGACAACACGCCGTCTTCACGCGAATTGCTTGGAGATTTCACGTCGAGCGGATATTTTGAGATCGTTGAGACAGGCGATTCCCAGGCCGATGTGGTTCGGTGGCTCGACCGCGGGACGGTCCGGGTCGTATTACACATCCCCATTGGATTTGAAAAGGATCTTTCGGCAGGTCGCACATCAAAGATACAGGTCCTTGCAGACGCGACGGACAGCAACACAACTTCTATCGTTTTCGGTTACGCCGAACAGATCGTCAACGCCTATGCGGATTACAAACTCAGAGGCAGGATCAGGACACTTCACGGACCGGGCGGGGAGCAGGCCGCGATCCAGATCGAGACCCGTGCCTGGTTCAACGCAAATCTGGAGAGCCGCTTCTACTACGTGCCTGCCCTGATCGCCGTCATGCTTCTTGTGGTCAGCCTGTTCCTGACGAGCATTGCGGTCGTTCGCGAAAAGGAGATCGGCACCATCGAGCAGATCATGGTGACTCCCATGACCAGACTGGAATTTATACTGGGCAAGACCATCCCCTATTTGATCACGGGATTTATTGTCATGACGGCCATGTTCGTCCTTGCCCTGCTGGTCTTCGGTATTGCGGTAAAGGGGAGCTGGCCCCTCCTCTATCTCATGACAGGCGTTTATCTTGTGGGAAATGTCGGTCTTGCACTCCTGATCAGCGTCAGCGCCGGGACCCAGCAACAGGCCCTGCTCACGGCCTTCTTCATCGTCATGCCCTTTGTGCTCCTGAGCGGATTTATCTTTCCCATCCGAAACATGCCCCTCACGGTTCAGTACGCCACCTTTCTCAATCCCATGCGGTGGTATATCGAAATCCTGAGGGGTCTTGCACTGAAGGGCGTGGGGGCCGACGTCCTCTGGCCCTCTATGCTCGGGCAGACGATACTGGCAGTCCTCTTTGTTCTTCTGGCCTCGATGAGGTTCAAGAAGACGCTGAAATGACAGGGAGGTTCTGAACCTTTACCGGATGGAATGGGCCTTGTCCATCATCTTTTGGGCGAACGCCCTGCCGTCTTCTAAATCCGCGTCATCCGGGTGTCTCGTCGCGCTGCTCTGGGCCTCCTGTGCCCAGGCCTTGTGTTCCGACCTATTCATGAGCGCATCAAGGAGACTCGGCTTGACCTTACCGCGGCAACCGAAAATCCCGAGCAACCTGGCTTTTTTCACCAGCGTCCCGGCATAATCAAAGGCCGTAACGGCCAGTTGACCACCCCGGAGCGAGCCGTGGGTTGCGAAAATGGCCAACTTTTTGCCTTCCGGAAAATTCTTCAAGAACGGCTGGACCTTGCCTGGAACCGTGCTGGAGTGGACAGGAAAACCACAAAAAACGACGTCGTAGGGCCCCAGATCTACGACTTCATCGATCGGCAAAATCGTCTTGTCTTCTCGTCCCACACCTTCGTAAACGGCTTGAGCCAGTTTTTCCGTGTTGCCTGTTTCCGAATAATATGTCACCAGTACCTTCATATCACCCTCCATTCCCAGATAATCGTCCACTGGTGTTTACCGGATTTTCTTGAATGTTGCAAGCTATTTGCTTTGCAGCAGGCAAAAACTCCGTGGAGATCAGCCCGGCTCCTTTTTTGGGTGACATTGCGGGGATTTTTTATTATTTAGATGCAAAACCATCAAAAAACAACAAATGAGGAGGATTAGAATGAAGAAAGTTTTTGTGATTCTGCTGGGCTGCCTGTTCGCCCTTTCCCTGACCGGTGGCGCCTCAGCAAAAATGGTCCTGAAGTACGGCCATGTGGCCCCACCGAAGCACGGGCAGCACATCGGATCTCTTGCCTTTGCGGACTATGTCAAGGAAAAGACCGACGGCGAGATCCAAATCGACGTCTTCCCCATGGGCCAGCTCGGCGGCGAGCGCTCCATGGTCGAACAGGTCCAGGGCGGCACCCTCGACATGTGTTCCTCCACCACGGCCGTGCTCTCCAACTTCGTACCCGAGGTCGCCCTCTTTGACCTCTGTTTTCTCTGGCCCAGCAGAGAAGTGGGCTACAAGGTCACCAACGATCCCGAATTCCAGAAAATCTTTTTCGATCTCTTTCCCCGAAAGGGCATGATCGCCATTGGTTATACCGAAAACGACATGAGGGATATCACAAACATCAAGAAGGAAATCAGGACACCCGATGATATGAAGGGCCTGAAGATCCGCGTCATGGAAAGCCCGGTTTATCTGGATGCCTTCAGAGAACTGGGGACGAACCCCGTTCCCATGCCCTTTCCCGAGGTCTACAACGCCCTTCAGCAGGGCGTGATCGATGCCCAGGACAACCCTATCATGACCTCCATCCTGATGAAGTTCACAGAGGTCTGCCCTTATGCAACCCTGACCAACCACATCCTTACCGAGTGCATCATCACGGTCAACATCGATCTCTGGGAGAGACTCACACCCGAACAGCGAAAGATCTTCCGCGACGCGGCCGAGATGAGTATTCAGATCAATCGTGACGAATGCAGGAATCTGAGGGAACAATTGATTTCAGAGGTGGAGGCCAAGGGCCTTAAGATCGTGCGTCTGACCAAGGAAGAAAGAAAGGCCTTCATGGATCGCATGACACCCGTCCACAAGAAATATGAGGAAAAGGCGGGAAAGATACCCAACAAAGCCGAATACGGGAAATATGCGGGAAAGACTTACTATCAAATGATTCAAGATAAAATTTCTCACTACAACCAATAGACAAAAGGCCTTTGACTCTCCTTCGGGGAGGGGGCGGCGCCTCCTCCCCGAATTATGTATGGACCTTCCTCACAGTGAACCTGCGGAGGAGCGAATGAAAAACATCCGGCTTATCATCACCAATATCGAAGAACTCGGCGTGGGCTATGTACTTCTGGTTCTCGCCTTCGGGGCCACCTTTCAGGTCATCATGCGCTATGTCTTCGGTGTGGCCTACGACTGGTTCGACGAATGGGCACGCTATCTTACCGTACTCATCACCTTTATGGGCGCCGGTCTCGGGGTGAAATACGGCACCCACTTCAGCATGGAGGCACTCACCCAATATGCGCCGGCCCCCCTGGCCCACCTTCTCAAGGTTATCGCCAACCTCATCTCCTGCATCATCATGGCCGTGGCCTGCTATTTTGCCTGGATCCAGATTGGAAAACTCATGAGATTCGGCGTCCTCACACCCGCGACCCAGGTGCCCATGTGGATCCCCTATCTGCCCATAGGCCTCTTCTCCGTGGTCATTTCGTTTCGTTTTCTCATGCAGTCGATCAGGCATGCCCGGGCCATAGTCCTCAGGGAGCCTTTCATCCGGTGAAGGAATAATAATGATCGCATTCATGTGCATATTCTTCGGTATTCTTCTTGTCCTCTCGACCCCGATCGCCATCGTGCTTCTCACCGTGACAGGGGCAACCCTCCATTTTCACCTCGGCATTCCGCTTCAGGCCATTGTCCAGCAACTCTTCAACGGCATGGACAATTTTATGCTGCTGGCCATTCCCTTTTTCATCCTGGCCGGGAGCATCATGGCCGAGGGCTCCATTTCCACCCACCTCATCAAGGTGATGAACCTCCTGGTCGGACGCTTCAGAGGGGGGCTCGCCCTTGCCTCCATCCTCGGCTGCATCTTTTTTGCCGCCATATCCGGCTCCAGTCCGGCGACGGTGATCGCCATCGGCGCCATCATGATCCCCGCCCTGGTCAAGAGCGGCTACGGTGAGCGTTTTTCCATGGGGCTTCTCACCAGTGCGGGCTCCCTGGGGATCCTGATCCCGCCCTCCATTCCCATGGTCCTCTATTGTCTGGTGATGAACGAATCCGTAGGCCGTGTCTTTATGGCCGGCTTTCTTCCCGGCCTCCTTATTGGGGGTGTTCTCTTCCTCTATTCCTATATTCTCGCCCGAAAGTACAACTGGAAGACACCCCAGCGGGTCTCTTTTCGTGAAGGGGTACATATCGTCAGGAAGGCCTCCTGGGGCCTGGCCATGCCTGTGATCGTTCTGGGCGGTATCTACACCGGCGTCTTCACACCGACGGAGGCGGCCGCCGTCAGTGTGGTCTACGCCGTATTCGTAGAGGTCTTTATTTACAAGGGACTGACCTTGGCCAAGTTCCACAAGGTCCTCCGGGAAGGGACGGTGCTCTCCGCCTCCCTGCTCTTTATCATCGCATGCGCCATGACATTTATCTGGCTGCTGACTCGCGAGCAACTCCCGGTAAGGGCCGCGGAATTCATTGTCGCCCATGTGGGCAACAAGTACCTGTTCCTCTTCTGTATCAATATCCTGCTCCTCATCATCGGCTGCCTTATGGACATCGTCTCGGCGATCCTGGTCCTGTCCCCCATCCTGTTGGTGACGCTCCAGCAGTTCAATATCGATCTGGTTCACTTCGGAATCATGATGATCGTCAATGTGGAACTCGGGTTTCTCACCTTTCCCTTTGGTCTCAATCTCTTCGTGGCCATGGGAATCACCGGGAAAAGCCTTACGGATGTGGCGAAAAGCGTGATGCCCTTTCTCCTTCTTCTCCTCTTTTGCCTCATGATTATCACCTATGTACCGGCCATTTCACTGGTCCTTCCTCGCTGGTTGATGCCCTGAGCTTGGGGAAAAAGGGGGAACCACTCTCATCAGGAAGGGGGTATGGGGCGGGTATACGCTCAGGCCATCCGGTCACGGCTTGATGACATGCGGGATCTCAATCACACCGCATTTATCTCTTCTCCCCGGCCGCAAGGACCCCCTGAGACCTTTTGACCTGAATGGGTCGGCCGTCGTGAGGCGGTAAAATCGGAGGCCCTACGGGGTGTGCGTTGTCTCGTCGAAGGTCACCCGATTTCGGCCGGATGCCTTGCTTTGATACATCAGATGATCCGCTCTTCTCATCAGCGAGTCCAGAGTGTCGTCGGGTCGGCAGAGGGTGACGCCGATGGAAATCGTCGCCCGAAGCCTTTCACCTTTCACGGAAAGGCTGGACTGTTCCACGAGAACACGGCATCTGTTCGCGATATATTTCAGTTCGTTTTTACTGATATTGGCGACAATGGCCACAAATTCCTCACCCCCCCACCGTCCCAGCAAATCGGATGGTCTGAGATTGCCGGAAAGCGTTCGCCCGATCATGGTCAGGACTTCGTCCCCGATATCGTGGCCGTAGGTGTCGTTAATCTTCTTGAACCGATCAATGTCCATGAAGAGGACCCCAAACGGCATGTGATATCTGCGCATT
Organism: Desulfatiglandales bacterium; assembly: GCA_049366815.1. Classification (GTDB taxonomy): domain Bacteria; phylum Desulfobacterota; class DSM-4660; order Desulfatiglandales; family HGW-15; genus CAYNYM01. The sequence continues at coordinate 82,286 of JBMNCO010000218.1, read as the reverse complement.
TCGTCGAGCTTTGTCCGCAGGTTCATCTCCACATACCGCCTGTTGCCCAGGCTGGTCAGCGGATCCAGCAAAGCCACCTTCTGTAGTTGTTCCACGCGACGCTCCAGGGCCTTTCCGAGGCTGTTGTCACTGAATACCTCCACGGCCCCGATGATGGCATTTTCGGTGTCGCGAATGGGGGCGATACGCAAGGAGACGGGGACACGATGGCCGTCCTTGTGATGGAGGTACACGCCCATTTCCCGTGCCTGTCCGTCCCTCAGGGTTTTCGCCAGGGGGCATTGTCCCTCGCAGAGGCTTTCACCTTCTTCGTTGATGTGCCTGAGAATATTGTCCTGGCAAAACCTTCCGAGCACCTCCGACCGCCTGTACCCTGTCAGGCCCTCCGCACTTCTGTTCCAGTAGGTGATTCTCCGGTCCCGGTCCACGTAATAGACGGCGTCATAGAGGTTGTCCAGGAGACTCTCGTAAAAGACCCTGTCTTCAATCATCGAAAAATTCCTCCTAAAAACCTTTCGTCGACTCCCGCAAGATTTAGCATTTCATGACACGAGCACTATCGGCTGCAGATTGCGCCTTGATGAGCATTCAAGGGCTCGAACCTTACGTTGACAAAAAAACCCTGACCCTCCATCATGTTAAGACATGCTATAGAAAATGCAAAATCCAGGCCGAAACTTACTGAGGCAGAGGGGCGAACCATGGAAATCGTCGACTCCCACACCCATTGGGGGCCTTCCATTACAATGGGCATTGAGGTAACCACGCAAGAACTTCTTCATCAGGCTGAGACAAGCGGTGTGGACAGGATTGTGATTTTTCCATTTCCCTCCCAGGCCCTGGCGGACGAATCTATCAACCAGGACGTTTTGGCCGAGTGTAAACGGATCAATCGTTTTATCCCTTACTACTACATCCCCGATGATCTTCGGGCGATCCCCAGGCAAAGAGGATTCTTCGGGGGCAAATGGCACTGGACCAGAGGGATTCAGGACGTGGCGTCCAACTATGACGTTCTGAAGGATCCGGATCTCCCGAAATTCATCGAGGCATCCGAGGCCATCGACCTTCCGATTATTGTGGAAGAGGAACTCGCCTTCACAGAAGTCCTATCAAGTCTGACAAAAACACTAAAGATCATTATCCCCCATTTGGGACTGCTTGGGGGAAATCCCATGGACTTTTTAAAGGCTTTCAGAAGTCGGGAAAACATCTATTTTGACACGGCCCTGGCCGACCAGGGAACCATAGCAGAGTTTGTCAACGGGATAGGATCGGAACGGGTCCTCTTTGGGTCGGATGTTCCATTTGGGAGGATGCAGAGCGAACTGAGGAAGGTCATGTCCTTGCACATAGGAGACAGGGAGAAGGAACACATCCTCTCAGAAAATATCAAAAGGCTGGTCGGGTCTCAGCAGGGCCTCCCTTTTTGATAAACGACCAAGCAGGGCTAGACATTGAACCGGATATTGAGGATCTGACCGTCCTGGACGGTGTAATGCTTTCCCTCCAGCCGGAGGAGGCCGCTTTCCCGCACGCCCTTTTCGGAACCGCAGGCCATCAAGTCATCGTAGGCAAAACACTCCGCGCGGATAAATCCCCGTGCCAGATCGGAATGGATGACCCCTGCCGCTTCCACTGCGCTCTGCCCTCTGCGGACATTCCATGCCCGCACTTCGTCGGAACCCACTGTAAAAAAGCTGATATAGCCCAATACCTCATAGGCCAGCCGGCTCAGTCTGTCCCTTGCCGAGGCATCTATACCCATGTCTTCCATAAAGAGTCGCGCCTCATCCTCATCCAGCCGGGACAGTTCCATCTCGAACTTCCCTGCAAATTCAAGGACCCTGAAGGACCTTTCAATCTCCTTTAGAAGACCCCCATTCTTCCCGAAATTCGTCTCTTCCGAGTTGAGCACAACCATAAAGGGTTTCTGGGTGAGGAATTGAAAACCCCGGATCGCCTTTTCCTGCTCCTGATCCAGTTCAAGGGTTCGGATTGATTGATCGTTGTTCAAGTGTTCCAGGATTTCCCGGAGAGTCTTCTCCTCCTTTTGAAGAATATCGGTCTTCTGTCCCCGTTGATACTGATGGGCGATCCTTTCCAATCGGTTTTCCACGATCATCAAATCGGAAAGAATCAGCTCTTCATTGACCTTTCTGATGTCCTCCAGGGGGCTTGGCTCTCCGCCGAGTTCGTCAGGAAAATTCCGAACGACGAGGGCCAGGGCGTCTGTATTCCTGATCTGGCCCATTGCTGAACCGGAAAAGAGATCCTCCTTTGCGGCGCCTTCTGCAAGCCCGACAAAATCCATCAATTCGAGGGTTGCGAAGACCGTCCTTTTTGGCTTATAGAGTTCGGAAAGGCGGACGATGCGATCATCCCGTACGGAGACTATGGCCAGGTTGGGCTCGGTCTTGGCACTGGCATAAGACGTCACCTCGGCCTCTGATCGGGTCAAGGCATTGAAGATTGTTGTTTTTCCAGAATTCTGAAGACCCATCAAACCTATCTTCATGATAAGATATTATCCTTTATGTGTTTATGGTGAATCGCTCAATCTTGGGGCTACTTTATTAATCTCCTCTTCCCGGCTTGTCAATACCGGAACATGGTTCCACGCCCAAATCCACCGTCAAATTCCCCCATCATCAATGAGGTCAACGGATTTTGGTGCATCCCTGGGCACCAGCAAGGTATCAGATGCAAGGCGCCGAGGAGTGACGACAGAGGCGTATGAGCGATACGTCGCAGGGAGGAACGATCGAAGGCAACGCCGCAGATGATGCCTTGATGGTGAATCAGGGCCCCCTTTTATTCTTGACTTCGGCATCCTTCCTACCTATATAGATAAATCTTAAGATTAGGTATTTGCTGGGTATTTTTTTAGAAAAGGATAGCTCTGATGTACAATGCCAGTGATTTGAAAAAGGGCTTGAAGCTTCAGTTCGATAATGAACCTTACGTCATCGTCGATTTTCAGTTCTCCAAACCCGGAAAGGGTCAGGCCCTCTATCGATGCAAAATCAAGAACATGATTACGGGATCAACCGTGGACAGGACCTTCAGGTCCGTGGATACATTCGAATCGGCCGATCTCGAAGAGCGGAAGATGCAGTATCTCTACAACCAGGATGATGAATACTTCTTCATGGATCTGGAAACATATGAACAGATCGCCCTCAAGGCCGACCAGACCGGCGATGCCAAGAATTTTCTCATCGACAATCTTGAAGTGGATATCCTCCTCTTCGGTGACAGGCCTATCGGCATTACCCTCCCCTATTTCGTCGATCTGACGGTCACACAGGCGGATCCCTGGGTGAAGGGGGATTCCGTCTCAGGAGACAGCAAACCCGTGACCCTGGAAACCGGTTACGTACTCCGTGTCCCCCCCTTTATTGAAGAGGGGACGAAGATCACCCTGGACACGCGGACCGGAGAATATGTCACCCGGGTCAAGGAATAGTTCGGCCCTGGAGGAACAGCACCGTCTCGCAGCCAAAAGATCCTGTCTCGAGTTGCGTTCCCGGATCATCCAGGCCACCAGGGATTTCTTCACCCGACGGGAATACCTGGAAATCGAAACGCCCCTCCTTATTCCGGCGCCCGCCCCGGAACTCTACATCGATGCCGTCCAGGCAGGCGATGTCTTTCTCCACACATCGCCGGAGTTGTGCATGAAGAGGATGCTCTCGGCGGGCTATCCCAGGATATTTCAAATCGTCAAGTGCTTCCGGCAGGGTGAAAGAGGGCAACGCCACTTGCCTGAATTCACCATGCTTGAATGGTACCGGACGGGATTCGATTACCTGGATCTCATGGCTGAATGTGAAGCACTGCTCCTCTTTCTTTCCCAACGCCTTGGTGTGGGAAAGCGGATTCTTTACCAGGGCGGGGAAATCGAATTGGAACCGCCCTGGGAGCGGCTGTCCGTAAAAGAGGCCTTTGAGAGGTATGCCTCCATGTCCCTTGAGGAGGCCATGTCTTCCGACCGGTTCGATGAAGTGATGGTGATGGAGATCGAACCCCACCTCGGAATGCCCAAGCCCCACTTCCTTTACGACTATCCGGCACCCCTCGCGGCCCTCTCACGGCTGAAGGACACAGCCCCCGGGGTTGCGGAAAGGTTTGAACTCTACCTGGGCGGTGGGATGGAACTGGCCAATGCCTTTTCCGAACTCACGGACGCCCGTGAGCAGGAAGGCCGCTTCAAGAGGGAGAGAGAAAAACGACAGGAGCTGGGCAAAAGGGTCTATCCTGTCCCCGAAAAGTTCCTTCGCGCCCTGCCCTTCATGCCGGCCTCCGCCGGGATCGCCCTGGGCATGGACCGGCTGATCATGCTCTTTGCAGACACAGCGGATATAGAGGACGTCGTCGCCTTCACGCCGGAAGAACTGTGAAAGATCTCCGGCCACGGCGGGCATTCTTGACGCCGCCCCCTTTTTCCCCTAAGCTTCTTCCGACCGCCTGCGTCAGCGCGCCCGCAGGCCGTGCTTTGTGAAGCTTTGAATCACGCCATCGGACTTCAGGGAGGCATGAAAGAAATGACAACTTCTCTCTTCAGCGACCGGGATATCCGCCAGATCACGAAAAGGGGAATCACCCTGGAGGAGGTCGAATCCCAAATCGAACTGTTCAGGAGGGGATTCCCGTTTTGCAGACTGTCCCGCGCCTGCACGGTGGGGGACGGCATCCGGGTCCTCTCCCATGAGGACCTGGAACGTCTGGGCGCCGTCTTTGCCGAGGCGGTCCGAACCGGCGATGCGATGAAATTCGTTCCCGCCTCCGGGGCTGCAACGCGCATGTTTGAAGCCCTGCTGTCCGTCCTTGGCCGTTGCCGGGAGAAGGATTGCGAGGCATCCCTCGCCCCACCCGTGAAGCAAGACTCGGATCTCGCGACCCTTCATCGTTTTGTGGCCGGCATGAAATCCTTTGCCTTTTATGAGGACTTGAAAGGGGCTATGGCCGATGGGGATCTGGACCTGGAGGATCTCATTCGCAGGGCCCATTACAGGCCCATCCTCGAATACGCCCTCACCTCCAAGGGCCTTAATCTCGCGCAACTCCCGAAGGGCTTGATAAAATTTCACAGGTACTCGGACCATGTCCGTACCCCTTTTGAAGAACATCTGGTGGAATCGATGTTCTATGCCTGCGACGGGAACAAGGTTGCAAGGGCCCATTTCACGGTCTCCCCTGAACACGAACCGGCCGTGAGGGAGCATCTTGAAAGGGTTCGCTCCCGGTATGAGAAATCCGGGATCCGATTCGAGATCGGCCTTTCCCTGCAGTTCCCCTCCACGGATACCCTGGCTGTTGACTTGGGAAACCGGCCTTTCAGGGACAAATCAGGAAGACTTCTTTTTCGACCCGGAGGGCATGGCGCACTCCTGGAAAATCTGGGACAACTTGAGGGGGACATCGTCTTTGTCAAGAACATCGACAACGTGTCCCCGGACCGGCTCAAGGAGGAAACCGTCCGCTACAAGACCGCCCTTGCCGGGCTCCTGGTGGAACTTCGGGAGACGATTTTCGGCCATATCCGGAAGCTGGGCTCGGGGAACGCAACCGACCGGGAACTCCGGGAAATAGCCGACTTTGCACGGCGTGATCTCTCCATCCCGCAACCCCCTGGACTGGAAAAAGGGAGTCGTGATGAAAGGATCCGATTTCTGATCTCCGAATTTGATCGTCCCCTGCGGGTCTGCGGCATGGTAAAGAATGAAGGGGAACCCGGGGGGGGACCCTTCTGGGTCGAAGCCCCCGACGGCACCCAGTCCCTGCAGATCGTCGAGTCCTCCCAGGTGGATATGGGGGACCCCGGGCAGAAGGCCGTCTGGGGATCATCGACCCATTTCAATCCGGTCGATCTGGTCTGCGGCCTGAGGGATTATCTTGGAAGGCCCTTTGACCTGAGAAAATACCGTGATCCCGATACGGGTTTCATCTCCGTCAAATCCGCCGAAGGACGTGAATTGAAGGCCCTCGAACTCCCGGGCCTCTGGAACGGGGCCATGGCCTTCTGGAATACGGTCTTTGTCGAGGTCCCGATCTCCACCTTCAATCCCGTCAAGACCGTGCTCGACCTCCTCCGAAAGGGACATCAGGGGAGGCAGAAGTAGACATCATGGAAAAGGCCAGATCTGCATGGGACTATCTTATGATCTCCCTCAAAGGGTTTTGTATGGGGGCCGCCGATGTCGTGCCCGGGGTTTCGGGGGGTACCATCGCCTTTATCACCGGCATCTATGAAGAACTCCTGACATCCATCCGGTCCTTTGACCTTCGCTTTTTCAGACTCATCACCGCAATGAGGATCCGCGAAGCCATGGCACACACATCCTGGCCGTTTCTTGTGTCCCTGATCCTCGGCATATTCGCAGCCATCCTATCTCTGGCCAGAATACTGGCCTGGCTCCTCCAGAGCCACCCCGTCTTGATCTGGTCCTTCTTCTTCGGCCTCGTGCTTGCATCCGCCCTGACCGTCGCAAGGGACCTGGACACATGGAGATTGTCCTACATCGCCTGCACAGTGCTCGGCACCCTCGGGGCCTACTTCCTGGTGGGAATGGTCCCTGTATCCACCCCCGACACCCCATGGTTTCTCTTTCTGAGCGGCTCCATCGCCATCTGCGCCATGATTCTGCCCGGTATCTCCGGATCCTTCATCCTGGTCCTTCTGGGGAAATATCAATATGTCCTGCAGGCCGTAAATGACCGCGATTTACTGACCCTCATCGTGGTCGGGGCCGGAGCGGTCGTCGGAATTATCACCTTTGTCCGTCTGTTGGGCTGGCTCCTTGCCCGATACCGTTACGAAACCATGGCCGTTCTCACGGGTTTCATGCTTGGTTCACTCAGAAGGGTCTGGCCCTGGAAAACGACCCTTGAAGAGATTATTGACGCGCAGGGACACGCTCTTGTCATCTCCCAATCCAATAGCGTCCCCTCCCAATGGAACAGCGAAGTGACCTTTGCGCTCTGCCTGGCGATTTTCGGGTTTTTACTGGTCCTTTTCCTGAATTTTTTGGCGGGCGGCAAGGACCGTCCCAATGCACTGCATCCCGAAAGCTGAGACCCCGGGGGACGCCGCAGCCGAAATTCATTTCTGAATCAGGCCCCCCCTGTTCGCAGTGTCCGATCCCCCTGGCACAGGCATTGCATAACATAATGATTCGGCGCCGCCTATACTTCAGGGCCGGCGATGCGACCCCATCCCGGGCAAAGGCAAGGTCGATGACTTTTTCCAACCGGGTCGTGGAACACCAAAAATTTTTCAGACACCCGACTAATGGCATTCTCGCGTTTCAACACCAAAGGGTCCCACGGCGAACCCTCAACATTTGCCCCCTCATATCATGGGGACAGGATCTTTGGAGACAAGATCGGCGAGCTGTTTGAGCATCTGAGGAAAGATCGGAGGCTCATTAAACTGAATCTCCCTGGAAAAGGAGGGTATGAACGGCTCACCATCGTGACCGAGGTCGTGAGGGAAGAGGATATCCCCTGCTTTGTCATCGATTGTCCCGCAGGGTTCCATGAATGGATAAGGGATGCGGAAATACAGGAATTTGAAAATCTTACGATGTTCTTTGAATTCGTCGGCCCCGACCATATCCCCTATGCCTTCAAGAGCACTCCGGTCAGGACCGACCGGCGGGATATCCGTGTAAAGATTCCCCGGAGTGTAGAGAGAATTCAGCGTCGAGGGCATTTCAGGATCGAACCCCCATCAGGGACCGTCATCACTTTTTTCCGGGATACAGGGAGGTGTAAAAATTCAGTCCTGAACTTGAGTCTCAGCGGAGCCCTGATCAGTCCCAGAAAGACGCCCTTGCCGGGCTTAAGGCCTTCCCCGGGTGAACAGCTCCACGACATCAAACTGATTGTAAAAAAACGGCCTTTCAAGATTCAGATAAATATCAAGAAGGCCGTCGTGGGAAGGCTCGGAAAGGACGCCGCAGCAGCAATGGAATATTATGCCCTCCGTTTTCTGGAGATGGAAAAAGAAGAGGAACGGACACTTGAGCAATGGCTCATTCAGTGGCAGCGGGAGGTCTTACGAAGGCGCAGCCGACTGGCGGGGTAGCGACGCCGGATCGGTAAAGGAGGAAAGTCATGTCGCTGTGACAGGTTCGCCCCTGGACGGACGGCCTGTCAAGGAAGGGTCGCGGGAAGCCCCTTTCAGACATAAATATCGACCAGGGCACCGCTTGCATCTTTGGGCTTGAGGATTCGCCCCGAAGGCCCGTACCGGGTATCGGCAAAAGGAGAGCCATACCCCAAAAATCTCATGCCGCCCCGGGGAGGGTCATGGTATTGGAATTGTGTAATCCCCCGTTGCAGGGTTGCAGCGACAGGCGCAACGCCCACCTGCATCGGCAACAGATTATGGACTGTTTCGACATGCATCTTTGCAGCACCGATTGGAATACAGGTCTGATTATTGCATGTTTCAGTATACTCTTTATCAGCAAGATTTCAACTATTTTATATCCCCTTCACGATACCGGCAAAAAAAAGGCCACCCGGTCATCCGGGCGGCCTTTTTGCTTTCTCGTCAAGACTTATGGGTCCATCAGGCCTGTGAGCACACTTTGGATGATCTTTTCCGCAACCTTCACGTTATCCACGCGGTACGTTCCCGCCTCAACTTGGGCCTTGATCCGGTTCACCCTCTCGGCTCTATCCATATCGTCCTTTTCCATGATCTCGGCAGCCCTCCTGAATTCTGCCGATGCCTTTGAAAAATCGACCGCAGCGCCTGCCTCCCTCCTGTTTCCGGGCTCCTGAGCCTGCGCGACCTCCTCTTCCGCCTTCTTGCTGGCCATCATCTCCTTGGAATGACCCATGAGCGTCACGTTATTGTACACATCGTTGATTTTCATAGCTTTACTCCGGTCTATGGGGTTCCTGTCATGAATGAACCGATTTTTTCAGTGGATCCTCCATCGCACTCTCCCCATCTGTCTGTTCACGGTGGTCACGAGGAGCAATTTGTGCAATCAGTTGGTTTGACATCCTACTGACCATCTCCTTTCTTCTAGCATCCATGGAAATGCTCACCAAATCAGCCGGTTGTTGGTTCGGCCTCAGGCTATCCTGAATGATAGAGGTCCTCCTCTTGAGTTGATCACCGTAAACACGCAAGACATTCCGTATCTGAAGACTGGTGATCATGTTGTGTTACCTCCGATTTTTACATCGGCAAGGCGGTAGAAAACTTTAGACAATTCTGAGACCAACAGAAAAGGACCCCAGGGGTCCTTTGACACGGCTCTATGCGGCAATCCAGATCAATTTGCCGCGCTCCCCCTTTCAATCCCCTGTTTTTTGATCTTTTCCACCAGCGTGGTCCTGTTCATATTCAGGAGTTTTGCCGCCCGATTTTTGACCCAGTCGCTCTTCTCGAGGGCATTGAGGATCAGTCGCCTTTCGTATTCAACCATGGCATGGCTGAGGGAAAAGCCCTCATCAGGGATAAAGGCATGGGATTCCGTTAAAGCAGACTGCCTTTTGGATATCTTTTCAGGAAGATCGTCCATCGTCAGTTGGTCCCCTTCACTCAGAATGACCATGCGTTCAATGATGTTCTCCAACTCCCTCACATTCCCAGGCCAATCATAACGAGACAAGGCATTCAGGACGTCTCTGTCGACGCTCTTGATTCTCTTTTTCTTGACCGTTGACATGGCCTCCAAAAAATGGTGGACCAGGAGCGGGATATCCGACGGACGCTGGCGAAGGGGAGGGATTTCCACGGGGATGACCTTCAGCCGATAGTAGAGGTCTTCCCGGAATGATCCCTCGTCGATCAGTTTTTCAAGGTCTTTGTTGGTGGCGGCCAAGATCCTGATATCACATTTAATTGTTTTTGTCCCGCCGACCCTTTCAAATTCCTGTTCCTGCAGTACCCGAAGCAGCTTCACCTGGAGATGGGGACTCATCTCGGCCACCTCATCCAGAAATATGGTGCCCCCGTCTGCCAGTTCAAACCGACCGATCCGAGTTCTGATGGCATTGGTGAAGGCCCCCTTCTCATGGCCGAAGAGCTCACTCTCAAGCAGCTCTTCCGGTATGGCCCCGCAATTTACGGGAATCAGCGGTTTATCCCGCCGCATGCTGTGGTAATGAATAGCCTTTGCCACCAGCTCCTTCCCGGTGCCGGATTCCCCCAGGATAAGGACCGTGCTGTCCGTATCGGCGACTTTCTCGATGATCCTGAAGACCTTGTCCATCTGAGGGCTGTCACCCACAAAATTTTCGAATTTGTATTTCTTCTTGAGTTGTTTTTTCAGCGCAAAATTCTCTCTCCTGAGGTCCCTGAATTCCAGGGCACGTTTGATCACCATCAACACCTCTTCCATCTTGACGGGTTTGGCCAGGTAATCATAGGCTCCGGTCTTCATGGCTTCCACCGCGTTTCTGATGGTGGCATATCCTGTAAGAATAATCCCCACAGTGTCGTGATGGTGATCAACGATGTATCTCAGGACGGCCATCCCGTCCACCTTAGGCATATTCAGGTCGATAAGGACCACGTCATAGACGTTCTGTTCCAACATACCAAGGGCGATCTCACCGTTTTCCGCAGTCTCCACCTCATAATTGTTTCCCTGCAGGAATTCGGTGAAATAATCCCTGATCTTTGCCTCATCATCCACAACCAAGACCTTGGTCTCTGCCATCTTTCCGTCTCCATGCGGAATTTCGTGCTGAAATATTGCGCACAAGAACGCCAATATTTTGGCTCAACAAGAGGAATACGCCAATACTTTAACATAACTTTGAATAAGATCAATGTTTTTTTAGGTACTCCTACGGCCCTTTATTTAGATTGAAAAGGTGGATTGGGGACAATGATCGGAGGAGTCAAAACGGGTCCGGTGGGGGTGATCGAGGGCCGACCTTTATTTCCATCTTTTGCCGGCTGTTCAGGGGAGGATCATGCCTGAAATACGCCCAAAACACGAATGGCGGCGGTTCCTCGACAGGGTCGGGTGAAACACCCGCCCGGGGGGCTCAGTTCATCGGAAAGGGCTGGTTGTGGCTGTAACCCGAATTGGGCAGAACGACCTGCCTGCCCGTTCTGGTGTCCGCCTCGATGATCAACGGACCGATAAGATTGACCGTCATCTTCTCCACCTGCCCGGGTGGAATGGTGACCAGCGCAAACACCGTGACAAGGTCCCCTTTTTTCCCGCCTAAGAGCGCCGCTTCACCGGGCGACAGATCCTTGAGATAATTCCTGTCCACCAGGAAGGGATTGGTGAGCACAAAGGCCAGTTCCGGTTGATCCACCGATTGCAGCCAACAAAAGGGGGAATCGGGCCTATGTTCAAGAAGGACATAGCGTTTTTGCTCCGGAAACCCCAGCAGGCCCTCGGGAAAATCAATGACCCTGGTCTCGTCTATTTCGATCCTTCCAAATCGCGTCGTCTCTATGTTCAACGTGGCCCTCTGTCTCTTAATCTTTTTGGGTTTTGGTCAGCGCCGTCTGCAATTCCCCGATCTCATGGGGAGCATGGGAGGCCTTGATATTCTCTTGTATGATGATCTCATAGATCTCGGTTCTGTTTACAGGGGTATGCTTCGGGGCCTTGATCCCCAGTTTCACCTGGTTTCCCTTGATCTCAAGAACCGTCACCCTGATGTTGTTTCCAATGGTGATACTCTCATTTACCTTCCTGGTCAATACGAGCACTGGTACCCTCCATGGTTTCCAGATGGTGTTCAGAGAAATCTCCCCCCTGCGGGGGGAGGGCCTGACGCTACAAATAATCCAGCAGACTCATGCTCATTACCTTGCTGGATGAGGAAAGCGCCGCCTGATAGGCCAGTTCCCTGCTCTTGAGTTTCAGGATGGCCTCCGCAAGGTCCACATCTTCCAGTTTGGATTTTCTTTCGGTGTACGTGAGATTGAGCTCTTGAATGATCGTCTCTCTTGCGTCCAGTTGAATGGTCTTGGCGCCGATATTGGAGATGGTCGCACCCAATGTATCAAGATGGCCATCCAGTTTGTCCATGGCCCCCTGGATACCACCGAGGTCATTTTCCTGCAGAGCGGTCTTGAGATCAAGAAAGGACCCAAAGATGTCCCCGAAGATCGCTTCACCGTCCTGTCCCACTGTGACTTCGAGGTTCCTGCCGATCTTCACGGAAAAGGGGCTTTCGTTTCCCCGGTAAGACACACCCGGAGGCTCTGAATCATCGTAGACAAAGGGAGAGATGTCTGTGCATGTCCCGCTGAAAATGTACCTTCCGCTGATCTGCGCGTTGGCCAGAGACACGATCTGCTGCAGATATCCTTCGACAAGGGTTGAGGCGTTCGCTCTCTCATCCGCCCCTCTTGTCGCACTCGCCATGTCCACGCAAAGGGCCTTTGTCTGAGAAACGAGGTCCTCTGCCTGGCTCAGTGAGGCCTCCGTCATATTGAGCCAGGATCTTCCCGTGTTGATGTTTCTCTCCAACTGGTTGATATTGGCCAGAGATGAATTGAGATCCAGCACACTGACCAGCCCGACGGGGTCATCCGAAAGCCTTTCTATCCTCTTTCCGGAACTGACCGTTTGGTTGGCGCGAAACATCTCCGTTGCGGTCCTTGAAAGATCCCTGGTCATGTTGTCAAAAAGCGTCTTTTGCGCAATTCTCATCGCCCTGTTCCTCTACCTGGTCTCCAGCACGGCCTTGAACATCTCATCCGCGACGGATATCAGCTTTGCGGCGGCCGCATAACCCTGCTGATATTTGATCAGTGCCACCATCTCTTCATCCAGGGAAACGGCTGAAACACTGTCCCTGACCGCGTTCAGTTGATTGAGGATCGCCTGATTGTATTCCTTTGCACGTGTAACACTCTGACTCTCGGTGCCGATTGAACCGACAAAAGAATGGAGATAGTTTTCAAGGGTGTCGTTCACAGTCCGGGAGGTCGGGGGATTTCCCCTTTCATAGGTCCATCGCTCGACCGTCACGCTTTCATACTGCAGTTCTGCCATGGCCAGGGCATTGGTGTTGTCCCCCACAGCGAAAGACCCGGTTGTGGAATCGATCCTGCCTCCCGCCATGTATTCCCGGTTGCCGTCAAGCAGTGCATTCATTCTCATCGTCAGGGCGTCCCGGCCGTCAAAGAAGGTGTTCAGCCCCAGGGCGCTCAGGATGCCGCTCGAATCATCGGAGAAGGCAAAGGCGTTCGCTGTTCCCGATATCACAAGGGCATTGTTTGAGACCGAGGCACTGACCCCTCCCAGCCCCGCCTCCGTTATCTGGTTGTTGATGCCGGCCGCGAGTTCCGCAAGAGTTGAACCACCGGTGACCGGGCCGCCCCCCCCGCTGACATAGGCCAGATCCACGTTCACCTGTTGGAGATCTCCACCGGCATCCCTGATCCAGAGAGTGAATCCCCCCGTGTAGTCAACCCTATCGCCGAAAGGCAGATCGGAGAGGATTGTGTCGGTTTGATAGGTCCCGCTGAGGCTTTGGCCCACCTCAAAGAGCCCGGACCCGACCCCCTGGCTGTGGATTCTGTTCACTTCGAAAATCGTGGCCTTGGCCAGCTCGCTGAGATCCGCTTCACATGTCGGAATGACTTCGTCACGCATGTCGAGCCAGCCGCACAGCTTACCGCCGGAGATCCTGTCGGTCATGTTCACCAGCATCCCGCCCGAGCCTTCCCACATGATGTGTCCGGCGTCCATACTGAGGCTGTAGGAGGCCGCCTTGTCCACCAGACTGTATCCGCTGCTGGTCATGACCGTTATCGTACCGTTGTCGTATTCAAAGGATTTGATATCCAGGTATTGAGACAACTCGCTGAGCAAGGCGTTTCGCTTATCACGCAGATCATTGGCGTTGCCCGCCACTTCCTGGGCCACGATTTCTTCGTTCAGGGAAGCGATCTCCGTGGTGATCTGGTTCACCTTTTCGACGCCCGCTTCGAGGGCCAGGTTGATTTCCCGCCTGAACTGGTCCAGGTCTCCTGAAAGGTTTCGGAATGACTGGGTCAACAGGGATCCCATTTCATAGAGGGCGTTTCTTTCAGCGCTTCCCGAGGGATTATTGGACAAATCATGCCAGGCATTCCAGAAGTCTGCAAACTGGGCGCTGAGACTGAGGTCTGAGCTCTCGTTAAAGATCCCCTCCAGTGCGCTGAAATAGACCTCTTTCTCGCTTATGGAGGCAAGATCCGCATTTCTCTCCAGGAGCCTCGTCTCTATAAAGCTGTCCGTGTTTCTGACGATCTCCGTCATCTCGACACCCCTGCCCATGACCAGGCCGGCATAGGCGGCCGGATACTTGGCCGAGATAATGGGGGATTGTCTCGAGTAGCCCGGAGTATTCACGTTGGCCACATTGTGGCTGACGACATCGATGGCATACTGACTGGTGATCAGCGCGTCTTTTGCCGCATTCAGGACGAGGCTTATTCCACCCATGATCAGACCTCCCTGTGGTAGATCAGGTTGGCGGATTCATGCCTGCCCTTTCTGACAGGGTTGTAAACGGGTGCGGGTTGAGCGCCCGTCATAAAGATCGAAATCATTTCATCCAAAAAACCAAGTGTGTCCTGGATGAATGAAACGTTTTCCCTGACCCTGGCCCTGATCTCACCCTTCAGTCGATCAATCTTTCCTGAAAAAGAGGTCACAAGGCGACGAATCTCAATGGAAGATTCCTGCATCCGCTTCTGCTCATCCCGGTATGCCTTGATGGTTTCCCGCGTTTCCTCAATAGATTTCAATATCCGTGTCTTCTCTTCCATGAGAGACCAGAGGTTGTCCAGGTTGAGGTCCACCAGGTGATCCCTTTCCCGGCACAGGCATTCCAAGAGGTCCTGATGCAGGGCCACTTCCTTCTGATAAGCCTCCCTTATGTCGTCAAATGATGTCGTCATGATCATCTCTTCCTGTCCCTGAGGTTATATCGGTCGCTGCAATCAAAAACTAAACCCCCGCCCCTGCGCTGTCGGCCCTTTCTGCAAAAAAATCGAGCGGGTCCAGATGCCTGCCGTGTCGTCTGACCTCAAAATGCAGATGGGGGCCCGTACTCCTTCCGCTCGAACCCACCGCGGCAAGGATTGTTCCCTTCTCAACCCATTCCCCTTCCCTGACCAGGTTCTCCCTGTTGTGTCCATAGAGTGTGGTGATCCCCTGCCCGTGATCCAGGACAACCACATTGCCGTAACCTTCCTGAAAGCCGTTCATGATGACCCTTCCACCCATGGGTGCCCGAATCGGGGTTCCTTCCCCTGCAGCCAGATCAAGACCTTGGTGAAAGCGGTTTTCACCCGTGATAGGATCAATGCGCCAACCGAACTCTGAGGATACCCTGGCCTCAACGGGCCACAGGGCGACCTTCTTTTCGGAAACGCTTTCTCTCATGACCTTGTCATGCCCTTCTTGACCCGCGATCCCCTCTCTGCCTTTGAGCTGGCGGTAGAGCATCGAAGCGAGACCATTGTAACCGCCGTCGGCCATGGATTTCGAGAGTTCCTGGTCCAGGAGGGACTCATAAATCTCTTCTCCCCCGCCGCCATGAAACAGGTCGCATTTTTCGATCGTGGCCCTCATGCTCTTGAGGAGTTGATAGGTATAGACGGCCTCAAAATCCTTGCAGGCCTTCATGAGAGAGTCGTCCCGTTGCCCCTGCGGTCTTCTCTCCCGGCCGGCAAGGATCTCGTTGAGTTTGATTTCCTTTATGGACATCTCGTTCCTTTGTCCTACCCTCGGGTTTTTTCAGATGAATCGCGGCATGACGCCCTCTTGATCCCTTTGACGGATCCAGAGGCCTAGATGATTTCCAGTTCGGCCTGGAGGGCGCCGCTTGCCTTAATGGCCTGAAAGACGGCAATCAAATCCCTCGGGGACACACCGATGGCGTTGAGGGCCTTTACGAGATCGCCGAGGCTGGCGCCACTGGGCATCAGGATGAGCTTATTGTTCTCTTCCGACACATTGACCGCACTGCTGTCGGAAACCACGGTCCGCCCCTCCGAGAAAGGTGCGGGCTGGCTCACCTGTTTCTCTTCCCTGATATGGACGCTGAGGTTGCCGTGGGCAATGGCCACGGAAGAAATCCTGACATCTTCACCCATGACCACCGTGCCGGTCCTCTCATCCAGGACGATTCTGGCTCGCGAATCGGGCCTGATATCCAGCTGTTCCAGCGAGGCGACCAACCCCACCAGGTTCCCCCTGTGGCTTTGCGGAATGTTGATCTTGACCGTACCCGGGTCCGCCGGGAAGGCCCAGATCCCCTCCAGTGCCTTGTTGATCTCCTTTGATATGCGGGAGGCGGTCGTGAAATCAGGTTCATGGAGGGCGAAGATCAACCCATCCATTTCATTGAATTCAAATGGAATTTCCCTTTCTATGGTCGCCCCGGCCGGGATCCGGGCGACAGTGGGATGATTTTTTTGAACCCCTCCCCCGGATGCCCCGGCACTCGCAAAACCGCCGACGATCAGGGGGCCCTGGGCCAGACCGTAAACCCGGCTGTCGACCCCTTTGAGGGGTGTCAGAAGAAGGGTGCCGCCTTGAAGGCTCTTGGCGTCCCCGATCGACGATATGAGCACATCCAGGGTACTTCCGGTCCTGGCAAAGGGCGGCAGATCGGCCGTCACGATGACGGCCGCGACATTGTTGACCTTGACCTGATCCGCTGAAACGTGGATCCCGAGCCGTTCCATCATGTTGGCCAGGGACTGCACCGTGAATTTCGTCCCGGTGCCGTCCCCGGTGCCGTTCAGACCCACCACCAGACCATAGCCCACCAACTGGTTGTTTCTGACCCCCTGGAGGGACGCAATGTCCTTGAGCCTGGCAGCGGATGCGACATGAAAGGGCACGAGGAGACCAATCGAAAGAAGGGCCAAAAATATCCAAAGCCGACGAAACGATATCATATCTCTCTTCCCCTTCAGAAGGGCCACACAAAATCAACGACCCGAAGCAACCATCCGGGTCTCTGCTTGTCACTGACCGCACCCCGACCGGAATAGGTGATTCTGGCGTCTGCGATATAGCTGGAGAGGATCGTGTTGTCCGGGGAAATATCCGAGGGCCTGATGATGCCGGTCAGGGTGATCAATTGATTTTCATTATTGACCCCGACCTCCCGGGTGCCCCTTATCATGAGATTTCCGTTGGGGACAACCTCGACAACCGTTGCGGTAATGGAGGCCGTCATGGTTTCATTGCGTGAGGTCTCCCCCGAGCCGCTGAAATCGTTGGTCATGGAGGCCTTGAGCATGGTTTCCTTGTCAAAAAGCGGCCCTCCGATCTTGCCCAGTTTTTCTTCATAGCCCATCAGGTTGCTGATCCCTGCGTTGATTGAGGACTCCCTTCCTGTCCGGGTCGTGGCCTTCTTGCTTGCACTCGACGTCTCCACGATGTTGACGGTTACGAGATCACCCACCTGTTTCGCACGAAGATCATTCAGGAGCCCGCGATGCCCCACATCCGTCCACAGTCCCCCGAATGTGTTGTGGGGCCTTTCAAGAAGGTCTCTGTCGGGGGTATCCTGCGTGAGACTCACCGCCGGCTGCACCGGTGGGGCCTGGCCGGAGCCGGGTCCGTTTTTCAGACCCGCACAGGCCGAAAGAAAAAATACTCCCCCCAAAATGACCAGCCATCTCAAATTGTTCACCATATCTGTTGCTCCCGGCCCTCTGTCTCCTGCGGATGCAGCAAACGGCCTTGTCTAAGATCGCTCTTTTCCTCAAAAAAAGACCTGGACCAGTCCGGGCCCCATAACGGTGCCGAAAATTTCCTTGCCGCTGCTGATGTTGATCACCTTCACCTGGTCCCCTTTCCGGCCGTCTTCCATCACCTTGCCGCGGGTCGTGATCTCCATGAACTGATTCTGCGCCTTGATTACGACCCTCTTCCCCTTCTTCACAAGGGGGGGGGACTCGACCATCTCTTTCGTGATCCATTGTCCGGGTTGAATCACCCTGAGTGCCCTTTTCCCCACGGCTTCCTCGACTTGGGTGAAGACATCTCCCGGGATCCGGCCGTCGATCCTCTCCTCGGCCAGGTTCAGATCGCCTGGTGCGATCTCTTCTCCGGAACCGATCTTTCGAACCGCTTTGACCACTTCGCTCTCAACGCAGACCTTCCCGGAGACGGAAACCCTGCGGATCTGCCGTTCATCAACGCTGAAGACCAGGGTAAGAAAGACGTTGCCCAGATAGTCGGAATTGCCGCGCTTCCAAACCTTCCATTGGAGTCGGCCTTCCGGCAGCGCGATATCTCCGGGTGTATTTATCCGCTCGAAGACCATTTTCTCCTTGGGCCAGTCGGCATGACGCCGCACATGCCCTTTGAAAATGTCTTCCAGTTCCGCCACACGGATGATCTGCGCCGTTCTCCTGATGGAAACGGACGGGGGGATATCCAGGCGGACATGGGGCCTGCCGCCGACCGTCGGACCGATCTTATACTCCAGAAAGTGTCTGCTGAATGTGATTTCGTCCCCCGGAGGCGGGGCCGAAGCGATGGCGGTCCTTTTAAGGCCGGGCACGGAGGCATCATCCTCCGGCGAAAAGGTGGCGATGTCGCCGAGACAGACCTCATCGCCCTGCACCGTCACCCTTTCCTTCACCCTGATCTCCAGGGCCTGGGCCGCGGCCGGCGTCCCTGTCAGGGACAGGAAAAGAACGATCCAAAACACCATGCATCCAATCGAATATCGGAAAGAGTCCATGGGTGTCCTTTATCGTTTGATGTTGTTGGCCATTTCAAGCATCTCGTCGGCCGTCTTGATGGACTTTGAAGCGATTTCATAGGCCCTCTGCCCGGCGATCATGTTGACCATTTCCTCCACCACGTCCACATTGGACATTTCCAGGTAACCCTGGGCGACTGTTCCCATGCCGTCGGTACCCGGGTTGCCCTCCGTCGGATCACCGGAGGCCTCAGTCGGCCGAAATTTGTTCCCTCCGCCGCTCAGGAGTCCGGCGGGATTTACAAAGGTGTAGAGCGTGAGCTGTCCGTTTGCAAGGACGGTGCTCCCATCCTCGGCAATGGCCTGCAGATTACCGCCCTGATCAATGGAGATACTGGAGGTCTCGGCGGGGATGGAGATTTCCGGCTGGAGCCGATCGCCCTCGGATGTGACAATATAGCCTTCGCTGTCCAACTTGAATGCGCCGGACCTCATGTAGAATTCTTCGCCGTTGCTCAGGATCTTGAAGAAACCTCTTCCCTCGACGGCGATATCCAGTTGATTATCGGTCTGGATATAGTCGCCCTGGGAAAAAATCTTTTGCACGGATACCGGTTTGGTCCCCATTCCCACCTGAATGCCGGTGGGCACTTCACCACCGGAGCTGGTGGCGGCGCCCGGTGAACGGAGATTTTGATAGAGCAGATCCACAAAATCGGAGCGGCTCTTTTTGAACCCGCTTGTATTGACGTTGGCCAGATTATTGGCGATAACATCCATGTTCAATTTTTGCGCCGCCATCCCTGAAGCCGCGGTCCATAGACTTCGTATCACGTCCCTTCCTCCCTTTGTTTTCCTGTTTCACTTCGTTTCCACGGACAAGCACCGCTATTTCAAACGGCTGACCTCGTTGATTGCCTTATTGTTGACGTCGTCAAGAATCTGGATGGCCTTTTGATAACTCTCAAAGGCCCTCATGGAGTGGATCATGGCAACCATCTCCTCGGCGACATTTACATTGGAAAGCTCCACATATCCCTGGGCAACCCTGGTATCCGGCGATGGGGGAAGTTCGGGTTCATCCGAGACATTGCGATAGCAGCCCAGGCCTGCCTTCACAAGGGCGTCCTTGCCCTCGAAGCGGACCACCCCGATCCTGCCCGCCTCGAGACCATCCGCCATGATGATCCCCTCGCCGTCCACCTGAATGTCCGTCCCTGAAATCACGATAGGCCCCGCATTTCCCAGGACCCTGCAACCTTCCTGAGTAATCAGGTATCCCTTGTTATCGAGCGTGAAATTTCCCTTCCGGGTGTAAAGGACACCGTCCGGGGTATCCACCTTGAAGTACCCCTCGCCGTAAATGGCAAAATCAAAGGTGCCGCCCGTGAAGCGGACATCACCCTGGCTGACGTCGGTCTTGATTTGGATCAGGGCCGGGTCCAAATTTTCCATCTTTCCACCCCTCACCGAACCTTCAGCCCCGGAACCCCGGCTGAGAAGATCCTGAAAGGAAATCACGTCTTTTTTGAACCCCACCACATTGGAATTGGCGAGGTTGTTTGAAATGAGATCCATCCTCATTTCTTCCTTCATACAACCCCTTGCCGCATCAAGCATCCCGCCTACCATGACTCCCTCCGCATATTTTGGTTTTCCAGCTTTAAAGCCTTTACTAGCAATTCCCATACCACAGACCGGAACGATTCATGTCACCGTTCCTTTTGGCTGTAACTTTCGAATTTATCGCATTTTTTAAGGATGGACAGGATACAGAATCCGCTCCGAGGTCCTGTATTACGGGCAGGGACTGCCGGCTTTACCCGGGTACTGGGAAAATATTACCGATCGGGGCCGGCCTTGAATCATGCCGCCGTCACCAACTCTTGGACGGCGTCATTTTCCGGGACGATCCAGGACAATATCTTGACTATCCCCGGGAACTGCAGGATTTCTGCGGGGGTGCAGGTTTTTGAAGCCCGGCGCTTTGGGCCGGGGGAGTCTCTTTTGCAGAACGGAGCAGGATGGAAAGGGTCTTCCAAGAGGCAGGCACGGGGATTATCTTTCGTCAACTTCCTTTTGCATCTGGGTGCTGATTGATTCCCTTTCGGGTAAACGGCCCGATGAGCCGCTTACCAGTTGTTGTTCCGGCGGATGGTTTCTGTGGCCCCTCCCTGAAAATCTTTCCCCTCAATGCGGCGGTTCATCGCAGTGACTTCTTCCATATATTTTTCCGCCTCAATGTGAACGACTTTCTCCAGCAATTGCTGGTTTTCCTTCATCGTTCTGAGGAGCTGTTCTTCTGCGTAAAGGGCCCGCACGAACCCGTTCATAAAGGCGATTTTTATGATTTCGGACTGGAAACTGTTGAGCCCGGCGCTCAAATAGGACGGGAACAGCACAAACAGACAAAGCGCCGCCCCGATTTTGATCATTTTTCTTTTCACGGCGTTGACTCCTCTCTCCAGGTGCCCTTTCGGGTCATTGAAAAAGATCAAGCGGTCTCCCATTCAGGATCGGCGGAGCCCGGCGCTTGCGTGAGAATTTTTTCGATTCGGTCGGATGTCTCGGAAATCTCTCCGGTGCCGAAATTTTTGTGGCCCCGGACTATTTTTTCGGTGAGCCCATCCGACGGTTGAGACGATAGGCAAAGGCCAGAATTTCCGCCACGGCCGCGTACAGTTCCTGTGGGATCTCCTCATAGAAATCCAATTGCATCAGGGCCCCTGTGAGGTCAGGATCCTCCTGTATGGGGATCCCCTCTTTCTTGGCCAGCTCAATAATGCGCTCCGCCACCGGGCCGGTGCCCTTTGCGGTCACTTTCGGGGCCTTTTCCTTTGTCGCCTGATACCTCAAGGCGACGGCCTTTTTTCGTCTATTCTCGTTCTTCATTTCTATATAATCAGGTGAACCGGATCTGAAACCTGCGCGCCCTTTACCGGGGACATCCCGTTTTCATCATCCGTTTCCCGAACGCTGCAGGAAAGGAAACCGGCCTTCAACCCTGCTCCTTCCAGGGCATTCTCCAGCAGAAAGAGATGTTCAGAAACATAGGATGCCTTGGCCTCATCTTCCATGAACATCTTGACCTGGACGACGCCCTTTAAGATATGGACCGAGACTTCCATCTCTCCCAATTTGGTGAAATGGGCCACCATATGAAACGTGAGGGACCCCTCCGCTTCCCTGCCCTCGACAAACACCTC
Organism: Desulfatiglandales bacterium; assembly: GCA_049366815.1. GTDB lineage: Bacteria > Desulfobacterota > DSM-4660 > Desulfatiglandales > HGW-15 > CAYNYM01. Next base: position 60,411 of record JBMNCO010000218.1, on the reverse strand, counting down.
CGCTCTCTGGAACCCCCGGTCCCTGAACCCGGGAAGGAAAAAGAACCAGCCCGCATCTTCTCTTATTGCCGAAAGGTTCAAAAACTGATCCTGCTCGATCATCTGAAGGGCCTCTTCGGCCCTGAGTGCCAGATGATGCATTTGAGGATCCTGCCCTTCGGCCCCCGAGAGAGACCTGGCCAGAGAGAGCAGGATTCCCTTCAGGTCCCCGGCCGCCGTCCCGGCCCATGGATCCTTCCCCTCGCCCCGGAGATACCGGGCCACCTTACTCTCCCAAAAGATGCCGCTTCCCAGGATTTGGTTCATCAGTCTTTGATGGCCGCCCGAATTCCCTTTTCCAGGGCCGAGGGCAGGGAGAAGACGGTCCAGGTTGTTCAACGCCGTCCTCGTCTCTGCGGTCAGGCTCCTGTGGCCCCGCAGTCCGGAGAGATCCGCCAGTATCCTCAAAAAGTTGTCTCTGGATGTGCGTAAGGAGGCCCGATCTCCCGGCGGTCGACGTTCCCCTCCGGGCTCCGAGTCCAGCACCTCCAGTTCCACCCTGGGTTCGAGAGCCCTGACATGGAAATGCCGTCTCACGCCTTCATGGAGCTCAAGGTCTGTAACCGCTCGAAACGGCCCGCTCTTTGCGGAGATGAGGACCTCTTCACAGGAAAGTCTCCTGACCACCGTTCCTTCGAACACCTCTCCAGCCTTGAAGGGCACTCTACCCTGCAAAGGGGTTTTCTCAAGAATACGGCGGAGGATCTGCGGATGATTTACTCCCGAAAACATGCTTCAACGCCTCCTTCTCTCGGGGCTCGATTGTGTGAATTCAGACAAGAATGAGGCCGTGATCTCCAAGGGGCCGGCGACATACCGGGCGGACCATCGACGCGGTGAGGACCTGTCACCTGTTATTTCGGGCTGTATCCAGCTTGATCAGCAGCTCGATCTCCCCGACGGAGATGTTGAGGTGACGGGCGATTTCTTCCTTGCTCAGTCCCTTTTCGAGAAGTGCGAGGACGGATGATCTTGTGTGCTCCCTCTGCTGCGGCATCCGGCCGCCGGAATTGGGGATGATTTCAGAGATCTGATGATAGCTCTCCTCGGCCCTTTTCAGACCCTGCTCCAGTTGGTCCAGGATGCGACGGCTCAGTTCCTTTTTGTCTTCCAGGTTCTTTTCAAGAGATCGACTGATATCCCTCATCTCCGACAGGATGACCTCGGATTTCTGAATGACCGCTTCCTGCTCCTGCCAGTCCAGTTGCCGCCTGCGCTGCAACCGCATGAACCAGAACAACACCAGGACCAGGATGACATCAATGGCAATTTGACTGAAAATCCAGATTTGCGTTTTCATAAAGTTTAAATCACTCAGATCACCAGGTCTATGTTCCTGCTTCTCTTTGCAGTTGATTGGGCGGATCCATAGCCGATGTCCTCAGCAGTATCAAGGCCGGCCTTCGCCTTATCCCGCTCGGCCGTATCTCCGGCATGCCTTTCCACCTCTTCCTTTTCGTCGTCTCTGCCCCTTTCTTTGCGTTGGCGACGATCATCCGTTTTTTGTTTCTTCTGGACAGCCCATACACTCCCGGCGGAAGGCGGTATGCCCGAAGGGCCTCCCAACCCTGAATAACCGTCCATCGTCCGTCCTCCCATTTTCAGGTGATCAATCCTTTGGCGCCGTTAAATCTCCCTGACCTCCTTGATCTTGACCGCCAGGTCCTCCAGACGCAGCGATTCCCTGAATATCGCCCTCATCTCCGCCTCAAGAGAATCAATCATTCCTTTGAGGTCCTTTTTCTCTTCCAAAAGACCTGTCACGTATTGGTACAGGCGGTTTCGGATCTGGAGCTCCATGTTCCCGTAGCGAAAGGATGCCAACCCATCCCAAATGACGGAAAAACGGATCATAACCGCCTCACATGCCCCGCCCTCCGGCACAGGAACAAACAGGGGAGAGAGTTTCTCTTCATAATGATCCTGATCAACACCCGCCGCCTCACTAAGGGTCGCAGGACTGTCTCCGCTCCGGGGAAACCATCTTTGACCCTGGATCATGCCCACTCCCAAACCCAGGAAGAGCATCAGGGCGATCCCCACCCTGATCCCGGTTCGCCCCTTGAGTCCCCTGAAGACCCGCTGAAAACGGCCGTATCCCGCCACAGCGTCTCCGTCCTCACCCCGTGTTTCCGCCTCCTCTTCCTCATCCAGTTCTTTCCCGGTAAGCCCCTCCAGTTCCTCGTTATCGTCCGGAAAGAGGGCTTCGTGGCCCTGGTCATTCGTCGACATCGTCGTGCCTATTCTGCAAAATAGGACTTCAGGCTGTTCCTGAGCCTGATGACCGCCTTGGTATGGAGTTGGGAAACCCTCGACTCCGTGTATCCCATGATCTTTCCTATCTCCTTCATGGTCAGTTCTTCGTAATAGTACAACGCGACGGCCATGCGTTCGTTTTTGGGCAGTCTCTGAATGGCTTCCGCAATGACATTCTTGAGTTCAACCAGATTCAGTGAATCCAGAGGTCCTGCGCCGACGCCGAGTTGATTCATGGGCCAGGCCATGTCCCCGTCCTCGTGGGGAAGTAAATAGCTCATCTCCTCCTTACTGATAATGGAGACTCCCCGGGCCTCATCCAGGAGGCGAAAGAATGCCTCTATATCGAGCCCCATTTCCTCGGCCACTTCCTCGTCCTCCGCCGGCCTCATCTTTTCGCGTTCCACCTTGGAATAGGCCTCCTGGAGCCTTTTTGCATTCCGTCTTACGGATCGTGGAACCCAATCCATTGAACGAAGTTCGTCCAGCATGGCCCCACGTATCCGAAACTCGGCGTAGGATTTGAATTCCACCCCCTTGTTCACATCAAACTTCTCTATGGCATCCAAGAGGCCCATGATACCCGCGCTGAGAAGGTCGTCTTTGCTCACCTGGGGTGGCAGTCTGAGGCCCATTCTGTTGGCAATCGTGTTCACCAGGGGTGCATATTTGACGATCAACCGGTCTCTCTCTTCAATATCCTTGGACAGGTCTTCAGAGTAGCCGTTCTGGTGGTACTTCTTTATTTTCTTCATTGCCAAAGGAGACATTCCTTGATCCTCCAACTTATCTCTTCCATTATGAATTGAGCAGCCTTCGCCAAAAGAATTTGATATCTCCCTCAAAGACCGGTCCTTCATCGTGACTCATCAGTCTTTCCGCCAAATCCATGAAACTTCTGCTGGCGGGAGTATTGGGATAACGCTGCAGTACCATCTGCTGCTGCCTGACCGCCATGGGAATCTGCCTGTCATAGGGAATCCATCCGAGATAATCCAGTGACGGTGATCCCAAGAACCGATCCACGACCAGGCTCAAATGCCGGTATATCCGCTCGGCCTCGTGACCGTTTCGCGCCGCATTGACGAGAATCTTGAAACGCTTCTGGTGGTATTTGTTGGTCAAGACCTTGATGAGGGCGTAGGCGTCGGTGAGCGATGTCGGCTCGTTCGTTACAACGACCATTTTCTCCATTGCCGCGGAATTAAAATACATGACGTTGGAAGATATGCCCGCCCCGGTGTCGATCAGGAGTATGTCATATTGACCCTGAAGGGCGTCGAATTCATCGAGAAGGAGTAGACGCTGGGAGCTGTCCAGCTCCGTGATTTCCTGTATCCCCGATGCGGCCGGGAGCAACTTGAAGCCGCTGGGCGCGGTGATAATGACATCCTCCAATTTCTTTTCCCCCCGCAGGACGTGGCTGACGGTATACCGGGGATTCAGTCCGAGCAGGACGTCCATATTGGCAAGACCGAGATCCGCATCAAGCACAAGGACCTTTTTGGACATCTTGCGGAAGGCCAGGGCCAGGTTGGCCACCACGTTGGTCTTTCCCACACCTCCCTTTCCGCTGGTCACGGAGATCACCCGGACGGGGCCGGGCACTTGTTGGTGTTCTGTTATGATATTGGCGGACCTCTCAGGACCTTCGTATCGGTTCTGCCTCTTTTGTACGATGTCCCTAAGTCCGGTCGCTTGATCCATGTGCCTTCACCTCGTTCATTGCATTCGCTTTTGTCTCGTGCATTCCGGCCAAAAGGAGGGACGCGAGCCTCTTTTTGGAAGCCACCTCGATATCCTCAGGAACCTGTTGCCCGGCCGTAAAATACGAGACCGGTTTGTCCTTCGAAATGAGGAAGTTGATCATGGATGAGGCATCCTGCGTCTCGTCCAGTTTGGTGAAAATATAACTCTTAAAAGGCAATGCACCGAAATTTCGGTCCGCGTGCAGCAAATTTTTGTATTGCTCCGTGGCACTCAGGACCAGGTACCCGTGGATCTCTTCCGGGACATTGAGTATGTCCCTCAACTCGGAGATCGCCTGTTCATGGTTGGGACTTCTTCCCGCCGTATCAATCAGGATGAGATCACAGCCGCTGTGTCTGCCGATGGCCTTTTGCAGGTCCGGGCGGCTGACAACCACCTCCAGGGGAATGCCCATAATGCGTGCATAGCTTTCCAGTTGTGCAACCGCCGCGACCCGGAAGGTGTCCAGGGTGATCAGTGCGGTCTTTTTCCCTTGTTTGACCGCGTTCAATGCGGCAAGCTTTGCCAGGGTCGTTGTTTTTCCCACACCTGTCGGCCCTATAAATGAAAGGATCCTGCGCCCCGCCTGTTCTTTCTTCTCCCCACCTGTTGAAATCCGGGCCAGGACGCTGGCAAGGGCCTCTCGAAGCATGCCCGGGGCCGGGCCCTCCGATTTTCTTCCGCCCTCATGGCTGTGAATCATCAACTGTCGGATGATCTCGGGACTCAAACCGAAACTTCGGTAATTCATGAATCGCTCCCGGATCGGTTCGTTGAAATAGACCTCAGGGCTCAAGATTTGACCCGCCCCGACGCTCAATATCGCCTCTTTGAGTTCCTTGAGCTCCATCTCCATGTTGCGCCATCTTCCGAGCAACGCATCCAGGGTGATTTCATCCGGACTGGAAGCGCCTTCTGATATCGGTTCGTAATCCACGGCCGCCGTGACCTCTATCCTTTTGCCGCCTTTTCCCTTATTTTGATCGGGTGAAGCCAGGCTCCTGGTTCGCAGGATGACCGCTTCCGGCCCCATTTCCTTCTTGACCATCTGTATGGTCTCTTGAACAGAATGGCCTATGAATTTCTTTATATTCATCGTCTAAGGCTCACATCGCCGAGAGACTGAATCTCCAGGCCGCTGGGAATTTCGTTATGGGAGAGGATGATTACAGGGACCTGAAATCTTTCGCAAAGCTTTTTCAAATGGCGCCTCACGGTCGTGGAGCAGAGAAAGACGGGCTGTTCCGTCCTGGCGGCCGCCCTGGCCAGGGCATCCTTTATGGCGCCCGTAATACCTTGAGCCTGATCCGGCTCAAGGGCCAGATAGGAACCATATTCGGTCTGGTTGATACCACCGGCGATCACCTCTTCCATGTCCATGGATACCGTAATGACCTTCAGGGTCTTGCCGCCGTCCAGATAGGCCTTTGTCAGAGACCTGGACAACCTCTGGCGGATATACTCCGTCAACAGATCCGTATCCTTTGTCAGGGGGGCATAGTCGGCCAATGTCTCGAGAATGGTGAGCAGGTCTCTGATGGACACCTGTTCGCGAACAAGATTCTGGAGGATCTTCTGGACTGAACCCAGAGTCAGGAGGTTGGGCACCAGTTCTTCCACGACCTTGGGATGGGTCTTGGAGAGGTTGTCCAGGAGTCGTTGGGTCTCCTGCCTTCCCAGGAACTCGTAGCCATACTGGCGGATGATCTCTGAAAGATGGGTCGTGACCACGCTCGGCAGATCAACGACGGTATACCCGGCGAACTGGGCGTCTTCCTTTTTATCCGTCGAAACCCAAAGGGCCGGCAATCCGAAGGCCGGGTCCTTGGTCTCAATGCCCTTCACCTTGCCCTTGATATCCCCCGGATCAATAGCCAAGACATGGTCCACCATCAATTCACTCTTGGCCACCTGATTGCCCCTGATACAGATGCCGTATTCGTTGGGTTTCAATTCCAGATTATCTCGGATATGGAGGGAAGGCATGATGAGGCCCAGTTCCAGGGCAAACTGTCTTCTGAGAGAGCGAATACGGTCCAGCAGGTTCCCCTGTTTTTTGTTGTCCACCAGGGGTATCAGCCCGTACCCGATCTCCAGCTCCAGGACGTCAAGCGGAAGCAACCCTTCGACCTCTTCAGGGGTGAGGTCTTTCGCTTCTTCTTGTTGCGTTTCAGTCTGTGCAGTCTTTTCGGCATTGGAAGCAGATACCGCTCTGGAAAAGAAGTATACGAGTCCGGACAAGATCACAAAGGGCATGAAGGGCATCCCCGGGGCCAGTGCGAAGAGGAAGATGACGCCTGAGGCAATCTTGAGGGCCCGGGGTTGGACGCCGAACTGCTGCGCCATCTCCGAGCCCATGTTTCCCTCCGAGGCCGCACGGCTGACCAGAATACCCGCACCGGTGGAGATGACCAGGGCGGGTATCTGGGAAACGAGTCCATCTCCAATAGTCAAGAGGGTGTAGTTCTGCACAGCCGTGGAGACATTGAGACCCATCTGAAGCACCCCGATGATCAAACCGCCGAGGATATTCGCCAGGGTGATGAGGATGCCGGCAATGGCGTCTCCCCGGACAAACTTGCTTGCACCGTCCATGGCCCCATAGAATTCGGCCTCCCTTGAAATCTCCGATCTGCGGGTCCTGGCCTGGTCTTCATCGATGAGTCCCGCATTCAGGTCCGCGTCAATACTCATCTGTTTTCCGGGCATGGCATCCAGAGTAAATCTTGCCGCCACCTCGGCGATCCTTCCGGACCCCTTCGTGATAACGACAAAATTGATTATCACCAAGATTACGAATACCACGAGTCCGACGGTCGGATTTCCTCCCACCACAAAGGATCCGAAGCTCTTGATAATTTTCCCTGCGGCCATGGGTCCGGTGTGTCCGTTGAGGAGGATCAGTCTGGTTGAGGCGATATTCAGGGACAACCGGAACAGGGTGGCAACCAGGAGCAGGGTGGGGAAGACGGAGAAGTCCAGGGGTCGAACGGAATAGACAGTAAGCAGAAGGATCATCACGCTCAGGGTGATATTGAAGGCCAGCAGGATATCGATCATAGTCGTGGGAAGGGGAATAATCATGACCATGAGGATGCCCACGATACCCAGAGAGACACCGATATCGATATTGGCACCCAATGAAAACTGTCGCCACGAGGCCTTCAGAGCATCCATTACGTTTCTTTAAATTCCTCTTCGCTGCTTTTTCAGACTGTAGACATAGGCAAGAATTTCAGCCACCGCCTGATAGAATTCGGCCGGTATGGCGTCACCCAGCTCTAGTTTATACAAGTTCTGTGCCAGGGGTTTGTTCTCGACAATGGGAACACCGTTTTCCGCGGCTATCTCACGGATCCTGAGGGCCACTTTATTGGCGCCCTTTGCAGCAATGACGGGGGCGGTCATCTTCCCGGCGTCATACCTTATGGCCAGGGCGAGGCGTGTCGGGTTGGTGATCACCACATCGGCCCGGGGAACTTCCTTCATCATCCTCCTTCTGGCCATTGTCAGCTGGGCGGATCGGATCTTGGATTTGATCAGGGGGTCACCCTCCGTCTGCTTGAACTCGTCCTTGACCTCCTGCTTTGTCATCTTGAGTCTCTGTTCGAACTCCCACCTCTGGTAACAATAATCCAGGATGGCCAGAATGGCGATGACCCAGCAACACCGGACAATGACCTTGAAGCTGGCCTCTCCGAGCAGGGACAGGATCTGAATCTTTTCCTGGTACAGGAGGGGCAGGAGCCGGGCGATCTCGTCCTTGAGCGTTGAAAAGGCGGCCCAACCCACTATAATGATTTTAAAAATCGATTTGGCCAGCTCGACAAGGGAACGCTTCGAGAAGACTCTTGTCAAACCTTTGACCGGGTCAATTTTTGACACTTTAGGCGCCAAGGGTTCGACGCTCCAGATCAACCCTGTCTGGAGGAAATTGGCCAGAACAGCCACCGCCACCAAGACCAGCATCATGGGGATGACCAGCCACATGAAATCAATCGTCGCCTGGAAAAGAGACTCCGTCATTCCGGCGTCGCCGAGTTTCACAGACGGTATATCCCGGAAGGTCTTCTCAATGACACGGCCCAGATCGCGTGTCAGGCCTCTTGCGGAGAAAAAGAGGTAAACCACCCCGGCGCTCAAGACCGCTACGGAGGCAAGTTCTCGACTCTTGGCGACCTCCCCCTTCTTCCTGGCCTCCTGCCTTCGTTTTGGGGTTGCCGGTTCGGTCTTGTCCTGGAAGCTCTGATCAGGCATTGTTCACCTACATCAGCCTGAGCATGTGGAGCAGGGTCTCTCCAATGCCGTTTGAAAGGTCGGTCAGCAAGGGGGGAAGGACGCTCAGGGTCAGACCGAAGAGGATGAGTCCCAGGCCTATATTGATGGGAAATCCGATCATCAGGATGTTCACCTGCGGCACTGTCCTGGCCACGATACCCAGACACAGATTGGACAGGAACAGGGCGATCATGATCGGTGCGGCGATCTTGAGAGCGATCAGGAACATCTGGGAGCTGGCCTTTGCCAGGATCCCGGAGAGCGATGGATTCAGGTGAAGACTGTTTGGAGGGACCATTTGAAATGATGCAACCAGGGCCTGCAGCAGGATATGATGGCCGTCAATGGTAAAAAATATAAGGATGGTGAAGAGGTAGAGAAACTGGGACAGGTCCGTGTTCTGGGTCCCGGTGAGTGGATCCACTGTACTGGCCATGGCAAAGCCCATCTGGAAGGCCATGAACTGACCCGCAAGCTGCACGGAGGCAAAGGCCATTTTGACGACAAAGCCCAACCCCAGCCCCAAAAGGACCTCCGAGGCCAGGCCTGTCACAATCCCGAGCAGGGTCTGGGGAAGATTTTGGGGAGGCGGGACGACAGGTGTCACGACAATGGCGACGACCAATGAGAGCCCGACCTTCCAGATTCCCGGGAAACCCTTTTCCCCGAAAAGGGGAAGGAGAAAGAAAAGTATGCTGACCCGCATCAGGACCCAAAAGAATCCCTGCATCTGCTGAAAACTCTCCAAAGGGAACAACATGAACGGGTTTCCAATCCTCCTTTGTATGAATTTAGCCCTTTGGTAACACTTTAGGCTCTTAAAAATTACCCTATCAAGGAGGGGCCATGGGAATCTCTTTTCAAAAACGAAAAAATCGGTGCCGGGGTGTCCGCATGGTCACCGGGCTTCGGGCGGACGGAGCACCACACGGGAGACACCATGAAAATCAAGGCCTGACAGCTCCCGGCATGGAACAGCCGTCCGCCTAGGCTGCCCCGGCCATCTTAGTCTTTTCCATGGCCCTTCGTTTTTGAAAAGAGACTCCCATGGCCGAAATTGCTGGGCTCTTTCAAACAGCTAAACTCATACGCCCTTTGCAATAACTGTGTGGAACGTAAGAAAGGGTGCATGATTTCCCTTCGAATTTTTCAAAGGGCTGAACACATGCAGCGTTCACGATCGGCTGCCGGTCTATTTGACGACCTGGGGGATGCTCATGACCACTTGAGTGGCAAAGAGGGACATCTTACTCAACATCCATGGCGCAGCGGCAAGAAGGGCCAGAAGGACACAGACGATCTTGGGCACAAAGGTCAGGGTCATTTCCTGGACCTGCGTAGTGGCCTGCAGCACGGCGATGAACAATCCCACAACCAGGCCCACACCCAGGAGGGGGGCCGACAACATCAGGGTCACTTGAACGGCTTCTCTAGCCAGGCTGACGACAAACTCAGGCGTCATCTCATCTCCTCATTTCCATGACGGTCTTGCGGTGAGATGGATTCATGGGATGCCGCCCTTCTCACCCGAAGCTCTTGACCATGGATCCGACCAGCAGATACCACCCGTCAATGAGCACAAAGAGCATCAGTTTAAACGGCAGGGATACCATGTACGGGGGGAGCATCATCATCCCCATGGCCAGCAGCACGCTCGCCACGACCATATCGATCACAAGAAAAGGGATATAGATAAGGAAACCGATCTGAAAAGCGGTCTTGAGTTCACTGATCACGAAGGATGATATGAGGACGGTTGTTGGAATGTCCTCCAGGTCCTTGGGCTTCTCCGATTTCGAGATATTGATGAACAGGGAAAGATCCTTTTTGCGGGTCTCTTTGAACATGAAATCCCGGATGGGATCGAGGGCCTTCTTGAGGGCCTCCTCCTGAGAGATCTCTTCAGCAAGATAGGGTTGCAGGGCCTCGTCATTGATTTTTGTGTAGACGGGCGTCATCAGGAAAAAGGTCAGCAAGAGCGCCAACCCGATCAGGATCTGATTGGGAGGCATCTGCTGTGTCCCCAGGGCATGGCGCACGAGGGAGAAGACGACGGCAAGCCGGGTAAAGGATGTCATCATGACCAGAATCGCAGGGGCAAGGGACAAAACGGTCAGGAGGAACAGTATCTGGAGCAGCGTGGAGACCTGCTCCGGCCCCTCGGCCTGGCCCAAACCGATCGTGAGGGTGGGAAGCGGAGGCAAATCCGCGGCCCAGATCCGGCTCGAAAGGACAAGCATTGTCGAAAATCCCAGGAGGATACAGAGTAGATGTTTCTTTTTGGGATTATTCATCTTGTCCTCTGACGGATGTCTTTCTCCAGGGCTGCAAAAAGGCCTTGTTCTGAAGGATGGCCTGGAACCGGCCCGCCTCACGCGATTGAACGCCTTCGGGCCGATCGATTTCCGCAGGAGGCTCGATCTGTGAGATGAGCGTTACGCTCTCGGTCCCCAAGCCCACCAATAACCATTGGTCGCACACTTCGATCAGGGCCACGGCCCTTTTCGGGGCAAGGTGCAACGTCCCGATGAGCTTCATGACCGGGGCCCTGCCTGGAGCGAAGGAACCCGTCCGAACCCTTCTGACCCAGTAGGCCAGACAGATGATCAATCCAAGAATGAGGATCAGTGATCCAGTCATCTTGATTGCTGAACTTCCGAATTCCCCGGTCAATCTGCTTTTCCTCCCCCTCAGTCCGTTCTTGTTATGATTCGAGGACCTTTCAGGCCAGGCCCTTTACCCTTTCCCCCAGGCTGATGATATTCATCAGGCGGATCGCAAATTTTTCGTTGACGACCACAACTTCACCCTCTGCCATCAGCTTCTTGTTTACGAAAATTTCCAGGGGTTGATTGGTCAGCTTATTCAGCTCAACGACGGAGCCCTGACTGAGTTTGAGCAGTTCACCCACGGTAATCTTTGTCTTTCCGAGTTCCACGCTGATCTCCAGAGGAATGTCCAGCAGAAAATCCATGTGCTGCGAGCCGCCGTCGTTGTTCAGTCCCGGCTCTATCTCTGCGAATGTCACTTCTCTGGCCTCGGTCTTCATGGTCGCCACTTCCTTTACGTCGTCTTCAGACTTCATGTTTTCCTCTGGCATGAAAACACCCCTTTATCGTGTTATTTCCGGGCACCCCTGCCCCTACCTAATGGACATCTTCATCCATCCATGCATGGGATTCCCCGGTATCCATCCCGATGTGCTGCTCCACCCGAAAGACCTTTTTCTTCCTGAAACGACCTGCATAGCCGTCGAATACCGGGATACCCGCAACACTGGCTTTGAGTGGTTTCCTGAAATCGTTTTCAAGGACGATGATGTCCCCCTTTTTCAGATTCATGAGATCCCTGACAGCAAGCTGGGTGCCGCCGAGTTGTACGGTCAGCTCGACCTGGGTCTCCGACAATTGTTCCTTCAATTTCCCCACCCAGGCCGGGTCGAACCGCGAGTCCTCATCCCGATATCCCCCTTCCAGTTTGTGTCGAATGGGTTGAAAGGAAGAGACCGGGACGCAAAGGGTAATGGTCCCGAGGGGTTTTGTTAATTCGATCTCGAACCTGGCTGATATCAGAAGCTCTTCGCCTGGTATCACGTTGACGACAAGAGGGTTGCTCTCGGAGCGGACGAATTCGGTCTTGAGGGAATAGACATCTTCCCAGGACTCCATCAGGTTTGCCAGGGCTATTTGCACCACCTTTTCAATCATCTTCATTTCAATCGGCGTAAAGTCCCTTCCCTCAATCTTATTGGAGCCGGTGCCCCTTCCACCGAAAAAGGCCTCGATCAGACTGAACACAACCCGGGTCTCCATGACCAGTATCCCCATGCCCCTGAGGGGCTCCATTTTGAAAAGATGCATGCTCGTAGGGACTGGAAGCGATCGCTGGAACTCACTGTACCTTATCGTGCCGAGGGGGCTGCAGGACACGTCGACCGCCTTGCGCAGGGCACTCGAAAGGCTTCCTCTGAATTTGTGGCTGAACCGGCTGTACACCACATCAAGCAGGGGCATACTGCTCTTGATCTGTTTTCCCTGCGTCGTCCAATCAAAGACTTCGGCCTCTTCCTCCACCGGTTCATCGTCGTCCTGGTCTGTATCGATTTCACCGGCGTCCAGTCCCTTGAGGAGGGCATCTACTTCATCCTGGGAAAGTAGTTTGTTCAATTCTGATGACCTTTCTTTCCTTGTCTACTGGACAATAAACTCTGTGAAATAGATATTGGTAATGCTTCCTGAGATAAGATACTGGTTGAGCATGGAGATGATCTCCGCCCGCAACTGCAGCTTCCCCTCCAGGGAACCGACATCTGCGTAGGTCTTGCTGCTCAGCAGGGTCAGTATGGTGTCCTTGAACTGAGGCAAGCGTCTGTCCACTTCACCACGGATCTCCTCCGAGCTGAGTTCCAGTTCCGCCTTGAGTTTCAGATACCTTTTCCCCTGGGGATCGACCAGGTTGACAAGAAAGTTGTCCATGGTGTAAATGGGCCCGATATCCGCCTTTTCACCCTGGAGACCGGCTCCGGCCCACTGCCCCCCTTTCCCCATGAAAACGGCCGGCAGTCCGCCTTTCCAAAGGAGAAGTCCGCCTCCCACAAGGGCAAGCCCCAGTAAACACAGGACAATGAATTTCAAGGGCAATTTCCTTTTTCTGCCGGATTCTTCTTGTTCCTCTCTTTCCCGGCCCGGCCCCTTTTCCTCTTTCTGCACCATTTCCGTATATCTCCCTGCTTATGCTTTTCCCTTCATGACCCCGGTTTCCATCGACGCGGCCGTTTTTCAGTTAAAAGAGCTTTCGCGCAATTGAGGGGGCAGATAGGCATTGAGTTTTTGTTCCAGGATCCTTGGATTGTCCCCCTTTGCGATGGATACGATGCCCTCCGTCATCAAATCCTTCATCATCACTTCATCCTTGCTCTTGTTCCTGAGCTTCCCCGCAATGGGCAGACAAAAGATATTTGCGATCAGGGCTCCGTAAAAGGTCGTCAACAGGGCCACGGCCATGGCGGGACCGATCGAGGATGGATCGTCCATGGTCTGAAGCATCTGGACCAACCCTATGAGCGTACCGATCATCCCCAGGGCGGGGGCAAAGGTGCCCAGGGTCGTAAAGATATCTGAACCAAGCTTATGCCTCTCCTTTATGGATTCAACTTCGGTATTCAGGATCTCCCTTATGGAGGCCGGTTCCAGGCCGTCGATAGACAACTGGAGGCCCTTCTTCATAAAATCGTCGTTGATTTCATGAATGGCCGACTCCAGGGCGAGGATCCCTTCACGTCTGGCTGTTCCTGCAAGGGACACAAACCGGGCAATCAGGTCCTTGACCGTGTACTTCTCACTGAAAAAGGCGTTTTTAACGACCTTTAATACCTTGAGGATGTCAGGGAGCGGATAATTGATCATGGACGCCCCCAGGGTACCTCCGACAACGATCATCATGGACGGGATATTGATAAAGATGGCGAAAGTCCCGCCCAGTGTGATCGCCGTGACGACCAGACTGAAGGCCAGAACAATGCCGACGAGGGTTGCTATGTCCATAGAGGCCGACTCTCCGGAATGAATAAGTTTTATGGATAATTAAGCAACCTCTGTGCCAGATCCAACGACGGATCTTAAATGTCTTTTTAAATCAATTTTCTTTATTTATTTCAGTTTGTTATAAAATTGAACCCAGCCGGGGTCTCCCTTGTCCCGGGAAACGGTGCCGGGGGGAGTAGAGGCGGGAAGGAGTCAAAGTATTGACAGGAAAGGGGTGACGGGGCCCACTCGGCTCTGCTTCTCACCTCCGGACGGAAAGCAGGGGGGGCACATCTTGAAAAGGAAAGGAATGAGCGGGTTCAAATGGTTTCAGCCGTGACCACCCGCGCCTCCTCCCCCAGAAGACGGGGGCGGAGGCGCGGACATGGCAAGTCGGCTTTCGGAGGAAAGGCCCTCAGCGGTGTATTTCACGCTGAAGAGGGTGTCTTATCGTTTGAGGTTGATCAGCTCCGACAGCATCTCGTCCGTCACGGTGATGATCTTCCCGTTCGCCTGGAAACCCCGCTGTGTCGTGATCATCCTCACAAACTCGGTTGCGATATCGACATTGGACTGTTCCAGGGAATTGGGCGCGATATCCCCCAGACCGTTGGTCCCCGGGCGGTTGGTGATGGCATCGCCGCTCTCTCTTGTGGCGGAAAAAAGGTTCCCGCCCTCTTTGTTCAGGCCCTGGACGTTCTGGAACTTCGCCAGGGCCACACGAAAGAGAGGAATAAGTTCACCGTTGGAGTAGACACCGGTCAGGACACCGGTCACATCGACGTCAACACCCTGGAGGTCTCCGGCACCGTACCCGTTGGCGGACTGAAAGGTGGTCGTGGATGCCCTGGCAAACTGTGTCGTGGTCAGGGAATCGTTGACCCAGGTGGCTGTAGCGGCGGCGCCGCCGCTGGAATCCCTGGTCCCGATATTGAACTGGATGTTGTTGACCCCGGTCCCGAAATTGGTCTCGAAATTGAAATATCCCGCGGAATCTATGGTGGCATCGCTCCAGGTGCCCGTACCGTCGTTGAGTTCCATAGTGAGATCGGTAATCGTGCCCGAACTGGAACTGAAGGTGATCGACCCCCTTGCCAGGAGACCCAGATCGGCTCCCGCGGCTCCTGCACGGTGGTCCTCCGAGGGGTTGCAGACCACGATATATTCCCAGGCCCCCGTGGCGGCGTCCGGGTCGAAGTAATACGTGATGTCATGGGTGCTCCCCAGGGAATCGTACACCTTGACCGTGGTCTGATATTCGTAATTGGCATCATCCATGAATATCCCGGCCTCATGATCGCCCTTCCAGGCCCCTGAGAGCTGGGTGTCATAATTACTCACGGCGTCCGAATCGAGGTTGGTGATCACGGTGGTCCTGGAACTGGCCACCGGCGGGGAGGTGAACGAGTCCAGAAGAATATCGGTAATGGACCCTATATCCTGACCGTTTTGGTCCAGTTTCCACCCCTGGACCACATAACCTTCAGGATTGACGAGGTACCCGTCCTGGTCGAAACGGAAATTCCCGGCCCTGGAATAATAGAGGTTCTCGCTCCCGGCCTCCCGCAGGGAAAAGAAGCCCTGTCCCCCGATGGCCAGATCCGTGGTATTGCCTGTGGATTCGAAAGAGCCCTGTTCGAATGTGGAATAGATGTCCCCGAGCGCCACACCCCTGCCGACCTGAGAGGTCCCCGACATGGTGGATGTGGCCTGGCTCAGGAGGTCCTGGAAGGTAAAGGTGGCTCCCTTGAACCCGATGGTATTCACATTGGAGATGTTGTCGCCGATGATCTGCATGGCATTCCCGAGGGTGCCAAGACCGCTTATGCCCGAAAAAAGTGCGCTTGATAACGCCATTTTCCTATCCTCCTCTATCCTGTGGTTTGTATTGATTTTTTGTCAGAAAGTTCTAAAACCGACGCCACAAAACCCCTGTGATTGCCTCTCCCGTCTTCTCTGCTCGTCAGGATGTAAACGCACTCTCATCTGCTGACAGGGTATTGTCAGACACCTTGACGCTGATGATCTGTGATATATTAAAAGGGATATCTCCCACATATAATATGGGGGAATCGTCCTGAAGACTGACGCGGTCGATTTTGCCCGTGACCAGGGTGTCAACCGATACGTCTTGTCCGAGCGGGCCCGCCGCCCTGATTATAAATTTATAGGTGCCCGGTTCCTGCAGATCGCCTGACAGGTCCCTGCCGTTCCAGGTGAAGGCATGCTCCCCCGCCTCGAGCGTCCCAAGACCGACTTGCCCCACAGGGAAACCCGCCGTATCGGTGATGGTGACGGTGCACTCTGCGGTGTCTGCGAGAACAAAACTCCCGCAGGCCCCCTGCCCTTGTTCCAAAACGAGGCTGTCTCCCTTGGCGACGATGTCCTTGCCGATGAAATTCAGGGCCTGATACTGGTTGCTCTCTGCCTGCGTTGCGCCCATGCCCTCCAGGTTTTCATTTACGTTGTAGAGTTGTTCCAGCGTGCTGAACTGTGCCAGTTGAGATGACAACTCCTGGCAGTCCATGGGATTGAGGGGATCCTGGTGATTCATCTGGGCCAGAAACAACTTCAAGAACTCATCTCTTCCCAGGCTGTCGTTGGATTTTTCAGCATAGAGGTTCTCCTCTGAAACAGTATTGATTCCCGCGATCTGATTGATCATCATCAAACTCCTTTCAAATTCCCCTAAACATGCATGTCTACAAGGCCCAGGTTACTGGGCGAATCAGGGGCCGCACCGGTTGTCACGGACAGGGCATCCACCCCGGTCCCGGATTTCTTTACCCCTTCGCGCTTCCGCCCTCCCGTTGTCCCGTCGGTATTGTCACGGGAATTTCGACCATCGTGCCCCACCATCACCTCAAATTTTTCCACGACAAAACCCTGGTCCGCCAGTTGCTGTTTAAGTTGATTCAGGTTGGACTCGATGATCTCCTTGACCGCCGGGTTCTCCGCACTCAGATTGGCCTGCAGGTGCCCGTTCTTTACAACCAGATCGAGATCGAGCCGACCGAGTTCAGGGGGAGAGATGTGGAGGCTTCCCTTCTGCTCTCCTCCTCTGATCATCCAGATCATCCTTTCAGCAATTTTGGGAAGGGGGTGTGGAAGTGCGTCCGTATTTTTGGAGACCTCAAACGAACCCATCTCGAGGCTGCCCTTTCCCACCCTGACCGAATGCATACCGCTTCCCGCAAACTCTCCTGTCTCGACGAATGCCCTGAAGGCCTGACCCTGTGCGGAACCCCTCCCCGAGGATCTGTCGCCGCTCATTTTTAGTTCCGGAGAGATTTCCCCATTCCGGTCCGTCATGCCGCCGGGATGGACGCGCTTTGTCTGCTGATCCCCGGATTTCATCCATTCCTCGGAATTGACGGCGAAGGCGGAATTTTTCCGCCCCAAGGGCTCCCCACCCACATGACTTTTGGTCAAGAGGTTCCCCTGCTTGAGGATCTCAAGGATTCTCTCATCCCATCCCCCCCCTTTCCACTCCCGCGGCGGGGTGATCACCTGATTCAGCAGGCTTGCCGTCTCCCCCGCCGATGCAGGCCTATTCGCTGAATCCGCACTCTGTGTCACCGTCCGGAGAAGGGCATCTGAATATCTTACGGAAAGACCGTCCAAAAAGGTCTTGACCTCCTGAGGTGGGACCCCTTTCTGCACCAACAGGCCGGCCAGGTCCTGTTTGACGACCTGTCGTACCTCCTGCGAAGGGGCCTCTGAAAAATCTCTGAGCCTCTCCACCACCTCGGGATCGCTGAATCTGCTTCCGATTCCCTCCGGTTTGCCCTTCACCCCCAGGCCCTGCCACAAGGAACTCAGTTGCTCTTCGGAGGCTCCCCCTGGAATGAATTTTTTCAAACCCTCGGCCACCTTATTGAGGTCAAGATCTCCTTTCGGGTCGATCGAATGCGCGATCGTTTCCGCGGCCTCGCCGGGCTCCAGGCCCATTTTTCCGAGAATCCATTCCACCCGGGGCACGTCATCCGATTCCACCATCGTCTTTTTTACGTACCGATTCTCATCGACCTGCAGGTTCTGTAGACCGGCCAGGAGTCTGCCCATATGGATGGTGCCATCCTTTTCGGTTGCGGCAAGTATGACCTGCTCCGCCCTGTCCCGGCCGATACCCTGTTTTTCCAGGACTTCAACAAGCTGCGGCAAAGCCGTGTCCGGCAATCGGAGTTGCCCAAGGGGCAAACCCAGACCGGCCAATGTCTCCTCGAGGGTCCTCACGGCATCGGTCCCGGAGACCGTCCCTGATCCATCCTCACCCTTGCCGACGGCCCGAAGCCCTGTCCCGGGCGTGTGAACTTCTTGTCCCTTTTTGACCAGGAAATCCCTGAAAAGACTTGCCCCCACATCCTTCGGATTTTTTCCTCTTCCGACGATTCGGCCCCCCATTGAACCCATGGGGTTATTCAGCGGCAGAACATCCTTCATATCCCATCCTTCACGTCTCGGTTTTCCATTTGTCTGAAGACTGAAGCAACGGGCGTGCCAAAGGCCATCAATGATTTTTTATTCATGATTTATGCATGTTACAGCGATTTCCAACAACCAAGCCGGATTGATTCAGGGCAAGAATTACCCCTGCAGATCTCAGGTGGGTAATTTTTTCCGCACCCGCGGACATGTGACTTCAAAGGAGAAATGGGGGGAACTGTTCAGGTTGGTTAGGCTGCAGGCCAAAGGCTATTAGTTTCCCTTCCTGCGACACCTCACAGCCTAAATGCCTACGGCCTATCCAGCTGAGTAGTTACAAATGGAGGAGATTCAGCAGCGACCTGAGCCGTGGACGACGGAGGGAGTGCAGCGAACAGAACATCCCGGTCATCCCCTGGAGCGAAAAACTCTCTTTTTGACGAAACCATCCTCACCGGGCAACGGAAGGCAGGGGCCGGGATTTTCTCGGAGCGGGCGTATTTCGGCCCTGAATCAGGATGGATGAAGGGCCGAAATCCCGCAGCGACCGGAGCCATGGAGGGCGGAGGGAGCGCAGCGAAGAGAACATCCCGGGTCCTGCCTGGAGCGGCACGTCCTACTACGGACGAGGATGTTCGGGTGTAGGTATCACGAGGAACAGGAAGGTGCAGGTTCGGCCCTTTGGAAAGCCCGGCAATGGGGTTCAGGGTTTCTCGTTCCGGGAGACAGGGCCGGGCCTGAAACCAGGGTTGTTCAGGAAAAACCGGTCAGTCGAGGTTTGTCAATTTTTCGCTGATCGCAGCGCCGCGCTCGGGATTCATCACGGCCAGAATCTTTCCGGCGGATTTCCCTTTCATGTGTCTCAATATGAGGACGACCGTGGGATCCTTGAGCCGATCCATAATGGCGGCCGCCCTCTCGGGTTCCATGGCTGAGTAAAGCTCTACAAGATGACCCATTTTTGAATCCTCCAGGGCCTTCTCCCTGTCTGCCAGCCTTTTGGCATAGGCCGTCAACTTTAACTGGAGTTCATTGAGTTCTGCGAGCTTCTCCTCGATTTCCGTTTTCAGGGGAAGAAGTTCTTCCTCTCTTTTCTTCAGTTCCAGTTCCCTGGCCTTGAGATCACCGGCCCTTTTATCCGGCCTGTTTACGTTTACATCCGGCGTCCTCGAGGCGGCGTTTTGATCGGGCGTCGCGGGTTCGGCGCTTTGTGCCATGGCCATGGAAGCAGGCTCGAACTGGACGGGGCACAGACCCAGATAGGCGCCGCTGATAACAATCTTGGAAATCACCAGGAGGACAAGGAGGATCCCGAGGTTGAAGATGCGTCTTTTCCTCTTTAAAGGAACGGCCTCCCGTGCCTTGTTATGGCCACCTCGTTCATCCACTTCTGTTCTTCTTGGAATTGTTGATCGCGCCATTTTATCAGGTCCTTTTCCTTAAGCTTTTCCATCACCCTGTACTGCTTTGTCTTGGCCATGAGATCCCGGATCTTTTCTCTGACAAGCTCCTCTCTTTTCCCTATTTCGACCCCCTGTGCCGAGATCTTTTCACTCAGGCCGGCCAGGTAGTCTCTGTAGCTGCAGATCTCCCCTGACGGGATCGGCCGCTTCAGTCTGGATTCGAAAGCGTCGCGGGCCTGATGATATCGCCCCTGGTAAAGATCGAGGCGATCGCGGGCCTCCCTCAATTGCTTCCGGGCCCCGGCCAACTCGATCTCCGCCTGTTCCTTCAGTCGCTCTCTGAGGGAAAGAAGCGCCTCATATCTGAATTTGAAGCCCAACCTTCATCATCTCCTGTCTCTTTATTGACGTCCCCACCCGAGACAGCGGCGGAAAGCACGGGTCGGGATTTTCCCGGAGTCTTGCCTGGGGCGGGATATTTCGGCCCTGAATCAGGACGGATGAAGGGCCGAAATCCCGCAAGCAACGGTCACCGTGGACGGCGCCCTCCCGCTAGTCACTTCAGAAAGGGCGCATGATTTCCTTTCGGATTTTTCAAAGGGCTGAAGTGTTACACTTTTCACAATTTTTTAAAGGTCAGCAACCGGGTCATATCCCGCAGCCCCTCCTCCATGGCCGACGCCGCGACCACATCCTGCTGCAGCAGTCCGTTGACCTCGTCGATCATTTCCAGTGCCCTGTCCGTCCTGGGGTTGTTCCCCTTCTCATAGGCCCCGAGATTGACCAGGTCTTCAATCTTGGCATAATCCGCCAGGATGCGGCGCAATTCGTAGGCCCTTTCCAGGTGAGCCTTTTCCACCACATCCGACATGAGGCGGCTTACACTGGACAGGACATCGATCGCCGGATAGTGCCCCCGGGATGCCAGCCGCCGGTCCAGGACGATGTGGCCATCCACGATGGAGCGAACCGCGTCGCCGATCGGCTCGTTCATGTCATCTCCTTCAACAAGAACCGTATAGAGTCCGGTAATGGAACCCCCGTGCCCGTCTGTTCCGGCCCGCTCCAGGAGCTTGGGTAAATGGGCGAAGACGCTCGGGGGATAGGCCTTTGTGGTAGGCGGCTCACCGGAGGCCAGCCCCACTTCCCGGGCCGCCATGGCAAAGCGGGTCACGGAATCCATCATGAGCAGGACATCTTTTTCCTGGTCCCTGAAGAATTCCCCGACGGCGGCGGCGAGATAGGCCCCGCGAATCCTGATAAGGGGAGAAGTATCAGAGGTCGCCGTGATCACCACAGAACGTTTCAGGCCCTCTTCTCCAAGATCCCGTTCAATGAATTCCTTGACCTCCCTTCCCCGCTCTCCAATCAGGGCGATAACATTGACATCCGCCTTGGTATACCTGGCCATCATTCCCAGGAGAACACTCTTCCCGACGCCGGAACCGGCCATGATACCGCAGCGCTGTCCCTTTGCAAGGGTGACAAGACAGTTGATGGCCCGCACCCCGACGTCCAGGGGTTCCTTTATCCTCTTTCTCTGCAGGGGATTCAGGGGCCGGGCATAGAGGGGTACGAGCTTCGTGGGCCGCAGAGGGGGGCCGCTGTCCAGAGGACGGCCGAGTGCATCGATCACGCGCCCCAGCATGTCGTGACCCACTCCAACCCTGGCCTCGTATTTCTCCGCGAGAATCCTGCACCCGGGCCGGACACCGTCACAGCTGGAGAGCGGCATCAGAAGCACCCTGTCGTCCCGGAATCCCACAGCCTCCGCTGGCACGGGTTCAGAGGCCTTGGTCGTCAGGATTCGACATAGGCCGCCTACGGGGATGGCAGGACCTTGGCCCTCGATGATCGTCCCGACCACCTTTTTGACCTGTCCTTCCGCGCGTATGGTTTGACCCGATGCGACTCGGTGAAGGTAACGATCCAGGGAAAGGCTCATGCGGTCTCTCCCGGGGCGCATTTGAATTCTTCCTCTATTTCCTCCTGCAGCATCTCCAGTTGGTCCTCCAGCGTGGCATTGATTCTGCCGAATCCGCTCTCAAGAATGCAGCCCCCGCGTTCTATGGAATGATCCTCAACCACATGGAATTCGCCCCCTTTGGCCTGGTTCGCGATTTCAGGGAGAATTCTCCTGACTTCCTCCATATCATCAGGATTGATCAAAATTCTGAGACGGCTCTTGTCCACCAGGTGTTCCAGTGCCGCCCTTATGGTACGGGCGATGACCTGCGGGTCCAGACTGATTTCCTTTCTTATGATTTTTTTGGCTATCAGGGTGCTCAGTTGAAGGACTTCTTTTTCCGCCTCTGCGTATATGTTTTTCCTCAGGTCACGGATTTTTGAAAAAAGGGCCTCCAGTTGTTTACCTTTTTCTTCTATCTGTCTTTCTTCCAGGGCGACGCCGTCCCGCTGTCCCTGCTCGAAGCCCTTTTCATAGGCCTCCCGTTCCAGCCTTGCAAGCTGCGTATCGAGGTCTTCCCGGTCGTCCCCCGGGTCCTGTGAGGCCCCGTCTTTTTCCTTCGACTCCCCCTGCAATCGGCGGGGTCCGCACACAGGCAGTTCGATACATCCACCGTCACCCTCGGAGGGCCTGGCCGAACTTTCCTGCTGGATCTCTTCCGCCTCAAAGTCCTCGAACTGAAACAGAACGTTTTTATGTTCTTCGATCATGCTAGACAAGGACATCATCGCCCCCTTTGCTTCCAAGGACGATCTTCCCTTCCTCGGCCAGTCTTCTGGCGATCTTGATGATATTCAATTGGGCCTGCTCCACATCTTTCAGTCTCACCGGGCCCATGACCTCCATATCCTCTCTCATCATCTGGGCTGCGCGCTGGCTGACATTGCCGAAGATCTTTTCCACCAGTTCCTCTGCAGCGGTTTTCAATGCAAGGATGAGTTCATCATTACTGATCTCTTTGAGGAGTGCCCTGACGGAGCGATCGTCAAGCGTGATCAAATCTTCAAAGACAAACATGGACTGGCGGATCTCCTCGGCCAGTTCCTCCCGTTCCATCTCCAACTTTTCCAGAATGGCGGTCTCGGTCTTTTGATCCATATGATTCAGAATCTCGGCAGCGGTCTGAATCCCCCCCAGGTTTTCATCGGAGGACTTACTGATATCGGAGATCTGTGCCTCTACGATCTCCGTAATTTCCTGGACCACCTCGTTCGGTACGTCTTCAAGGTCCGCAATGCGTGTAATCACCTCGCATTGGACATCGCCGGGAAGTTGCTGAATAACCTCAGCCGCCTGTTGGTATTTCATGTTGACCAGAAGGAGTGCGATGGTCTGGGGGTGCTCGCTTGACAGCATGTTGGCCAGCGCGGTGGGATTGAGTGCGTTCAGTTTTTCAAGAGATACCAATCCTCGATTTGAGAACACATCGGCCAGAAGGCCGTCCGCCTTCCTGGGATCAAAGGCCTTGTTGACGCTTCTCTCCAAAAACTGCCTTCCGGAGACCTTCACCACACCGCCCCCGCCTTCGAAACTGTGGGAGAACTCTTCCATGATCGCAGAGACCGTCTTGGGCTCCACGGTCTTGATCTGGGCCATGTGTTCGCCGATGGTCTTGATTTCCTTCTCATCAAGATGCTTGAAGACCTTTGCGGTGAAGTCTTCGCCCATTATCATCAAGAAAATGGCCGCCTTCCTTGCTCCGACGAGCGTGTCTATCGAGTCCAACTCACCGTCCCTCGCTCAACCAACCTTTGATAACCTGGGCCGCCGCATCGGGGTTGCTGCCGGCCGCATCCAGACGCTGTCTGTTTTCGTGTGATTTATTCGAGCCCGATCCTGCCTCTTCCGGGAGTTGAGGGACATGGTCGCCCTGGGCAAGGGCACTGACAAAAAACGTGTCGCCGGCCTTGTTCAGCCATTTCTTAAAGGGCCTCACTGCGAACAGGAAGAAAAGCACGACCAGAAGGACATTGAAGAGGGGGCGCGTCGCTTTCCTGCCATAATCCATCCATGGAATACCCCGATCCTGCAAGGCGGCCTCTTCCGGCTGAAAGGCGAAGGATATGTTCGAAACACTCACCTGGTCCCCCCTGGCCTCGCTGAATCCGATCGCCTTCTTCACAATGTCTTCAAAGGTCTTCATTTCCCTGCGATCCCTGGGTGCAAACTTCTGGAGGGAATTTCCGTCAGGTCCCTTTTCGGTCACATAGGGCCCGTCGATGATCACGGCCACAGAGAGACGCTTGATATCGCCGATCGAGTTCGTGATCTGCTTGTTGATCTTGTTGATTTCATAGTTTATGACAGCGTTTTCTTTCTTGAATGTATCGGAAGAACCGGCTCCTCCACCCTGGTCCCTGGTGGCCTGGAATTGGAGGTCGGGAGATCCTGATGCACTGTAATCCGATGCCGTTGTGCTCTCCTTCTGCCTTTGTTCACTGCGAATCACACTGCTGTCCGGATCGTAACTCTCCTCCAGAATATTCACCTGCTCGAAGTCGACGTCCGCTGAAACCCTGGCCACCACCCGGTTCATTCCCACAATGGATTCCAGCATGGTGCGTATCCTGTTCTCCATCGACCTTTCCAGTTTCTGCCGATGGGCAAACTGGGCCCTGCTCAGGGATTCCGTGCCGTCTGCATCGTTGCCACCCGAGAGCAGCCCGCCCGTCATATCCACGAGGGTTACGTTCTCAGGTTTGAGTCCTTTTACGGCCCTTGCCACAAGGTTGATGATGCCCTGCAACTGCTGATGATTCAGGCTTCTTCCGGGCTGCAGTCTAAGCACGACGGACGCCGTCGCAGGCCGTTCAGGTTCAGCAAACAGGGAGTCTCCGGACGCCACGATATGGACTCTCGCCTCGGATACGGCATCAAATTGGATAATGGTCCGGGCCAATTCACCCTGGATGGCCCGCTGGTATTTCATTTTCTGTTCAAATTCAGTCATGCCGAATGATGTATCCTGAAAGATCTCGAATCCCACGTTTTGACCTTGGGGAATCCCTTCGCCCGCAAGGTCCAACCGCAATTGGTAAACCATATCATCGGGAACAAGGATAGCGCTTCCTCCTTCCTTGAGCTGAAAGGGAATCTTTCTCTCCTGGAGTCTTTCCGTGATGCGGGCGGCATCCGTCGCGTCAAGTTTTGTAAAGAGAACCTGTAGATCGGGTCTGTTGGCCCAGATCAACAGGGCGATGAAAGAACCCAGCACCATAGCGAGGGTGATGCCGAAGACGACCATTTTTCCTGGTGGTATCGCCCTGACGACATGGACAAATTGTTGAATGAAGCTCTTCTCGCTGTCTGCCATTTTGAATCCTTAAAACTGCATCCTGGTGATTTCCTGGTATGCCTCCAGCAGTTTGTTTCTGATTTGCAGCAGGAGGCGGAAAGAGATGTTCGCCTTTTCTGATGCGATCATGATTTCGTGGAGATCGGCACGCTTTCCCACCGCAAATTCCTGAGTCATCCGGTCAGACTCCTTGAGCTGGGCATCCACTTGTCGGGTGAGGTTTTTCAAGACATCTGTGAAGTTTCCCCCCTGCGTGTTCCGGCCCTTTGTGACGCCCGGCAGTCCCATGGTGTTTCCGTCAACGCCCCTGATGGGTTCCATTTTCAGACCTTCCCCTATCTGCCGATCTCAAGGGCCTTGAGAGCCATTTCCTTGGCCGTCTTGATGACCGCCGCATTGGCCTCATAGGCCCTATTGGCATTCAGCATGTTGACCGTCTCTTCGACGAGGTTCACATTGGGCAGATACACATAGCCCTTGTCATCCGCATCCGGATGAGAGGGATCGAAAATCTGTTTGAATTCCCCGGCAACGGGCACGATCCCCTTCACCTCGACGCCCTGTATCTTTCTGTCAAGGACGTTTTCCAGCCGATCCCTGAAAGAGTCCGAGACGGGAACGGTCCTGAAAATGACCGTTTGCCTCCTGTAGGGTGTGCCCTCCTGGGTCTTGGTGGTATTGGCGTTAGCCAGGTTCATGGATATGACGTTGAGCCTCGTCCTTTGCGCAACCATACCTCCGGCTGCCGTGTCTATGGTCTTTATGAGATCCATCACCCTAACTCCTTCCTGATTCAATGGCCGTCTTCAGGGCCTCAAACTTTTTCGAGAGAAGACCGGCGGAGGCCTCATACAGAAGATTGTTCTGGGACATCCTGGCCATTTCCCGTTCAATGTTCAATCGCGAGGATCCGGTCAGGGGCCGCTCCATGGGGCGCATCTCAAATTGGGGACTCCCCTGGTCGAAACGGCCCGTGTAATAGGAAAAATGTTTCACATTCGTCCTGTTCAGGGAAATGTCATTTTTCCCAACCGCCCGCTCCAGCTCTTTGTCAAAGGAAAGTTCCCGGGGTTTGTACCCGGGCGTGTCTATGTTCGCGATATTCCCGGATATCACATGATGATTGGCGCTCCGGAAATTCAGGGCTTGGGACAGGAGTTCCACGGTTTTGCCCGCCAAACGATGAACAGCCGTTTTGTCCATTTCTTTTCCCTCTCCTCCCTTGAATGGGTTCAGTCTTAATTCTTTGCAAAAGGGGGACCATTTTATGCGGTTGCAGCCATCTCCCACAAATACCGACGGTTATCCCTGATCCGACGGCCCCTGACCAAAGGCCTGGAGGCATGGCTATGGAAGGATCCTCTCCTCCTGTCGGTTTTTTGACGGATCAGCCGTCGGCCTTCGGCCCTCTCAAGGATTACGCTTCGGTGGCTATAAGCTCCTCAGCCTCTGTCTCGTCCAGATATTCATGGAGTTTGTTTCTCAGCGTTCTGACGCTTATGCCCAGGACCCTGGCGGCGTGGGTCCTGTTTCCCCTGTGGTCATCGAGGGCACGGAATATCATCTTTTTTTCCATGTCTTTGAGGGGGAGTATCTCATGGCTTGACATCACCCCGGCCTTGTGGCCGTCCCCAGGCCCATCAATCATGTCCAGGTCACGGGATGTGATGAGGTCCGAATCGACCAGAAGTGAGGCCCGTTCCATGAGGTTCTCCAATTCCCTGACGTTTCCCGGCCATGGCCTCTGTCTCAAAGCGGCCTCCACCTCGGGGGCCATCTTTTTTACGGGTATCCTGTTGATGGAACAGTGTATGGTGAGAAAATGGCCGGCAAGGGGGACAATGTCATCGACCCTTTCCCTCAAAGGCGGCAGACGAAACGGGACCACGTTGAGACGGTAGAAGAGGTCGAGACGAAAATTTCCTGCTTTTGTCTCGGCCTCCAGATCCCTGTTGGTTGTGGCGATCACACGGGTATCGACCGGTACGGCGGACTGACCGCCGACCCGGTCTATCTCACGCTCCTGCAGGACCCTGAGAAGCTTCGCCTGAATGGAGACCTCGGTTTCACTGATCTCGTCCAGCAACAAGGTGCCGCCGTGGGCCAGCTCAAACTTCCCCTTTTTCCGGGAGACGGCCCCTGTGAAGGCCCCCTTTTCGTGACCAAAGAGTTCGCTCTCGAGCAGGGTCTCCGGAAGCGCCGCGCAATTGACGGCCACAAAAGGCCCATCACGGTGATCGCTCTGTCTGTGAATAAACCGGGCGATGACCTCTTTGCCTGTGCCGCTTTCCCCCTGGATCAGGACGGTTGTCCGGCTCCGGGCGATTTTCTTTGCCAGGGCCAGGATCCCTTTCATCCCCGGATCGACGGCAATGGGTGTCTGTGAAGCCGCATCTCCATGATCCCCGTCATGCCGCTGCGGCCTCACCGCCGCCCCGGTACGCGTGAGGGCACCTTCGATCGTGGCCCATACCCTTTCCACAGAGGCCCCTCCGGGCACATAGTCATGGACGCCCATCTTGATGGCCTTGACCGCCTCATCGATGTCCGGCCTGCGGGTCATGAGGAGGATAGGCAGGTCCGGACACCTGGACCGGATATCCGCGATTGCGGCCAACTCCCGGTCCGCTCTCCCGTTCATTTGTGCAATCCAGAGTTTCGGCGCGGCCTTTTCTATCCTCTCCAGAGGATTGTCGCTGTGTTCAGCGACCAGGACTTTGTATCCAAGCCCCTCTAAACGATCCCACAGTTCCTTCGGCAATGGGATGTCCGTGGCCGTCCACAGGATGTTTTGACGGTTGTTGTTCGACATGCTGCCTACCCTTCAAAGGTCATACTCCGGAGATCATCCCGAAAGGGTCATCTCCGGATGAACACCTGTTGCGTGATTAAAAGGATTCCTCGCCGTTGCCCCTCCCGATGGGCAATCGATTGAGTTGTCTTTCGAGTTCGATCATTCCCATCCTGATCTGCACCTTCTGCTGCAGCATAGGGTCACCCTCCTCGGAAATGGCGTTAAACAGGCCTTCGGCCGCACCGTTGTTGCCTGTCTTCTGGAAAGACATGGCCAAACGGTAGGTCAATTCCCAATAATCCGGTTCTTCGTAGCCGTATCCAAGGTCAAATCCCTTTTGAAAGGCCCTGATGGCCTGGGAATGATCGCCTTCCCTGTAATAGGCGTTCCCCATCTCCATAAGGGCCGACCTGAGGATTTCCCTTCCTTTTTTGTCCTTCTCCGCCAGGGCGATGCCTTTGCTCAGGTTCTCTCTGGCCTTTTCATATCGCCTTTCGAGGTTCGATATCTCTCCCATGGCGAGGTAGGCCGCGGCGATCTCTATGTCAGACAGTTTTTTCTCAGCCCTGACCAGGGCGTCATAGAGTTCATAGGCCTTGTTCAGGTCGCCCTTCTCTCTCTTCAGGGCAGCCAGCATGACCATGATCTTCTGCCGGTCCTCATGGCGCATCTCAACCCTTGCGGCCGTCTCCAGCAGATGCTCACCCTTTTCTCTTTTTCCCTCCCTGAGATAGGTGTCCGCCAGGTCCAGGACGTAGGCCCCCCGCGAAGGCAGGGACAGATCATTGGGGTTGATGGTCTCGAAAATGCCGATGGCCTCAGGCCGTTGATGAAGGTGGCGGTACGCCTGCGCCACCATGAGACAGACCTCGGGATCCAGCCTGCTTGCGGCGGGAAGCTTCCAGGAGCGGTGCAACGTGACGACCTTTTCATATTCCAGGTCCCGATAGACCTTTTTGACCTCTTCTTCAACCACTCGACTGTAAAGATCCCTCGCCTTTCCAAAGAGATCGGGATGGTTGGGCTTCTCCATCACCTTTCGCAGGGTGTCCATGGCCATGGCATATTTCTTCTGTTCATAGAATCTTGTGGCCAGGTTCAAAAGGGCCAGATCACCGATGGGACTGTCGGCATGCCCCCTGTGGACGGCCTCGAATGCCGTGACCCCTGATGAATAATTGGCCAGGCGCAGCTCTGCAATCGCCGCCCCTTCACCCTCAGGGTCGTATTCCATGGCCATCCTGTAGAATTTTTCCGCCTCCCGGTCCTGTCCCTCTTGCTGATAGGTGTCCCCGATGCGGGAAAGCAGCATATCGCCTGTCTCCGGCTGTCGCCCCAGATTGAGGGCTAGGAAAAAAAACTCCCGCGCCCGGCGGTAATCCTTTTGATAAAAGGCGGTTCGGGCGACCAGGCTCAGATATTCAGGATTTTTGAGATAAAATTCCGGCTGTTTATCCCCGATCTCCTGCAGGCGCTTCTCGGCCTCGTCATAGACCCCGACACTGAAAAAATACTTCGCGATTTCATAGCGGGCATCCCCGGCGGCCGGTGATTGTGGAAACCGCGACATCACCGTCTGGAGGTCTTCGATGGCCCTGTCGGGCTGATTCAACCGCAGATGGACCCTGCCCCGGTCAAGGTAGGCCGGGGAGAGATGATCCCCCTCACGGAACCGGCTGATAACCGTATTGAGATACCCCAGGGCCTCATAATCCCTCCCCATATAGGCGTTGGCCTGGGCCATTCGAACATAGGCCTGAGGTGTCCTCGCCGACTCTTTGTATCGGGAAACGGCCTGCGCATAACTCTCGATGACCTTGGGAAAGGCCTCCTTCTCCCCCCTCTTCAAAAGGGCCAGACGGAAATCGCCCAGCAGGAAACAAACGGTTTCATCTAAAGGAGAATCGGGGAATTCCTTCAGGAACTGCTCCATCAGCTCGGCGCCCTTTTCATAGCGCCGGGTTTCCCAGGCCTCCTGGATGCGGCCGATCAGGAAGGCCTCCTCCGAGCTCAGATGACGGACCCATGCCTTGTTGTAAAGACCTTCGGGCCGGCCTTCCTCGACATCGGGTTCGATGTTGACCTGTACCTTGTGGATGACCCGCCTGACCGTGTGTCCGCCCCTTTTCGGATCCCTCTCCGCAGCCTTCCGGATACTTTGTCGCACGATAAAACCGCTTTCCGCAGGTGAAGGCTCCGCAAGCTCCGGCTCCACCTTTGACGCCGTTTCAGGATGCAGGGCTTCCCCCTTTTCGCCCTCCTGTATCCCCTCTTTGATTTCAGGTCCCCCTCCTGCCTCACCCGCCCGGCTCACCTCCCCGGGCCCGCTCTCTTTTTCCCGGGCCTGGATCACGCTCTCTGCTCCGGGCAGGAGGTCCTCATCAGGCGGGTCCACGGGTTCATCCATGATATCCATCACCAGTCGGTTGCCTATTTTGAGCCAGAACACCCTGAAATGATCCACGGAACGATCGGCCTTGAGTCTCAAAATCACCTGGCGGTCCTTTTCCGCAACGGCGATTTTCCTGATTCTCCTGATTCCGGTATATGCCCTCTTCTTCAGGTGGACCCTGTCAGACTCAAACCTGAGCTCCAAAGCATCTTCACCCCTGCGGGCAAATTCCCACCGGGGTTCGGCATCCAGATCCGAGACCAGTCGGGTATAAGAATCCTCTACTCCGAACCGGAGACCTTTGAATGTCGGGGGCCTTCCTCGGCTGACCTTCGCGATGTCTTGTTTCTTTTTGAGACCCACGGACAACAGCAGTATTTTCTCCTCCTTGAACCATGAGGTCCGAACCTCCCTGACCGGTGCCTCCAATTGGAGAAGAAAGCAGAGATGCGGTGACTGACCCTCTTCCTGCACCGTGACAGGGCCCTCTTTCCCCTTGAGTCTCTCACGGAGCTGCGGGGTGTCCGAGGTGTCCAAGAGGGTGAGGGAGACCCGGCCTCCATCAAGGACTTTGAGGGCATAACGGGGAGCGGCCTCGAGTTGAACAGCAAATCGGGCCGCCTCTTCCTCTGTTTTCAGACTGAAGTGGAGGACCCTGTTTGCCGTGGCCACCTCGGGGAAAGACATTGGGCCGACAAAAAGGGCCAACAGGATGAGGGCGGCGCTCCTCAGGATGTTCGGGGCCTTTTTCATTTCTTCTGGTTTACCGGCTGTGTGTCGATCAGTCG
>JBMNCO010000218.1:0-29404 GCA_049366815.1 Desulfatiglandales bacterium | reverse complement strand
ATGTTCGGGGCCTTTTTCATTTCTTCTGGTTTACCGGCTGTGTGTCGATCAGTCGTGTGAGATCAATGTACACACCCCTCGGAACCCGTGTTTCATACCTCCGGTCACCACCATGGGACAGGCCGGGCATAAAAAAAATGAGGGCGCAAAGGACTCCCGCCCACCATCCAAAATCTCTTCCTCGCCTTTTCATAGGGCATCCTCATTGTGATTGTGGAAAAATGAATGCGATCCAGACATCCTCACACCCCTTCATTAAGCACATCCCATGCCATTCGCTTTGCGCTCCAAAGGGACCCAGTCCATAGACATTAAATGTTTGAATAGATTATCATTTTTCAGCATACACAGACATCCCCCCCTGACCTCGGAAACCTTCCTTGCATGAAACCTGAATGTCAATTTTTTGACATATTTCCGTGGGCCCCTTACACCCGGAAATCGACTGACCAGGGTTTCAAGAGAAGAGCATTACCAGGAATTTTTTCCGTTTACAGCCCCTGTCAAGGCATTCACAGGACCTCTCAGCCTTGGGACCTCCTTCTCTGGCACCCTATTTGCTTTATTCGGGGGGAATCAGAGGGGGTTGCCGTGATGATGGAAAAGAAGAGTCTGTTTCTTGAGATGAAGGGATTGGCCGAAAGGCAGAGGGAAGCGGTGGTGGAGGAGCGGATGGATCTCTATTTTGATCTCTCCGCGGACAGAGAGGCGCTCAAGCGAAGAATTTCCGCCCACGAAACACCTTCCCATGGATCTTCCGTGGATCCGGGAGAAGGGAGACCTCCCTCACCGGTTGATGAAGTGGCCCGGATCATTCAATCCATCCAGGAAATCGACAGGCAGATAGGGGCCTTTGTTACGGAAAAAAAGTCCGCACTTCTTCAGGAAATCAGGGGCCTGCGGAAGGGTCGGCGGGCCTTGAGGGGATATGGAGGCGTGTCTGCGAAAAATCCGCGGTTTGTGGACAAAAAGGGCTAGCTTTGTATCCCGGGATCTTTCAATATGGTATATGATGAGTATTCAGAAAAGAACGATCGACCCCTCCGGCCTCCGTCGAATCAGACTGCCGGCGATGAAAAACGGTCGTCTTTTCATTGAGGTTCCCTCCCGGGCAGTGGAAGGCAGTAGCCGGCCCCTGCCTGGAGCGGCATATTCTATTCTGGACAGGGATGATGGTCCATGACCCCTTAACGGGAGCGGGGCATTGATTCTCCCGGTGAGAATGGGGTGAACAAAACAGGCACGACCCGGCCCGGTGAGCCGATAAATCTTAAATTTGATCCAGAGTGACCCGCATTTTCATGTCAGGGGCCACGGCAAAGTCTGAATCCGCTTATGATACCTATCCGCGATACAACCGAGTCCAAGAATTATCCTGTTGTAAATACTCTTCTCATCGGCCTAAACGTCCTTTTCTTCTTTGTGCAGATGGCACAAGGCCCAGGGGAAGACCGTTTCATCCTGACCTATGGGCTGGTCCCCGTGCGTTACTCCATGCCGGAGATCGCGACGCATTTCACCTTTGGGCAGCAGGTCCTTGCCCTTTTCACCTTCATGTTTCTTCACGGGGGATTCATACACATCCTCGGCAATATGTGGTCACTCTACATCTTCGGCGACAATGTGGAGGACCGGCTCGGGCCCTTTCGGTATCTGTTGTTCTATCTCCTCTGCGGCTGGGCCTCGGGACTGGCTCATCTCTTTATGAACTGGCACTCCCACGTGCCCACCATCGGCGCAAGCGGCGCCATTGCCGGCGTCATGGGGGCCTATCTGCTCCTTTACCCCCGATCCAAGATTCTGACCTTGATTCCCATCTTTTTCATACCCTGGTTCGTGGAGCTCCCGGCCTTCCTGTTTCTGGGGATCTGGTTTTTGTTCCAGTTTCTCAGCGCCGCAGGCAGCCACGGCCAGGCCGCGGGTATCGCCTGGTGGGCCCATATAGGGGGTTTTGTCGCCGGCATGGCCTTTCTGAAGGTTTTGCTCATGCTGCCCAAGTCCGGCGTGACGAGCAGGCTCCGTTCCACAACGGAAAAGAACCGGACCCACCGCCTTCAGGTCATACACCCGGTCGGCATGATCGACAACCCCCATCTTTACGGCAACATCACCATTACACCCGGCGAGGCCCGGGCTGGAACCCGCAAGTTAATCAATGTCCCCTGGGGCTTCAGGAAGCGCATTCTCCGTGTCGTCGTTCCCCCTGGAATAGGCCATGGCGCGATCCTACGCCTTTCCGGGATGGGGAAAGAGACAGAAGGCGGAGAGCGCGGAGACCTCTTCCTCAAGGTATTGATAGGTTTCAAATAACGGAGCACACCCAACCATGAGTCCCCTTGACCTCATTTTTCTTGGCACGGGCGGGGCATGGCCCATTCCCGAACTGGGCTGCGATTGCCGCATCTGCCGAGAAATGCGACGAAAGAAAGAACAGAGGAAGCGCACCGCCCTTCTTCTTCGTGGGCAAGGAACCCTGCTCATCGACTGCGGTCCGGATATCGCCTCTCAACTGGCCGAATACAATCCCGGAAAACCGGACGGTGTCCTGATCACCCATGAGCACGGGGACCACTACCTGGGCCTGGATGCCCTTTCCTCCTACAAGCGGAGTTGTCCCAGGGATCGGTATGTTCCCATCCCGGTCTTTATCACGCCGAAGAGCCTGGAGGTGGTCGGAGCCCATTTCGGCTATCTCGAGCAATCAGGCGTCATTAGATTCCGGTTGATCGAGCCGGGCCGGCCCTTTTCCTTCATGGACTTTCATTTGCTCGCTTTTAAGACGAACCACGGCGGCTTTGCCCCCGGCTCCGTCGGGTATGTGATTGAATGTCCCGGGACAAAGGGGGAGGTGGTCCGACTGGTATACACCTCCGATCTTGTGGATCTCCCGGTCTCCCCCCGGGCCCTCTTTGATCCGGACTATCTGATTATTCAATCCTTTTGGTTCAATGAACCTCGGGAGAACCGGGCGAACCATTTGAGCTTTCAGCGCGCCGTTGATTATATCAGACAATGGAACCCCCGAAAGGAAACCTTCCTGGTGCACATCGGAGACGGCGACGCGGTGCCCGGCGACCCCGCCAACGCCATGGCCAAGAAGATCGAACCCGCTGATCCTCTCTCCTCCCCCTCCAGCGGCACCCCCTATCCCGTCCCACTGAACCAGGAACAATGGCAGGAGGGCGTAAACCGGGTCATGACAGAGCACAAGCTGCCCTTTAAGGTCACGGTAGCCTATGACCACCTCTGCGTATCCCTTTAGATCCTTTCCATCCAGAAATATATTATTTCTGGATGGAGCGGTCTGCTATCAGCATTCAGCGTTCAGCCTAATGCCTTGTCTTTGCATAGCTTTTGATGATACCTGATCGCTGCGGGCTGTTAGCGCTAATCCGGGAATGCTCATTTCCGGATTCGCACAATGCAGGCAAAGGTATCCTCACCAGGCAGCGGAAAGCAGGGGCCGGGGTTTTCTCGGAGTGGGCGTATTTCGGCCCTGAACCAGGATGGATGAAGGGCCGAAATCCCGCAGCGACCGGAGCCATGGACGGCGGAGGGAGCGTAGCGAAGAGAACATCCCGGGTCCTGCTTGGAGCGGCACATCCTGTTTCCATCCGGAAAACCATGACTTCCGGATGAGCACCAGGGAGCAAAATCCCGCATAGGAAAGGGCCTGCCCGTCCCCGTTCGAAGTGACCTCAACCTCAGGCCCTTTCAAACGGCCAAGGGCACGGGAAGAGCCAAATCCTGTGGGGACGACAGTGTATCAGGATAAAACCATTGACAGGATCATGATAAGAAAGATATATCCACACGGATAGGGACGGTCCCTCATCTATCTACAATCTTAAGGGTTGAATAATCATGGCGGGCGACAAAAAAAAGGACAGATACGCCGAAGCAGGGGTGAGTATTGATGCGGGGAACCGCTTTGTTGAACTCATCAAGCCTGTTGTCAGCAAGACCTTCAAGCCGGGCGTGATCACCGATATCGGCGGTTTCGCCGGTCTGTTTTCACTTCCTCTTCAGGACATTCAAAACCCTGTGTTGGTCTCCTCTACGGACGGTGTGGGGACCAAACTCAAGGTGGCCTTCATGATGGATAAGCACGATACCGTGGGCATAGACCTCGTCGCCATGTGCGTGAACGACATCATGGTGCAGGGTGCCACCCCGCTCTTCATGCTGGATTACATTTCCATGGGAAAACTGGACGTGGCCAAGGCCGTCTTACTGGTCAAGGGCATCGCCGACGGTTGCATGGAAGCCGACTGCTCCCTCATTGGTGGTGAAACAGCTGAAATGCCTGGGTTTTATGTGGAAGACGAATATGATCTCGCCGGTTTCGTGGTCGGTCTTGCGGACAACAGCCAGCTCCTTGACGGCTCTGAGATCGCCGTGGGCCACCAGTTGATTGGGATTGCATCCAGCGGGCTTCACAGCAATGGTTATTCTCTGGTGCGAAAGATCTTTTTCGAAGAACTCAAGATGTCTGTCAATGATTATGTCGATGATTTCGGCCGGACTCTCGGCGAAGAACTTTTGGAACCGACCCGCATCTACGCCAAGACCGTCAAAAACCTGAGGAGGGACTTCAAGATCTACGGCATCGCCCATATCACGGGTGGAGGACTCACCGACAACATCCCGCGTATCCTGCCGACGCCGTGTAAGGTCGTGATCGATCCGGGGAAGTGGACACCGCCCCCTGTATTTCAGGTGATCAAGAGCGAGGGCGGGATCTCATCCGATGAAATGATGCGAACCTTCAATAACGGACTTGGTCTGGTGATTGTGGTCAGCGAAGAGGAGACCGGAGAAATCCTTTCACGGTTGAATGCCATGGGCGAAACGGCCTTTCATATCGGTTCGGTGGAATCCAGGGATGACAGAGAGGACCCTATACAGTATACGGCCTGACAAATCCTCTCCCCCTGAAGACGCCCCCGTCCTGGTCAGTGCATGCCTCCTCGGGATCCGGTGCAGATACGACGGCGGAGAACGGGGCTGCCCCGGCCTCATCCGATTGATTTCTTCAGTCCAGGTGGTACCCTTTTGCCCTGAACAACTCGGGGGGCTGTCCACGCCTCGACCTCCGGCCAATATCGTGGGAGGCGACGGTCGGGATGTCCTGTCCGGTAAGGCCAGGGTGCTGACCGAGCAGGGCGGCGATGTGACCGAGGCCTACCGAAAAGGGGCGCAGGAATCCTTGAAACTGGCACACCTTTATGGGGCCGCCAG
Organism: Desulfatiglandales bacterium; assembly: GCA_049366815.1. Classification (GTDB taxonomy): domain Bacteria; phylum Desulfobacterota; class DSM-4660; order Desulfatiglandales; family HGW-15; genus CAYNYM01. The sequence goes on along the minus strand of JBMNCO010000218.1, from coordinate 24,163 downwards.
GGCCCTCCTCAAAGACAGAAGCCCCTCCTGCGGTCTGGAAACACCCTGTTGCGACAGCCCGACCGGGTCCGGTAAGGGGGTGACCGCAGCCCTCTTTGCGCTCTCGGGGATAAGGACAATGGATATCCGGCCGGAGGCCGAATTTCCTCCACCGGGCCTTTTTGAATTCCTTGCCCCCTGACATTAAAGGAGAAGAGCATGTTTGGTCTTGGAACAACAGAATTGATCATCATTGCCGTGATTGTCCTCTTGCTTTTCGGCGCCAAGAGACTGCCCGAGATCGGTAAGGGTGTTGGAGGCGCCATAAGGGAATTCAAGCACGTGAAAAAGGAAATCATGTCTGATGCCGACGGCGAGGAGGACGAAACCGGGAAAGAAAAAGATCCGCCTGCGATTGAAAACAAACTGGCCGAAAAGGTGATGGAGCAGGTGCCGGGGGTCAAACAGGCCATGGATGCGAAGAAGAAGGCGGAAAAGGTCAAAGACATCTTGAAATCATGACGGAATTCCCCTTGAGACAGACCGAAGAAAACCCGTCTGAGGAGACGATCAAAGAGGTCCTCCTGAAATGCAGGAAAATTGCCGTGGTGGGTCTTTCCCCGAAGGAATACAGGGACAGCCACAGGGTCGCCAAGTACTTGATTGAAAAAGGTTACGACATTGTACCGGTCAACCCCGGGCGCAATCAGATTCTCGGAAGGCCCTGCTACAGGACCCTGAAGGACATCCCTCTAAAGGTCGACATGGTGGATATCTTTCTCAGTCCTTCCCGGGTCCCTCCTGTTGTGGATCAGGCCATAGAGATCGGCGTTCCGGTCCTGTGGATGCAGTTGGGTGTTTTTCACGAAAGGGCCGCCCAAAAGGCCCGAAAGGCCGGCATCACGGTCATTGTGGAAAAATGCGCCAAACAGGAACACGAAAGGATTAGGCTTTAAAAGACCGCCTGTCTGATTTCCGTCCCCTGCCGATTTCCTCGTGCCACCTTTCCGGTTTCCCTTGAAGAGCGTACGTCTGAAGCATGCCTTTTGCGCATGAACCTGATCACCCGCAAGGTACCAGATGCAAATTTTTGAGTCCCCGGGTTGAGTGAGCGCCTATGAGTCTTGTAAATGTTATACATCTATCCATGTCCTTTCTTGGAAAGGACCTCTTCAGCGACATCGGTCTTCAGGTGGAGATCGGTGACCGCATCGGTCTCGTGGGGCCGAACGGTTCCGGAAAGACGACCTTCCTGCGGCTTTTGGTGGGTGAACTGACGCCTGACAAAGGAGAAATCCGAATCGCCAAAGGCAATCGAATCGGTTACCTGCCCCAGGATATCCCCGAGACCCTGAGCGGCTCACTGATCCAGACCACCCTGGATTCCGTCCCCGGCCGCGTCAGGTTGAGAAACGAGATCAGAGAAAAGGAAGCGGCACTCAGGGACGATTCAGACGGGAAAAAAGGCACCGAACTGGCGGCAAGGCTGGCCGAACTGCACCAGCAGTCGGCCGACCTGGATACGCGATTTCCGGCCCACAAGGCGGAAAAAATCCTGATGGGACTCGGCTTCAAGCCCGACGATTTACAGAGACCCGTCTCCCTCCTGAGTGGCGGATGGAAGATGCGGGCTGCCCTGGGAAGCCTGCTTTACCAAAACCCTGAACTGCTGCTCCTGGACGAGCCCACCAATCACCTGGATCTTCCTTCCGTACGGTGGCTGGATGAATACCTGCAGGGATACAGTGGGGCGCTTATCCTCATCAGCCACGACAGGGATTTTCTCAATCGTCAGATCAAGCGAACCGTGGGTTTCGAGCCCGAGGGGCTCCGCAGTTATTCGGGTGATTACGACCACTACCTGAGCGCCCGGGAGGAAGAGCGCAGGACACTGGAGGCCAGGGCCAGGAATCAGGAACAAAAGGTGAGGGAGGCCAAGCGATTCATAGAAAGGTTCCAGTCCAAGGCCACCAAGGCCCGGCAGGCCCAGAGCAAGATCAAACTGCTCAAGAAGATGGAACTGGTTCAGGGCCACAAGGAACAGAAAGCCATTCGATTCTCCTTTCCCGAGGTCCCCCCCAGCGGCCGGGATGTGTTGACCATTCAGGGACTTTCAAAGAGTTTTGATGCAAACACGCTGTATCGGGATATTGATCTCTGGATCATGAAGGGGGAGAGGGTGGCGATTGTCGGATCCAACGGCTCCGGGAAGACCACGCTCCTCAGGATGATCGCTGATGAACTGGCCCCGGACACGGGCCGGATCAGCCTGGGCCACGGTGTCACCATGAGCTATTATGCACAGCACCATTCGGAGATGCTGGACCCGAGAAAGACCATCCTGGAGGAGGTTTACCAGGTGGTCCCCAACGAGAACATCAGCTTTGTCAGGGGGGTATGCGGCGCCTTTCTCTTCTCGGGACCTGATGTGGACAAGTCCATCGGTATCCTCTCGGGCGGGGAGAGGGCCCGGGTGTCCCTGGCCAAGATCCTGGTCAAGCCCGGAAACCTGCTCGTCATGGACGAACCCACCAACCACCTGGATATCGTGTCCTCCGAAATCCTCATCGACGCCCTGGCGGATTACAGCGGGACCCTGATCTTCGTCTCACACAACCAGTATTTTGTCAAAAGGCTGGCCGCCAGGATCTGGGACATCCGGGACGGCGAAATCTACGACTACCCCGGCTCCCTGAGGGAGTACGATGAACACCTGGCGCGACTGGAAAATCGTGCCCCGGACCGTGAAAAGGATGAGGAGGCCGGACAGGATGAACCCGATGAAATGGCCGAGACCGACGGCCTCATTAACCGCAAGGAGTTGCGGCGTGAAAAGGCGGAAAAAAGGCGCCGGATCAGCGCCTCCCTCAAGCCGATCCAAGACAGGCTGACTGACCTGGAACAAAGGATCGAAGGGCTTGAGGCGCGTGAAAAGGAATTGGGGAAAGTCCTTGCAGATCCGGAGATTTTCAAGGATAAGAAGAAGAGCGTCCCCCTCTTGAACGAGTACGGCGAACTCCGGAAGAAACTGGAGCAACTGCTTGACCGGTGGGAGCGCACCCAGGAAGAGCTGGAGAACACCAAGCGGGAACTGGGGGTTGGGGAAGGAGTTTGATGTGCAGACGGTCATAAAAAAAGAGCACAAAGGACTGCTGAAGACCCTGGGCCTCAAAGAAGAGGACTTCAGGCTGTTTGACGGCAAGTCCGTCACCTATGAATATGACGGAGAAAAGGGGGTCCGCATTTACGACCCCTACTGCATGACCTCCTACAACGAGTACATCGACGTGGACGGCTGGAGTTCCTGGAGCTCCGAGCAGGACACCTTCATGAGCGATATCCTGAAGGATGCCCGGGCCAAGGCGGAAGCGAGTGAAAAGATCAGCCCGAAGCCCTCGCAGAAAGAGATGGCCGAGGCCATGATGAAGAAGTTCGGGAAGGTGCCCCCGACTGATTCCCACTCCTGATCCTGTTCTTTTCCGCGCCCTGAGGTCTCAACGGCTTTCCGTCTTGCAGGCAGAGGCGAGACGCAATGAACTGAAGGATTCAACCCTATCTCCGTGAAACTCAACGATTTCGTCAACAGCATCAGGAACCATCCCGACTTCGGCCCGGCCGCCGTCTTTCACCACTATGTCCCGTCCGTCAAGGCGCGCTACGGTTCCTCCCCGCCTTTCAGGGAACCCCTTGGGGCTGTTCTGGAGGACCTGGGCGCCGCAAGGCTTTACAGCCATCAGGTGGAGGCCCTTCAACATATCCGGAACGGGGCTCATGTCCTGGTCTCAACGCCCACGGCCAGCGGGAAAAGCCTGATCTACAATCTCGCGGTCCTGGACGGCATACTGGAAAACCGGTCGGCCAGGGCACTCTATCTCTTTCCCCTGAAGGCCCTGGAACAGGATCAGCTCAAGAACCTCGCTCCCTTTCTCAGGGGGCTCAAAGGGGCGGAGATTTCCGCCGGAATCTATGACGGGGACACCTCCCCCTACCGGCGAAAACATATCAGGACCAGGGTCCCGGACATCCTCTTTACCAACCCGGACATGCTCCACTCCGGCATCATCGCCTCTCACGAAAACTGGAAGGACCTGTTCTCCAACCTCTCCTTTGTGGTCCTGGACGAGGTCCATACCTATCGCGGCATCTTTGGGTCGCACATGAACCAGGTCATCACGAGGCTGAAAAGGATCTGTGCCTCCTACGGCTCAAACCCCCGGTTTGTCCTCCTGTCCGCCACCGTGAATAACCCCGGGGAGTTCGGAGAAAAACTGATCGGAGAGAGGATCAGGGTGGTGGATTCAAGCGGGTCGCCCCACTCCGGACAGCACTTCCTGTTCCTCAACCCCGAGATAAGCGCCAATTTCTCGGCGGCCAAACTCTTTGCCCACTGTCTCCGTGCCGGATTCAGGACCATTGCCTTCACCCAGTCCCGCAAGGTGACGGAACTGATCCATGTGTGGGTGTCCCGGTTGTCCCCACGCCTCCGGGACAAGGTGAGTTCATACCGTGCGGGGTTCATGCCCCGGGAAAGACGAGAGATCGAAAAGGGGCTGGCGAGCGGAAACCTCCTCGGCGTGGTGTCCACCAGCGCCCTGGAGATGGGCATTGATATCGGGTACCTCGATATCTGCCTCCTGGTGGGCTACCCCGGGACCATCATCACGACCTTTCAGCGGGGGGGCAGGGTCGGCCGGGCCGGAAGGGAATCCCTGGTCATCCTTATCGCCAAACCCGACGCCCTGGATCAGTATTTCATGAAGCACCCCGCAGAGCTCTTCGGGAGGTCCTACGAGGCGGCCATCCTCGACCCCGCCAACCCTCACGTGGTCCGGGCCCATCTGCCCTGTGCGGCCTCTGAAAAACCCATCACCCGGGCGGACGAACGCTACTGGCCCGTGGGCCTTCCGGAACATCTCGAACACCTCGAGCGCGAGGGCCGGCTCATCCAGACCGCCGAAGGTGATCCCATGTGGCTCTCCACCGGAAAGAATCCCCACCTCAAGGTCAACATCCGGTCTGCGGGGAGCACCTTTACGATCTTTGAAAGGGCCACCGGTGAGGCCATCGGCACCATCGACGGTGTCAGGGCCCTCAAGGAGTGCCATCCCGGGGCCGTTTACCTGCACCGCGCCAGGCATTATCTCGTCGATGACCTGCTCCTGGACAAAAGGGACATCATCGCCCACCGCGCCGACACCCGTTATTTCACCCGCGCCCGGAGCGAAAAGGAGACCGAAATCATCCAGGTCCGCAGGTCGAGGCCCAGGGGACAGTTTCTCGTCCGGGAGGGTACGGTCAAGGTCACGGAATGGATCACAGGCTATGAGAAGAGGGCCCTCCCGGGTCAGGAACTCATGGGGGTCTTTCCCCTGGAACTCCCCCCCCAGTCCTTTGAAACCATGGGGTTCTGGATAGAGATCGAACCGGTCATCAGGGCATGGATAGAACGCAAAGGGCTTCACTTCATGGGGGGCATCCATGCCATCGAACACGGGTCCATAGGGATCTTTCCCCTCTTTGCACTCTGCGACCGGAACGATATCGGCGGCATCTGCTATCCCCACCATCCCCAGGTCAACAAGAGCGCCGTCTTCATCTACGACGGCTACCCCGGCGGGGTGGGCCTGGCCCAACGGGGCTTTGACATCGTTTTGGAACTCCTTGAAAAGACGCTGGATCTTCTCAAGACCTGCGCGTGTGAAGAGGGCTGTCCCTCTTGCATCCATTCCCCCAAATGCGGCTCGGGCAACAAACCCCTGGACAAGGAGGCCGCGATCCTGATCCTGGAATGCCTCGTTGGGCGCATCCCCCTTGAAAGCCTCCAGGAGGACCGGGCCCCCGTCGAAGAAGAGCCGCATCCCATGAAGGAGGGCCCCACCGCGGACCAAATCCGTGAGCCGCGTATCCTCTTCTTCGATCTGGAGACCCAGAAACTGGCCCAGGATGTGGGGGGATGGCAAAACACCCATCTCATGCGGGTCTCCGTCGCCGTGGTCTACGACACCCGTGAGAATGCCTTTTTGACCTTTACGGAAGACGAGGTGGACGCCCTCCTGGATCACTTGGAACGGGCCGATCTCGTGGTGGGATTCAATGTCAAGCGCTTTGACTACGCCGTGCTGGGGGCCTACACGACCAAGGATCTCAAGGAACTCAACACCTTCGATATCCTCGAGGACATCCACCGGCGTCTGGGGTTCAGGCTGGGTCTGGATCACCTCGCCCGGGAAACCCTCAACCACGGCAAATCGGCCGACGGCCTGAAGGCCGTGGAATGGTTCAACCAGGGAGAGATGGAAAAACTTACCGACTACTGCCGCCAGGACGTGGCCGTCACGCGGGACCTCTTTATGCACGGGCTGGAAAAGGGGCACCTCATCTACAGGACAAAGAAAGAAAATCAGCGGGTCAGGCTCCGGCTGGACTGGAAGCTGGAAGACTTTCTGAAATAAAATCGATGCGCGATTTTATAAAACGCCCCGCCTGTGGGCGGGGCTCTGGAGTGACCTAAAATTTTTTGTGACTACTGAGCTGGATAGGCTGCAGGCATTTAGGCTGTGAGGTGTCGCAGCAAGGGAACATGCGTGACCATAGGAAACTCGGAGCGTTTGAACGGGCTGATGCACATGCGGAAATAAAGCATTCCCGGATTAGCGCTCACAGCCCTCAGCGATCAGCTATCAGCAAAAGCTATGCAAAGACAAGGCATTAGGCTGAGTGCTGAATGCCGATAGCAGACCGCACCATCCAGAAATCATGTATTTCTGGATGGAAATCTAATAGCCTTTAGCCTACAGCCTAACCAAACTGAACAGTTACAATTTTTTAACGAAAAAATTTCAGGAAACAAGCCATGCGGGCGTTTGAATGCAAGATGTGCGGCACATGCTGCTTTGGGGAGGGCGGCATCCGCCTGGAAAAAGAGGATGTCATGCGGATCGCCCGTTTTCTGAAGATCTCCTCGGAGGCCTTTGTGGCCGAATATTGCGAAACCAGAAACAGGCGGCTCTATATCCGGGCGGCCCCGGACGGTTACTGCATCTTCCACCACTGGAAGGATCAGTGCCTCATCCACCCGGTCGTCCCTTCGGCCTGTTCCCTCTGGCCCTATTACCCGGCCATCCTCGAGGACAGGGACGCCTGGGAGGAGGCCCGGCAGGCCTGCCCGGGTATCAATCCGGATTGTTCCTTCGAGGAGTTCGTGAGACAGGCAAAGGCGGACTCAGATTGAAGCGCGGCTCGGGCCCCTTCCGGGCTCCGGGCCGCTTCCTTTTGGTCATCGAATATGAAAAGCCCTTTGATCGGCCATACCGGAGACCTGTTCCGGCAGTTCATTGAACTGATCTATCCCCCGAGATGTCTCCTCTGCGGCGCCTTTCTCCGGCAGGACCGGGCCCGGGCCGATCACAGAGATCTCCCGTTCTGCCTCCCCTGTTTTCAGGGCCTTACCCCCGTCCTTTCGCCCCTTTGCCCCATCTGCGGCGTGCCTCACCGGGTGGGCTCCGAGGACCGGGTCTGTGAAAACTGTCTGAGAAGGCGGCCCCACTTTGAAAAGACACGGGCCCCCTATCTCTATACCGGCGGCCTTATGACGCTCATTCACCAGTTCAAATATGGAGGGAAAAGCAACCTGGCCGGGTCCCTGGGCCCCCTCCTGGCCTCCTTCGCCCGAACCTGGATCGCGCCCCGGCCCGCACTCCTGGTCATGCCGGTCCCCCTTCACCCCAAGCGCCTGCGGGAGCGGGGATTCAACCAGAGCCTCCTCCTGGCCAGGCACCTGGCACGGGCCCTTGAGGCCGAACTGGACTTTCTGACCCTCAGGAGGATAAGATACACCCAGCCCCAGACCGGCCTCAAGAGTGACGAGAGGCGGAAGAACGTGCGGAGGGCCTTCGGCATACAAGGCACAGGGAACCCGCTGAAGGGCCGCACCATCCTCCTCGTGGACGACGTGGCCACTACAGGCAACACCCTGAATGAGTGCGCGCGGATGCTCAAGCGGTCCGGTGCGAGACAGGTGTTCGGGCTCGTCCTTGCCCGAACCATGGGCTGACCCGTCGATCCCCTGGAATTGACCGGGGCCGCGGCGCAGGAGGAAACTCTTTATGGAAGATTACCGTTCAAAAATCAAGACCCTTGCCGAGCTGAAGGCCGAAATTGACGCCCTCAAGTCCCAGGGCAAAAAGATCGTCTTCACCAACGGCTGTTTCGACATCCTCCACCGGGGCCACGCACGCTACCTCGCGGCCGCAAGGGCCCTGGGCGATTATCTCGTCGTGGCCGTGAACAGCGATCGTTCCGTCAGGGCCATCAAAGGCCCGGAAAGACCCATCACACCCGAAGATGAAAGGGCCGAACTGCTCGCAGCCCTCGAATGCGTGGACGGCGTGGTCGTCTTCGACGAGGACGATCCCTACCGGGTGATCCGGTCCCTGGTCCCCAGCATCCTGGTCAAGGGCGGGGACTGGCCCCTCCACAAGATCATCGGGGCCGATGTGGTCCGGGAGGCCGGGGGCGAGGTCAGGCGGATCCCCTTTGTGGAGGGGCATTCCACCACGGACGTCATCCAAAAGATCAGGGATTCAGCGGCAAAAGGGCACCCCGCCCGACCCTGATCCGCCTGCCGATCACAGGGAGAAACGATCCATGGCGGCGGCGCGGGTCCTGCCTTGTCGGGGATCGGGGCGCCGAATCTTTTATTGCTTGACAGCATCAGGTCTGATATGATTCATATTGTTCCACGCGCAGGGCCCCGGCCCTTCGCCTTTTTCATTTGCGCCCATAGCTCAGTTGGATAGAGTGACGGACTACGAATCCGTAGGTCGCAGGTTCGAATCCTGCTGGGCGCACCATTTAAATTTGAAATATTAGGGGGTTAGACATGTTAGTCTAGCCCCCTATCTTCTTACTTACTCCTCGGGAGCACTATGGGAGCACTCCCTGAAATCCGGCGCACCGCCTCATTTTGAAACAGACCCCTCTGGGCTCAACGCTCCCGGCATCCTCCCCTTGGGGCTGAATAGGCCCCGCATCACGATACCGCTTTCGTACACGGATGGAGATGATCAGCAGGGTCTTGATTTTTGATATCAGCCGTTCCCTGTCGGCCACGACCAGGGGCCTCCGTGCACAAGATCGATATGAAGCCCTGCCCGGGTAGTCGCTTCACGTCACCGGATTCCTAAAAGGGAATTCGGGTTTACGCCTCCCGTGTCCGGACAATCAATAGCTGGACAACCGCTTCGATATTCTTTAGGATTCTTTCAATTCCCTGATCCATCGGAAACGACGGTTGGTTGACACAAGATTCTTTAAACCTTCCTAAGAGGTGACCTGACTATGGATGCTATCCGATATTATTTACCAGGCATCATATTGATTATGATAGCGATTATCATCGTGGCGGTTCCCGAGCTCCTGCTGGCCGTTCTGGCCTTCTTCGTTATCCTGGCAGGAATAGGCGCCTTATATATCGGACATCAAATCAGAAAATCGGAAAACAGGTCCCGCCGTGCCGATGACCGGTTCGCCTAGGGAGATTCCTTTACTCAAAGATTCGTGGGCATACAGGGCCTGAGAGATTGAAACAGATGGTTCTTGACGATCTTTCCCGCTCGAGAGGCCGGGTTGGAGGTTCCATCGCCATGGAGAAGTTTTTTTATCCGCAGTCGATCGCTATTATCGGACTTTCCGCCAAAGTTAACAACATTCCCAGGCTGATCCTGGAAAACATCCTGCGATGGGGCTTCCGGGGACGGATTTTCGGGGTGAATCCGAAAAGCAGTGAGCCCAACGTCAGCGGTATCAAGATGTACAAGAATGTGGAAGATCTGCCGGAAATTCCCGACCTCGCGGTGTGTCTCATCCCGGCCCGCTTTGTGCCGGAATCCGTTGAAAATTGCGGGGAAAAAGGAATCACCCATATGGCCGTCATGTCGGGCGGCTTTTCCGAATTCGGCGAGGATGGGAAGAAGCTCTCGGACCTTCTCCTGAAGGCCGCCCGAAAATATCGCATCCGATTTCTCGGCCCCAACTGCCTAGCCACGGCCAATACGGGAAACGGTCTCTGTCTTCCCTTTATCCCTTTACATCCTCCCACCAGGGGGGGCATGTCGCTCATCACCCAGAGCGGCGGGGTCGGGCTCATGCTTTTCAACCTCCTTGCTGATGAAAACGTGGGTATGGCCAAGTTTATCAGCATCGGGAACAAGCTTGACCTGGATGAAACGGACTTCCTGAACTATCTGGGCCGGGACCCCGAAACACATATTATTTGCATGTATCTTGAAAGCATGAGCAGTGGCCGGCGCCTCATCGAGGCGGCCAAAAGGGTCGACAAACCCGTTGTGGTTTACAAATCGAACACCACATCGGCAGGAGCGCGGGCCGCCCTGAGCCATACCAACTCCCTCAGCAACGATGAGGACGTTATCGACGCGGCCTTTGACGAGGCGGGAATCATCCGGGTCCATAATTTCAGCGATCTCGTGGCCGTGGCCAAGGCCTTCGTGTTGCCTCCCATGCGGGGGAACCGCATCATGATCATGAGCCCTGCAGGAGGATTCGCCGTCATCGGCGCGGATCTGTGCGAGAAAGCGGGATTTGAATTCGCAGACCCCGGGGAAGATTTCTATAACAGCCTGAACGATTTCAGCAACGCCGGGGTAATCAGGTTTTCCAATCCTCTGGATATGGGCGATATCTACGACCCCCACATGGTGGCCCATGTCGTCTTTGAGGTCATGCACAACGACAATGTGGACGGCTCAATCTATATCGGCCAGAAGCCGCGGATGCCCGAGGGCGACAACGTTTTCCGCGATATGTTCCTCACCGACCTCTCGAAGGAGACATACGGCTCCATCCTTTCATCGGGAAAACCTCTGGGGGTCTGTCTTTACGGACTTTCCGGGTACCTGAGCCTCGTCAAGGAATACTCCAGATACCCCATATTCAACAACCCGGAAGAGATGGTACGAGCCCTATCTCTCCAAATGGACTGGCACGCAAGGAGGATCTCCGAAAAGCAGTCGCCTCCGGAGGAATCGTATTTTTCCAACGAGGACATCCGTAATTGGTTGGACGTGCACGGTGAGGTAGTCGGAGAAGATTCGCTTGAACTGCTCCGGATCTGCGGGATTCCAGCGGCCGTCTCAGGCATCGCCGCCGGTGAGAAGGAGGCCGTCGAGCTGGCGAAGAAAACCGGATATCCCGTGGTCATGAAGGTCGTATCCCCCGATGCACTCCACAAAACCGAGGCGGGCGGAGTCGTTGTGGGCGTTGGAAGTGATGATGAGGTCCGAAGGGGTTTTTCGCTGATACGGGAAAACCTCGAGAAATACAAGAAAGGGGCCCGTTTTGAGGGGATACGGATACAGGAGATGGCCGATGAGGGCTGCGATATGTTCATCGGGGGAAAATGCGACAAATCCTTCGGCCCCGTGGTCGTCTTCGGTTTCGGAGGCATTTATGTGGAGGTCTTCAGAGACATAAGGACCGCTCTGTGCCCCGCCGATGCCGCCTTGGTCAGGAAGAAGGTCGCGTCTCTGAGGTCCTATGCCATATTGAAGGGGGCAAGAGGAACGCCACCCGCCGATATCGACGGATATGTCGACGCCATCGTGAGGGTGTCGCGCCTGCTCGCGGAATTTCCGGAAATAAGGGAACTGGATATCAATCCGATCAGGCTCCTGAAACAGGGATCGGGCCTGTGTGCGCTCGATGCCCGGATGGTCAGAGGAAGGCCATAGGGTGCCCCTCTGTGCCGCGGAATACCTGTCGCCCGTGGTGAAGAAGACCGGGGGGATTTTCCTGTCGGGGTCTATCCTGAAGGAGATGCCCGGATCTTCCCGTGACCCGGAAAAGGACCGCCGGGGGCGGTCGGCCGTCGATGCAACCGGCGCCTTTCAGCGTCAATCAAGGCTTGAATTTGCAGGAACACCCGGCGAGGAAAACCCGGCGCCGACAGATGATACGGAGCGGATATGAAAACAATTATTGAACCATTCAGGATCAAGACCACGGAACCCATAAAACTGACCACCCGGGAATACCGGGAACGGGCCCTCGAGCGGGCGCACCACAATGTGTTTTTGCTCGATGCGGAAGATTGCAGCATCGACCTTTTGACGGACAGCGGCACCGGCGCCATGTCCACCGCACAGTGGGCCGCCATGATGCTGGGGGATGAAAGCTACGCCGGCAGCAGGTCCTGGAAACGGTTTGAAAAGACGGTTCAGTCCATCACCGGCATCAAACACATTCTGCCCACTCACCAGGGGCGCGCCGCCGAATCCATTCTGGCCCATACATTGATCCAAGAGGGCGACGTCATTCCCAACAACAGCCATTTCGACACCACCCGCGCCAATATCGAATATGTACGCGGCGTCGCGCTCAATCTCCTTTGCGACGAGGGTCTGGAAACGGAAAACGAGGCGCCCTTCAAAGGAAACATGAACATCGACAAATTGGAGGAGTGCATTCACACCCACGGACGCGGGAAAATACCGTTTTGCATGATCACGGTCACCAATAACACCGGTGGCGGCCAGCCCGTATCCATGGAAAACATCCGGAACGTGAAAGCGGTTTTGGAACGGCACGGCATCCCCCTGATCATCGATGCCTGCCGGTTCGCCGAAAATGCCTACTTCATCAAGAGCCGTGAACCGGGTTATCAAGACAAGTCACTTATTGAAATTTCCAGGGAGATGTTTTCCTATGCAGACGGCGCCACCATGAGCTGCAAAAAAGACGGTCTTGCCAACATCGGTGGCTTCCTTATCTGCAACAACGATCAGTGGGCGGATGATTTCAAGGCCCAGTTGATCCTGCGGGAAGGATTCCCCACATACGGCGGCCTGGCCGGTCGCGATCTGGAGGCCATTGCCGTAGGCCTGATGGAGGCACTGGAATTGGACTACCAGATTTACCGCCACGCCACCGTCAAATATCTGAGCGAAAAGCTCATCGAGCTGAATGTCCCCATCGTCCGCCCCCCCGGAGGGCACGCGGTATTCCTCAACGCAAAACGATTCCTCCCGCATGTCCCGCCTCTTTGTTACCCGGGTATCGGCATCGTCAATGCCTTATACGTCGAAGGCGGGATTCGAGGGGTGGAACTGGGGACGGTGATGTTCGGTCATTTCGATGAGAACGGTCGCGAGCAGGCCTCACCCCTGGAGCTGGTTCGATTGGCCTTTCCCCGTCGGGTCTATACACAGAGCCACTTCGATTACATCGTGGAGATCATCGAGCATGTGTATAATGAAAGGCATCGGATCCCGGAATACCGCATCACAAAACAGGCCGGATTTTTACGGCATTTCTCTTGCTGGTTTGAGAAGATGTGAAACCGTCCGGAAACCTCTGCAGGCCAGGAAAATTCAGCGTTCAGCATTCAATGTTCAGCGTTCAATGTTCGATGTTCGAGGTTCTCATTATTAGCCGCATGAACGTTCAATGACCTGCATTCAGCATTCAGCGTTCAGCGTTCGATGTTGGACCAAAAGGCCACTCGGAAGGGTGTGGCGTACAACCCCTGCGCGAACCCTATTGAGCTCGATATAGAGCAGGAATTCCTTCTTGTGGCACCGGTGGGTAATGTGCCGGACATAGCCAGGTATATAACCCCTGTTTGCCCTCGGCATATAAAGCAACCCTTAGGATAGGGGGGTCAAAAACACAATTCTAAGGCCAAAAACCGCCTCATTCCAAAGCTCTTTTATCCTGAATACAAGCACTTCACTTGGTCCGACCCCGAGGGACCGGGGGGAAGCGAGGCCATTTTGTTTAAAGGAGGCTTAAGGGGTTCCCGGCCTCCTGATGCCGAGCTTCTTCATACGGGACCTCAGGGTATTGGGGTTCAAACCAACGCGTTGGGCCGCTCCATTGGGGCCCGATATCTTCCATCCGGTTTGAAGGAGGGTTGTCAAAATGTGTTCCCGTTCCACCTCCACTATGTCTTTTGAAGACAAAGGGATATCGGAATCAAGCGTCTTTTCCAGGATCGGACCATCGGGACCTTCAGGCCGGCCGTCTATTTTTTCGGCCAAATGGAGCACAGGACCATCGCTCAAGATTACCGCCCTCTCAATTACGTTGGCCAGTTCCCGCACATTCCCCGGCCAGTCATACCTTTCAAGGACCTGCATCGTCTCCTGGGGGATCCGTTGAATCTCCTTACCATAACGTTTGCTCAATCTCTTGGTAAAAAATCTTACAAAGAGGGGAATATCGTCTCTTCTTTGTCTGAGGGGCGGCACGGTTACGGGAAAGACGTTGAGCCGGTAAAAGAGGTCCATTCTGAACCGTCCCTTTCTGCTTTCCTCCACAAGATTGCGATTGGTGGAGGCGATGACACGAACGTCGACCTTTACGGTATGGGGGCTTCCGAGACGCTCAAACTCTCCGTCCTCAAGGACTTTGAGCAGTTTGGATTGTAGTTCCAGGGGGAGTTCGCCGATCTCATCCAGGAAGATCGTTCCGCCGTCGGCCAGTTCAAAGCGGCCGATCTGCCTGGCCGTCGAACCGGTGAAAGCGCCTTTTTCCCTGCCGAAGAGCTCGCTTTCGATCAGGTTGGCCGGCAGGCCGGCGCAGTTGACGTGCACGAATGGTTTGTCTTTACGTTCGCTCTGCACATGGAGGGCGCGGGCGAATACGCCTTTCCCCGTACCCGTCTCCCCTGTCAGGAGGACTGTCGCCCCGGTTGTTGCAACCTTCTGTATTCTGTGTGTCACATACTTAATTGCATTGCTGACGCCAAGGACGCCCTTAAAGCGGCTTTCAAATTCCGTATCCTTGCGGAGATAGAGATTTTCAATCTCCAACTGTTTTTTCAACGTCCTGACCTCATCAAAGGCCTTTTTCAGTGCATGTTCAGCCTGTTTGTGTTCGGTGATATCGTGAAGGATTGCGAGCATGTGCACCGGCCTGCGGTCCTGATCAAATGAAAACTCACCGCGTGCTTGAACATGACGCTCGGTGCCGTCCGGCCGAACTACCCTGCACTCGATGGAATAGGGTTGGCCGGGAGCGGACATGGCCCGATTAATGGCTTGTTGTATCGCCTGGCGGTCGTCAGGATGAACGCAGGTAAGAAATTTTTCGCAGGTTGCCTCCGTCTCCCGGGGGTGTAGACCCAATATGCGGTAAAACTGCTCAGACCAGTGGAGAGTCCCGCATCGGATATCCCATTCCCAACTGCCCACGCGGGCTATGCGCTGCGATTCACTGAGCGTCCTCTCACTACGGATCAGCGATTTCCGGTCGCGTTTGTGGATCAGGGCGCTGATGAACATTTGACCGAGCAGACGCAGGTGCTCGACGTGAACTGCGGACCATTCGCAGCCGCCGGATGAATTCCACAGACCGATCATATGCGTGACTTTCCGCCCTGCATTCAGGGGGAGAAGACATGCGGAGTGCACGTTTACACTCTTCCAGGTCACGCGATCGGAAGCGGCCTCCGGCGGGAGCGATTCCAGGGACGAGAAAATCATGTTCTTACCTTGCTCGATGACTTGACTGTAAAACCATGGGTGGAACTGCATAAGATCGATATCCTTTTTCCGGATGGTTCCATTTTCCCGGCAGTCCGGGGTTGTCATAAGAACCTGGCTTCGCTCAGAGAGAACCTCGAGTATCCCGCAGTGATCAGATGCGAAAAATCGGCGGATCTTCTCGAGGACCTCGCCGATGGCATCGTTCACACGCTCAGGCGAAACATTCACAAAACTTGCGGAAATCTCCGCAACCAATACTTCAAAGCGAAGCCGCTCGGAGAGAAGATGGTCCCGGCCCCGGGCCTCGCATATCATGCGCAGTTCCTGCTCGAACATGCTGTGTAACGCAGTCACCGCCTTCTCAATCAGTTCGGCCTGGGGAGGATCTCGGCGATCATGAATGCACAGTGTTCCGAAGAGTTCACCGTCCGGCCACAGGAGGGGGTATCTTAGATAGAGGGCACAGGGTGGGACTATGCACGATGGATGCTCCCCCTTGGCCACGTCGGACTTTTGGGTGACCAGGAGGGGGAACCGGCCGCGCGTGACCTGTTCGCAAAAGCTGGAGAGATTCAGATCGCAACTCTTGCTTGTATGATCGAAATCCCTTGAGGCACGGCTTGAGAGAAACACCTCGTTTGGACCATGGTCGGCTCTCGTGATCAACGCGCCGCTCAGGCCCGTCACACCGATAAAGGCATCGAGCATGCATTGCCACTGTCCCTGTAGGTCTGAGGGGATCTCAGGTTTGGGCTGGATCTTTCGGCGTGGATTATTTATGGCAGCGGGCTCTTCCACTATGGTCTCCTGGCAAATCTTTTGCCTCGCTCTTTATCACTTGAAGCAAGTCATGCATGGATACCTCCCGCAATTCCCGGATAGTCCAGACCTTGACCAGATTGATATCGGGGCTGATGCCAATCAGATGAAGGGTCGGATTAATTTCCAGCAAAGATAAAACAGCTTCAGGATGGGTGGTTTCTAAGTCGAAGAGAATTATGTCCGTTTTGGCGGCATCAAGCTTTTGCGTCTCTTGCAACGGAGGTATGAGTTTAGTCACTTCAAACTGCGAATAGAGTCCCAGACTGATCTCAATCATTCCAAGAATAACTGAATTGCCGTAAAGCAGAATCCGTTTGGTTGATTCCACAAAAACTCCTACTCTGTTTGGTATCAATCATAATGAATAAAATACCCGCTCACAATGTCCCCAGGGACAAAAAAAGGGCAGTCTCTCAAAAAAAAGACTGTCCTTAGGGACAGGATATGCGTGAATGTGTCTAATTTTTCGGCTTATAACCCGTCAATCCCATGCTCCCGGCAAAAGCCAGAACCTGGGCACGGTTTTCCAAATGCAGCCGGTTCATGATCTCAGCCATATGATATTTGATCGTACGTTCGCTTAAAAACAGGCGTGTCCCGACCTCTTTATATGACAGCCCATCCGCTACCAGCTTCAGCACCTCGATTTGCCGTGGGGTCAACAGGCTCGCGGATTTTGGTTTGGCGGTTTCTGCTGAGTTTTTCAAGGAAATTGGCTCCTTCACATTACTAACACGCGCAAACTCGTTCAGAAGCTTGGTGGCCAGTCCGGGAGAAAACGGCGGCGTCCCTTGCCTGGCTTGATCCAGCGCTTCCACCAATTCATCAGTGTCAATGCTCTTGAGCAGGTAGCCGCAGGCTCCGGATTTGACTGACTCAAACAGGTCATCGTCCTCAGTGGAAGTGGTCAGTATGACAATCCTAGCCTCGGGCATTTCCGCCCTAATCAGGCGGGTGGCAATCAGGCCATCACATCGGGGCATACGGATATCCATCAAAATCACGTCGGGCTTAAGCTCGCGCGCCAACTCGATAGATTGCAGCCCGTTTAACGCCACGCCGGCGACTTCAATATTGTGCGCCTCGAGCAGATTTTGAAGACCTTCCAGCATCAGCCGGTTATCATCAACCAGAAGTACTTTCATCACGTTTCCTCCCCGTTTTCCCCGATTGGCACTTCCAGCTTCAGGACGGTACCGCCTCCCGGTATCGATTCAATTTTCAGAGACCCCCCGATTTGCTCCATTCTTTCCTGCATGAAGACCAGGCCCAAGTGACCGCTGTTTCCGGATCCTAACCTGCTGACATCAAACCCACGCCCGTCATCGGTGATGGTGATTGCGGCCTTGTTCCCATCCAGTTCCAGGCAGACTTTCAACGTATGGGCACCGCTGTGCTTGCGGGCGTTCGTCAGGGCTTCCTGGATCGCCCGCAGCAGGTGGACTCCTCTTCCGCCATCAAACGTATTTTCTTCGATCCCGGCAGAAAGGACGAGTTCGGCGCGAATGCCATAATTTGCCTGGAATCTATCGATGTACTCTTTGAGCGCCGGGATGAAGGACCATTGCTCTCCTGACCCGGTTTTGAGACCGAGGATTGATTCTCGAACGTCGGCGTGTGCATCTTTGGCCACTTCCACAAGCCTCCTCAATAGAGATTCCGCTTTCTCATCATTGCCGTCATGCATCCATTTAAGCGCGGTTTGCGTCTGCATACCCAGATATCCGAGGACCTGTCCGATGCCGTCATGAAGCTCGCGTGCCAGACGTTCTCTCTCCTGCAGGGTGGCGACGATACTTTTCTGCTCGAGTATTCGGGTTTGCGCGCGCCGCTGCTCAGTGACGTCATGCAACAAGATTAACTGGCCGATGCATTCGCCGTGTCTCCCTCTCAGTGAAGTCAGATTCAGGTTGTATTGCCGGGCTGAGTTCTCTTTCCCTAAGGTTATATCAGTCTGGCCCACTCCCGTATTTCCCAACTGCCCTAAGTACCCCGGATCGACAGGCATCACCTCTTCGAGGCGTTTATTGTGCAGCCTTTTATCTGAGATTCCCAACATTGCGGCTGCCATGGGATTCAAATCTGCGATACATCCCTGCATATCGAGCACGATCAAACCCTCGCGCATCTGTTGGAGAGCAGCAGTACGCGCTGCTGCAACCGGATCGATCGCGTGAAAGCGCAGGAAGGCCAAGGAATAAGCCACCGACCCCACCCCTACGACGAGAAGCACGGATTCACCCGGCCCGATCAGACCAGTATCAAGCTTGTCTAATGTATATCCGAGGCGGCCTATCATTTGGCCCACCAGCATGATTGCCACCGGCCAACGGTGCCAGGGTGAAGAAATGGCCAGCCAGACCAGAACCGAAAGATTAATAAGACCTAACAATTGGCCATAACTGATAAAGATCCAGTACAATCTTCCGGGGGAGGGAATGACATGTTCGTCCATCCGGAAACCGGTCCATATGAGGTGATGAAAATCATTGGTTATCATCAACAGCACACACAGCAGCGGAAGTAGGAACAAGAGCACATAACTGCGCCGTGTCAACCACCGCCCCAGGCCGGCGTATTGTAACACAAAACAGGTGATGACGGCGGCAACAGGCAGTTGCCAGATTGCCTGGAACTTCTTCCAGAAAACTTGAGTGGAAAAGTTCACTGCAGAGAGTTCCAGGATCACCCCAAGCGTCCAAAGCCCCCCGAAAACGCACGCAATGGTGAACGGCTTGGCCGCTGGTACATTTCGGCGACGCCAGCTATAGGCGCCCAGAAAA
Source organism: Desulfatiglandales bacterium (assembly GCA_049366815.1). Classification (GTDB taxonomy): domain Bacteria; phylum Desulfobacterota; class DSM-4660; order Desulfatiglandales; family HGW-15; genus CAYNYM01. Next base: position 5,073 of record JBMNCO010000218.1, on the reverse strand, counting down.
ATCGTCAAGGCGAGGGTAATTAAGGCAGGCCAAATGTCGATGTTGTAAAGATAGGTACAGCTCAAGGGCTATTTCCTGAATCTGGCATAATGAATTGGCAAAAAACAAACTTAAAAAATAGGCTTGTGTTCTGAAACCCGCACCGCTTCTGAGATTATACCATTCCCTTGAAATATATCAAGATTTTGGTCAATGGTGATCTATATAACATATCAAAATATGACCAGAATTTGCGATATTATCCTATTCTTAAGTCAACAATCCTTGCACCATCCCGGGTTTCGGGTCGCGGGTTCCGCGTTCGATGTTCTCATTATTAACAGCATGAACATCCAACTTCGAACTTTCAACGTCCAGCGTCGAATATCCTGCGTTCAGCATTCAGCGTTCAACGTTCAATGTTCTCAATACAAATCTTTCCCTATTTTCCCCTCTCCTCCTGGATCCGTCAAACCACCTTGTATTTTTCGGCTTGAGGCTTGGGGCCGATTCCCGAGAACTCCACCTTGTTCAGGCAGCCCCGGCACAGCGTATAATAGCGAACCGTATCTTCTGTTGAGTCGATCGTCCCGTCCAGCCGGTCTTTCATCTTCAGAAACCTCTCCTCTGTCAATCCGGAACATTCAAAAACCGATTTCTGGACCCGCACGCCGTATTCCTTGAGAATCTTGACCGTGCGGGTCCTTTTCCGGTCATCCACGATATCGAAGCAGACCAGGCAAAACACGTCAGGCCTCCCAGGTAAATGGCTTATAGGGCACGCCCGAATCCTCCAGGTATCGGACGAAGGCCCTCGCCTGCCGGTGGATCAGCCACCTGTATGTCAGCCTCTTCTCTTCCGGAGGGTAAAGGACCCTGCGGTTCATCATCTCCTCGTAAGCGGAGATAAAGGCCCGCCCAACGGCCGGCTTCATCTCCACCGGCCTTTTCTCCTTCATCTCCTGCTCATCCACGTATTGCGAAGGGGAGCCCTTCCTGTAGACAAAATCATCCGCGCGGATCGACTTCCGGTTGATCAGGCCGAGCACCAGGCGGTCGCCCAGAAAGGAACGGTACTCCTCGACCAGGTCGCAGGCAAGCGACGGCCTGCCGTAGCTGATCTCATGCAGGGCCCCAAGGTAAGGATCCAGCCCACAGGCCTTGAGCGCTGAGAGCACTTCATTGGTCAGAAGCGTGTAGACGAAAGAAAGCAGCGCATTTACAGGATCGAGAGGCGGCCGCCGCGTTCTTTGACTGAAGGTGAAAGTCGGGTCCTTGATGAATCCCTGAAAGGCCTGAAAGTATGCCCTTGACCCCAGCCCCTCCAGTCCTCTCAAGCCCTCCACATCCGAGGCTTGGGCCACACGGTCTCTTATCGCCTTGATGCGGGCTGCAGCGACCCTCAGGCCCGGGTCCCCGTATTGCCGGGCGCGGAGGTTCAGAAAGTGGCGCATGTTCTCGAGTTTTCCTTGAACGATGATCCGCGCCGTTTCAAGCGAGAAGCCCGGGTCGTTAAGCCTGAGATACTGGGCCTTTCTTCTTGCGACATGGAGATGTTCATCAAGACCGAGCCTGGCCCTGAACCGGCCCGTGGGCGTCATGAAAACGGTCTCTATGCGCTTTTGAATCAGGAAATCGAGCACTGCGCCGCTCAGGGACACATATCCAACGAGGGTGAGTTTTTCGAGACCGCTTGCAGGGATCTGTTGAATGACTTCCTTTCCCTTGACCACCTTGAGGGTTTCCCCCTCCCGCCGGATGTATGCCCCCGGCTCAAGCACGTAAACGGCTTCCATCAGCGCATGAACCTCTCGACGATCCGGATGGCGGTCTGCAGGTTGTCCAGGGCGCTCTGGAGATTTTCGATCTTCTCCGAGCGATTCTCAAACTGGTTGGAGTACCCCTTTATGTGCAAAAGGGGATGATCGTATTCAACGGCCCCTTCGAACCGGCAGGGCTCACCTGAGAACTCCAAGAGGCTGTGGATCCTTTTGCATCCCATGGGCTTGCCACGAAGCCGACTCAGATGGTAGTCGACCATGTGCGGATTGTATTCAGCGTGGAATCCAAGAAGGTGATGAAGGTCCTTTTTGGCCTCTCCAAGAAAGCCTATAGTCTGGTAAAGGACCTTTTCTTCCCTCAGGGACAAGTCGTTGCCCTGTCTGCAGGAGGATATGATCTGTGCCAAGGGAGGACACCGGGACTCTATGGCGGCAAGGCCGGGATGGGTCTCAGCCCACTCCTTCCAGCGGGGATGAACCAGAATTTTACCGGCTGCCTGCCTTGAGGCTCGCAGTGCATCCGGCGAGTCGATCGCGGCCTTTTGAATAAAATCGAGCTGGGCCTCGATGGATCGATCGTGGCAATCCAGGAAAAATGAGGGTTTCCCTGACAGCCGATGGACCCCGAGAGGGAGCTTGACCAGGTTGCCAAGGCCCTTACCGCTCAGGCGGTCCTGCTTGGGAAAGACCTCCAGTTGAAAGGCAGAGAGATCCCCCTTCAGGCCCTGAATAAGCGACTCCAGGCCCTGCCTTGCCAATGAGGCATCAACCGGCTCGCTGAACAGAAACCAGAAATGAAAACCCTTGCCTCCACTGAACTCGGCCAGGGGATGCAGCCCCTGATCCAAGGACAATTCTTTCATTCGTTTTAAAAGATAGGCGACCTCCCGCTTTACCCTGGCCTTATCGTCTGCCTTGAGCCTGCCTTCCCTGAGCGATTTCACGAGGTCCGCGTCCACAACCCCGGTACGGACCTGTGACCGGGAATCCAGGAGATATATCCCATAGGTCTTCCGCCCGGCCAGGTGTTCTTCCACATCCCCCGATTCCAAAGGGCGACGCACCGGCACATAACCCTGCTTCCCCGCCCCCTTGTCTGCCCACTGTCTGGCAAAACAGTCCTCCCGGCCGCAGAAAAGACGCATGTATGCCGCTATCCCGTCCTGCCTGGAGCGGTATTCGTCAAAGGGTGCCGCGGCCTTCTCGAGACTTCCGTCATCCGCCGCCCCGGGCGGTTCCAGAAAAGTTTGGGGCAGTTTTCGGAAGTCTTCTTCTCCCAGTGCGGCCCTGGCAAGGGCAAGGACCCTGGCCGTTTCCCGGCCCCGGCCCAGGAGAAAAAGCAGTTCCAGTCTCTCTTCCCAGGCCCGGAGGAATTCGGGTTGCTCCCGGTTGACGGCCTCAAGAACGGCCACGGCCGTCTCCATATCTCCCGCCATCTGGGCAAGCCCCGCCCACCGCAGCCGCCCGTCCGCATCGAGCTTTGACCACACATCCTTTTTTTTCAGGAGGAGGGCGCATGTCTCCGCCTTTTCACCCCTGATAATCTGCTTCTCGAGTCGCGAAAGGATCAGACTGAAATCAGTTGAGCTGCGGAGCACCCTCTCCTTAGGGCTTTCCGTTTTCATGGGATTCCATCCCCCCATAATTCTGCAGCGTTGCCTCCAGCCGGTCGAGACCGGGATAATGCGGGTTGTGTGCCTTCAGGACCTTCAGCGCTTCACACGCTGCGGCGGTCTCGCCCTGGCGGAAACGGGCCAGGGCCGTCAGAAAAAAGCCCTCTGCAAAGACACCCTGCCATTTTTCGCGGAAAAAGAGCGTCGCCGCTTCGGCATGGGCCGCAGCCTCCTGGAACCGGCCCAGCAGGTAGGCGATTCTGGCAAGCCTCACCAGGCCCTTGTGCCTGGAACGGGAATCCCGCTCCACGGAGCGCTTCAGGACATCAGAGGCCTCCCGGTAGGCCTTCATCACGCAGAGGATATCCGCCTCGGTCCACCCGATATAGGGCCGTCTGCGCCTTTCCGGCACCCTGCGGATCGCTTCCAAAGCCTTTTCCGCCCGGCCGAGGGCAAGCCAGGTGCGGGCCAGGAGTTCAAGCACAAAATCCACGGGTTCCTTTCCCCCGAACCTCTCCGCGAAAAGAAGGGCATCCCGGGCCTCCTCATAGGCGTTCAGGTTGAATAGGACCTTACCCAGGGCGAAATGCTTGTACACGAGACTCAGGTAGGCGGATCGCTCATCCTCCTGCAGGCACTTCCTGACAAAGATCAAGGCACGGTCCGCCCTGCCCGCATCAAGCTGACAGGATGCGAGCTGGTAGAGGGCCTTCACATAGTTCTTGCGTTCCTGTGTGCGCCTGTTCTTCTCCTCTTCGCTGAGGCCTTCCCAGTTCGACACGGCCTTTGCGAAAAGAGGCAGGGCCCGGTCCGGCTTGCCTTCGAGCTGTTTATAGAGCATGCCTTCCCGGTAAAAGTTGGTGACCCCTTCCGGCCTGAGTTCTCTGGCCTTCTGGAAATGGGTATGTGCCAGGGCGATACGATCGCTCTTGTGTTTACCGCTCAGAAAGCTCTCCCTGTTACGGGCCGCATAGAGGGAATCATAGGCCGTGTAGGCCAAGGAGCTGTGAAAGTGGAAGTTCTCCGGAGCGCGTTCCACACAACGCTTCAGTTCCGACAGGGCATCGTCGAAACGCCGGGCCTTACCCAGGGCGAAAGCGCACTTGTAGCGCACCTCGGCATCCAACTCCTGCTCCACGAGTTCCGGCAGTTTTTCATCAACCGGATAGAATATGGAAAGGATATCATCCCACCTGTTTTCACGAAACAGCTCATCCATCTCGGCAAGGACCCTGGTAAGGGTCCTTTCGGCCGCCTGTCTTTTCAGGGGAACCAGTTCATCGGGGGCGATGAATTCGTCTCCCTTCTCCATGAAATCAACCGGCGCACACTCATCACCTCTTTTAATGATCTTTGCTCGTTCCGAGCTGTCCATAAGCGGTCTCCTTTCAGGAGACGGCAAGCGTCTCCAGCTCAAGAAAGGGAAAATGGGCATTTCCCTCTTCCTGAAATGCAATACGGACCAGGACGGGTATTTTTCAAATTCCGATCACTTTTTTTGCAGAAAAAATTACGGGAAAGATAGGAGTTACAGCCCTTCTTAGAAAAACGCTTGAGGGGCTATCCGTGGTGTGATCTTGACAGTTCACCATTCGAGGTTCAACGTTCGATGTTCAATGTTCGACGTTCTCATTATTAACCGAATGAACATCCAACGTCCATGGAACACCGCCTCAAACTTCTCCTTCATGCCTCCGCTA
>JBMNCO010000217.1:50940-92427 GCA_049366815.1 Desulfatiglandales bacterium | reverse complement strand
CCTGAAGAGGGAATAAATGACTGAGACAAAGAAAAAGGCCACAGGATATGACAAATATGTGGACTGGAGGCTTTTCATCATCCCTGTTGTGCTCTTCTTCGCGGTCTTGATCCTCCCGACTCCCTACGGCATGAAAGATGTGGGGACTGAGTTCAAAGTGGGCCCCAAGGCGGTCATCAATTTTCTCACCAAGGAGCTTTTTAAAAGCCAAATCAGCGATGCGGCCCAGTGGCAGGTTGTCACGGCCCAGATGATGGAACGGAACATGAGAATGGGCGCCCTCACCAAGGGGCGATTCATGAAAAGAGATCTGAGCTGGTGCCACAAATACGACATTCCTGCGGACGGAAAAAATTTGCAGCGGGCCAAAAGTTATGTGCAGTCGGAACTCAGCGATGAGGTCTTTGCGGATCTCATGAGGCGGGCCTTTCAGCTCAGGAATGAAGGGCTGAGATACGAAAATCTGTCCTCCGAGGAAAAAAATACCGCCGACCGGGGTGCCTGGCATATCAAGGTTGCCATTGCCATGGTGGTCTTTGTCGTATTCTGTTTCATGACGGAATGCATTCCACTGCCCGGTGTGGCCTTTTGCGTGGGGTTGATTCTGGTCTTTACCGGCGTTGTGTCGAGAAGAGAAGTGGCCATGCTGTATTGGGACGATGCCTGCTGGTTCATCATGGGCAGCCTCATGTTCGCAACGGCCTTTGTCAAGACCGGCGTTGACAAACGGATCTGCCTCATGATGTTCAGAAAACTGGCAGTGCCCAATGTCAGATGGATTACCTTGATTTTCTTCATCATTATCTCGCCCTTGGCCGCCTTTATATCCGATCACGCCCTGGCTGCCATGTTCCTTCCCATAGGCATGCTCCTCTATCAAAACAGCCTGACAGAGGAGGTCAGGGAAGACAAGGAGCTTGCCAAGATGTTGATGATAGCCATTGCCATGGCCTGCAATATTGGAGGACCCGGCGCACCTTCGGGGGGGGCCAGGAACGTCATCATGATGACTTATCTCAACGATATGTTCGGGCTTGACATCGGCTATTTTGAATGGGTGACCTACTGTTTTCCCTTTTTGTTTCTGATGATTCCCATGACCTGGCTTTTGCTCAACTGGCGATTTAAACCCACGGTTACTTCTCTCGCCCCGGCCATGTCCTATCTGGAACAGCAGATCGGCAAGATGGGCGGCTGGAACCGAAAACAGATCATTTCCACCATCATTTTCGTCATCATGGTCTTCGGCTGGTTTACGGAAAAGACCTTCTACGACATGGGCATCTACCCCGTCCGCCTCGGCATCGGTGTGATTGCTGTGGCCGGTGCGGTGGCCTATCTCTTTGCCGGTGTCGTAAGCTGGCGTGATTACCAAGAAAAGGTCGACTGGGGCGTGGTCTGGCTCTATGCCGGGGCCATCATTTTCGGCCGAACCCTGGACAGTACAGGGGCCGCCTATTGGATGGCCAGGAGCGTCATCGACCTCGTGGCTCCCCTGGGCATGGATTCCGGTCTCCCCCTCATGATGACCTCAAACGGCCTCACGGCCGTCCTGACCAATCTCATGGCCGACGGCCCCGCCGCAGCCGCAGTAGGTCCTATAACGCTTAACATGGCGGGGCTCGTGCACCCCGGCACCTCCTATCTCCCCTTCATGGCCATGGCAACGGCCATTTCCTCATCCTTTGCCTACTGCCTGATCATCGGCACGCCGCCCAATGCCATCGTGTACGCAAGCGGATACCTCGAGCCCAGGGATTACCTCAGGGTGGGCGTTCCCATGTGGTTTGTGGCGAATATCCTTGTGGTCCTGCTCACTGCGGCCTATTGGAGCTACAGGGGGTTTGGAGAACTGCCCGGATTCTAGATCAATTTGATTCAAGGAGGTCAATTGTGGCAACAACCCATGATGGAAACGGTCCTGGAAAGAGAAGACTTGTGTCCCATCGAAAAGGCGTGACCTATTTCTCAAAAAAAACGGAACGCACCTTTTTTTTCGCTCTGACCATAGGCATGCTCCTCTGGGGCTTGATCACAAAATTCGAGTTTCTGTAGCATGGTCAAGAAAAGGATGACAAGCGATGCGATGATACCTGAAGGCGGAACGGCGACGTGACGATCTTCTCAAAGACCACTGATTTGGGGTTCAGCACCTATTTCCAGACACTTGCCGGTCTCCTGGGCTCTCCCGGTCGGTTCTTTAGTCAGCTTCCCGATCCGGTTCCCTTTAGGCGTTCCTTTGGATTCCTGTTGGTCTCCTGCCTCTTATTTGCCTTTGGAAGTTTCGTCTGTTTCAAATCGGACCCTTTTCTGATGACCGGCATCTTCTTTGTGAACGCCCTGTTCATGCCATTCCTCTCTGCAGGCACGGCCTATCTGATCATCATCCTGACCGCATGGCATCGCATCTGTTTCAAAAAGCTCTTCGCGATATATGCCTTTGCCTGGGGTGTCACCCTCCTCGTGGCCTGGATTCCCTTCGCGGTCTGGGTGACCGAGCCATGGAAATGGGGGCTGATCGGCCTGGGGATGATCAAAGGGGGAGGGCTGGGGTGGTGGCAGACGGTCCTGGTCATCGGGTCTTCCCTCCTGGTTCTTTTCCTGCTTTTCTGGGTTGTGATGCCCCAGACCCACTGAGGAAGGAGTCCTTAAGCTTTTACAATGAGGTAGGTCAAATACCCCGCGTAACAGATCAAGAGAATCAGGCCGCCCGCCCGGCTGACGGTATTTGTTTTTCTCATCAACAGGAAGGGCATAAAGCTCGTGAGCATCATGACCAGGTAGTCGACAATCAGGCCGCTTCCAATGAATCCGCCTGGAATCGGAATGGGCCTGACCAGTGAAGCCGCCCCAAGAACACTCAGGATGTTGAAGACATTGCTTCCCACCAGGTTTCCGATACTGATATCCATTTCTTTCCGCACGGCGGCGACGACCGAGGTAGCCAGTTCAGGGAGGGAGGTGCCGAAGGCCACGATGGTCAGTCCGATGAACTTCTCACTGACGCCGAGCACGGTCATGATCTTGACGGCGGCCTCCACCACAATTTGGGCGCCGAACACGACACCCGCGATCCCAACTACGATCAGAATAATCTGCCTTGGCCGGGAAGAGATGTATTCGATTTCGTCGACGCCGGAATCGGCCAGGACTTTTACTTGAGTCGCGCCGGTCTTGGTTTTCCCCATGGCCATGTAATAATTGAAAAGGGTGTATAGAATAATTCCGGCAAAGAGGGTCGCGCCTTCGATCCTTCCGATAATTGAATTAAAAGAGAGCAACAGCAGATAGACGGATATGCCGAGCATGATGGGAATATCACGCATAATGACGGATCTGTGGCATGTCATGGGCTGAAAGAGGGCCGCCATCCCAAGGACAAGGGCGATATTGCAGATATTACTTCCCACCACATTCCCCACCGCGATCATACTCTTTCCCTTGATCGAGGAAACGAGGCTCACAACCAGTTCAGGCGCTGAGGTGCCGAAGGCCACGACAGTCAAACCTATGACAATGGGGGTCACGCCGAGACCCCGAGCCAGACTGGAGGACCCTTTGACCAGCCATTCCGCACCGTAATAGAGCATCAGGAAGCCTATAAGGCACACTAGGACCGATAAAATCATGACCCCCTTCTCCTTTATTTACTGCTGGAACGCGCGGCCGACTTCCGAAGCGACGGATCGCCCCCACGCGCTTTTCGTCAGGTCTCGTCAAACGAAAAGTAAGACCTGCGCCGAACTTTGAAAATCTGTGATCCCGGTGAACAATCGCGTATAACCGATTCGAATGCCATTGCACGATATCTTCAAGACACCCGGCCTTATAACCTCTTGAAGGGCAAAAAACAAGTGGCGCACAAGGCCCTGGATCCACATGTCTCATTCCGGTGTATACATCTTGATTTGTGCGCGTGCGGCAACGAGCCTTCCCGGATCTACCCGGATATGCCTTGATTGATGCGGTTCCTCATCCAGGGCTTCCACCCTGAGCGGAATGCCTCCAGACGACACAGGGCGTATGAATGCCCTGTATCAGCCCTGAAAAGAATGAGCCTAAACCAAGGAAAAACGCCTGTCAAAGAAATCTCTAACCCTCTGCAACTCAAAAATTCTATTGATCTCCAGAAAAACCTTTGGAAGCCATGGATGTCCTTCGGCACTTTTTCTGCGGAAAAGATGTAAAATCTGATGAAAAACCCCTGTCTGCCGACTCTTAAAGGCCCCTGGAGCGCGCCTGCCCCGAAAACAAAACAACTAGAAATATTAATAAGATACATCCATAAACCTTGTCCAGTGCGCAAATGATCCCGGATCCCCCTCAAATCGAACACAGTCATATTGTAGTTATAAAACAGTTATTTTCTTGCAAAATCGGATAAAGGGTTGTAATTATGTCCGAGCTGTGCATCAGTCACATTGTTCAGGGTCGGAATAAAGGTTTGTGATGATGTTTTGGCTTCGCAGTTGTGGTTGCCCGCCCTCGGGCCTATCGTTGTTTGTGGACTCAGCGATGGTGTTGCAAAGATTCCTATTTATGGGAAATCGGATGTAGAGATGATCGAGTCCAAAAGGCCTATTTCGGTTCAGAGCCAGTTCCTGGAAGATTTTTACCTGTAAACCACATTTATAGTAATCTGCTGAATGGAGGGGGGAGCCGGAGTGAGATTCAAGGGGGTGCATGCTTCGATCTCAGATTCCAGTCCTATATGATGATTTAACGGGACAATTCCAAAGACAATGGAGTCCCTTTCGGAATTCTCAGATAGGAACAGGATAAATGACCCGTTACGTATTTTAAAGGAGGCTTAAGAATGGCAGAAGAAAAAGGTAGTGTTCAAGCGGTATACATGGAGAAGAGGGTATTTGAACCCATCAAGGAATTCGTGGATCAGGCCTACATCAAGAGTCTGGATGAATACGAGAAGATGTGGAAAAGGTCCATCGATGATCCCAACGGCTTCTGGGGTGAGATGGCCGAGGAATTCATTGACTGGTTCAAGAAATGGGACGGACCGGTCGAGGAATACAGCTTCAAAGATGATATCTTCATCCGTTATTTCGCGGGCGGGAAGTTGAATGTCACATACAACTGCCTGGACCGCCATCTCAAGACATGGAGGAAGAACAAGGCCGCTCTCATTTTTCAAGGCGAGCCTTTGGAAGAAAATAAGATTTACACCTACCAGCAACTCCACCGTCAGGTCTGCAAGTTTGCAAATGTCCTCAAGAAATTTGGGGTAAAGAAAGGGGATCGTGTCGCCATTTACCTCCCCATGATCATGGAACTCCCCGTCGCCATGCTGGCCTGCGCCCGGATCGGCGCAGTCCACAGTATTGTATTCGGTGGCTTCAGCGCCGAGGCCCTGAGGGACCGTATCCAGGACAGCAGCGCTGAGACGCTCATTACCACGAACTGGTACTGGCGCTCCAGCAAGACAGTGAACGCCAAGGGCAATGCCGATGCGGCCATGGCCGAATGCCCCAGCATAAAGAGGTGCATCGTCGCCAACCGGATCGACAAAGAGACCAGCATGCAGGAGGGCCGTGACTACTGGTGGGATGATCTGATGGCCGAGGCCTCACCGGTCTGCGAACCGGAGTGGATGGATGCAGAAGATCCCCTGTTCATTCTGTACACCAGCGGCAGCACCGGAAAACCCAAAGGGGTCCTTCACACGACGGCGGGATACCTGCTCTACACCATGGTCACCCTGAAGTACTGTTTTGACATGAAAGACACGGATGTGTGGTGGTGTACGGCCGATATCGGCTGGGTCACGGGACACAGTTACATCGTCTACGGTCCTCTCGGCATCGGTGCCACGTCAATCGTGTTTGAAAGTGTGCCCAACTATCCTGAACCGGACCGTTTCTGGGAAGTGGTCGAAAGATACGGTGTCACCATCTTCTATACCGCACCCACCGCCATCCGCGCCTGCATGAAGAACGGGGACGAGTGGCCCAAGAAGAGGGACCTGAGCAGCCTGCGTCTCCTCGGCAGTGTCGGCGAGCCGATCAACCCCGAGGCCTGGATGTGGTACTACACCCTGATCGGGCAGGAGAGATGTCCCATTGTGGACACCTGGTGGCAGACGGAAACAGGCGGTTTCCTGATCACCCCCATCCCGGGTGCATTCAAGATGAAACCCGGATCGGCCTCCAGACCTTTCTTCGGCGTCGATCCCGTTATCTTGAGAGCGGACGGGACCGAAGCGGACGTCAACGAGGGCGGACACCTTTACATCAGGAAAGCCTGGCCCGGATTCATGCGAACGGTTTATGGCGATCCGGAACGGTTCAAAGAACAGTACTTTGTTCAGACACCCGGATATTACTTCTCAGGTGACGGCGCAAGGAAGGATGAGGATGGGTTCTTCTGGCTGATGGGCCGTGTGGACGACGTGATCAATGTCTCCGGGCACAGGATGGGAACCGCTGAAATCGAGAGCGCCCTGGTGGCCCATGAGTCCATAGCCGAGGCCGCGGTGGTCGGTTATCCCCACGACCTGAAGGGGCAGGGAATCTATGTCTTTGTGACCCTGAAAGAAGGTTTTGAAGCATCCGCCGACCTCACGAAGGCCCTTGTCGCCCACATCAGGAAAGAGATCGGTCCCATTGCCTCGCCTGACAAACTCCAGTATGCTCCGGGGCTTCCCAAGACTCGAAGCGGAAAGATCATGCGAAGGATCCTGAGGAAGATCGCAGAAGGCGCCATCAATGAACTCGGCGACACTTCCACCCTGGCTGAACCCGACGTTGTGGATAAACTGGTGGAGGGGAGGCAGTAGGAACAACCGGTGTGACCCTGAAACTGAACATAGTCTTTTCAAAATGGAACAATAAGACCACTACATGGAGCCACAGGAAGCGTTAAATTTACAGCCTGTTGGCTGATTATTCACCTCCTTTATCTTGGCTCCCCTGGAGCACGGAGCAAAAGGCTCCGGGGGAGTCTTCCATAGGTCTTTTGTTCCATTTCTGTCTTTGCGCTAAACTCATGGAGAGCAATATGTCACAATCAGGTGAAAACAAGGGCTGGATCGTCACATTTTCGGGAACAGGAATCAACCTCGCCCTCGGAATCCTCTACACGTGGAGCATCTTTAAAGGGGAGATCAAACAATCCATCGAAAAGGGCGGCGAAGGGGCCTTTGCCTGGGATTTGGCCTCATTAAACGACCCTTACGCCGTCTGCTGCATCGTATTTGCCTTTGCAATGATTCTGGCAGGAAAATGCCAGGACAAATTCGGCCCCCGGATTACGGCCTTTCTGGGAGGCATCTTGGTCAGTCTGGGATTCATCTGGATCTCCCAGAGCACAAGTTATGCCGTCTGGGTCCTCGGATTCGGCGTCCTGGCCGGCGTAGGCATCGGGTTTGGCTACTCCGCTGCGACACCCCCCGCCCTGAAATGGTTCACACCTGCCAAGACGGGGATGATTGCGGGACTGGTTGTCTCCGGCTTTGGGCTGGCCTCCGTCTATATCGCGCCCCTGTCCAAATATCTCTTGGGCATCTGGGGTCTTCAAAACGCGATGCTGTTCTTCGGCATTGCCTTTTTGATCGTCGTATGCGGGCTTTCCATGCTGCTCGTCAATCCACCTTCGGGCTATGTCCCCAAAGATAAAGAAAGATTGGACAAGGGTCAAAAGCCCGCCCCTGCTGCCGCACCCTTCGACGCAAGGCCTTCTGAAATGATGAAAACGCGCGCATTCTTTACCATATGGTTCATCTATTTCATTGGAGCCGGCGCGGGGCTGATGGTGATCGGAAGTGTTGCAGGAATGGCAAAATCCAGCATGGGAGAAATGGCCTTTCTCGTCGTAGCCATCATGGCTGTCGGGAATGCGGGCGGCCGAATCATAGCCGGCGTGCTGTCGGACAAGATCGGACGAAGGTCCACGCTTCTTTTTATGTTGGCCTTTCAGACCGTCTTAATGCTTGTGGCGATCCCCGTCGTCGGAGCCGAAAAGGCAAATGCCGTGCTCCTCGTCCTGCTGGCCACGTTCATCGGTTTCAATTATGGGACCAATCTCTCCCTCTTCCCATCCCTGACAAAAGACAATTGGGGGCTGAAAAACTTCGGAATCAATTACGGTATTGTCTTTACAGCCTGGGGAGTTGGAGGTTTTGTCATGGGGAGACTCTCTCAGATGCTGATCGCCAAGACAGGAAATTACACCTCTTCCTTTATGACGGCGGCTGTCCTGCTCGTCATCGGGGGTATACTCACGATGACATTGAAGGGCAAAGGGACGGCGAAGGCAGGCTGATGACGGTCGGCCATGCACGGCCTTGTGTATGGATATTGACCGGAAGGTCTTTGTAAGCCCCTGATTGCGACAGGGCTTTGCTGGACAAGGGATCGGATTCCGCTTGCGCCTGTCCTCATTGGAGCGAGACTTTCTTGAGACCTGGTATTCTATTCTGTTAAAGCAACTGAAATCACACTAAGATCTAATTAAGGAGGAAAATGATACATGAGTAACAGCGAGACACTATCCAACCCCGCCCCGCTTGGGCTTATGGCCTTTGGGATGACAACGGTACTACTCAATATTCACAATGCCGGGTTTTACCCGCTGGACTCAATGATAATGGCTATGGGCATCTTCTACGGGGGGATTGCCCAGGTCATCGCTGGGATTATGGAATTTAAAAAAGGGAATACCTTTGGAACCACGGCATTCCTTTCATACGGGCTCTTCTGGTTGACACTCGTCTTCCTTCTGGTGTTCCCTAAAATCGGCCTGTGGGACGTAGCCCAGAACAGCCTCTCTTTCAGTTGGTATTTATTCATGTGGGGGCTTTTCACCTTTGGCATGTTTATCGGGACACTCAAGCTCAACAGGGCACTGCAGGTCATTTTCGGCACATTGGTCATCCTTTTCTGGCTTCTCGCACTTCACCATGTAACCGGAAGCAAGGCCATTGGTATCCTCGCAGGCTGGGAGGGCATCCTCTGCGGACTGTCCGCGATATATGCCTCCATCGCCCAGGTTCTGAATGAGGTTTACGGCAGAACCGTGCTCCCGATCGGCGGTTGAAACACGCCCATTTTTTGCAACGCATAAAAAGAGGGGCGAAATCATCGCCCCTCTTTTTATTATCCGAAGTCCTTCTTCAGGATCTCTTTGACCTTGGAGTGTTCCCCAGGAGTGACGGCCCCATCGAAATCTTTTCTGTGGATTTCCTGTATCCTTGCATGCTCTTCCGGCGTGGTTGCCCCCGAGAATTCTTTCCTCGCGATTTCGAGTGAGGCCCTTTTCCAGCCCTTACCAAGGTCTTCAGGTACAGAATCGGCGATGCGGTGCGAAAGGTCTTCCCCAATCTCTTCCTTGATGAGCGAAATAAGGACCTGGGCTATCTCATCGGCCCTTTCCGTGCTGTCTATATCCGCCAATGCTTTGAATTTATCTAAAAATTCCTTGCGCGTCTTGACCATGGAAACCCCTCCTTTTATTGGTGCTACAGATATTTTTGGCTGATTTCACGGCGAAAGTCACAGTCATCCGCCCCGATATCCGGGAAAAAATTTGGAGAATCGGAAATAATGCGCATAGGGACCGACCCCGAGGGAAAAACATGTATCCCACGAATTATTATAAAATCAATCGTTCGTCGATGCAAATTTCAGGTACTGCCCGAGAAACTAAAGGCCATGGATGGGAAAGATTTCCTTCTTGATCCACGCAACGACCCGCCTTGCTTCTTCAAAGGCCTTGACTTTGACATCCCCCTTGGTCGAGTAGGGATGATCGTAGAGTGAGCCCACCTCACTTTCCGGCCCAAACATCATGCCTCCCACGAGGCCTGAGAATTCGTCTACAGGCTCAATATGATTAAGAATGGACCAGGCCAGGGTCCAGGCACGAGAAGTCCTGTAGATGTCATATCCGCCGCCGCCCAGGGCAAGGATCCTGGGGCAGAGCTCAAGGGCCCGCTTCAAGCACCTCTGGTAGGCGTTGTTCGTGAGTTTCAGATGCGTAAGGGGATCTGAGATGAGCGTATCAGCACCGATTTCCACAACGATGACATCAGGAGAAAAGGTCGAGATCAACGGTGGGACCAGGTTATCAAAGACGAAATTATAGACCTCGTCATCTGTGCCCTCTTCCAGCGGAACGTTGACCGTATATCCCCGACCCTCACCCTGCCCGACCTCCGTTTCGCTGCCTGACCAGGGATACAGCAGGCGGCCGGTTTCATGCAGTGAGATGAATAGGACCTCGGCCTCCCCATAAAAGGCCTTCTGCACGCCGTTTCCGTGGTGGGCATCCAGATCGAGGAAGACGACCTTGAGCCCCGGATCCCTCTTCAGGGTATCTCGAATTGCCACGGCGATATCGTTGATATAACAGAACCCTTCAGCGTTACCCGGCATGGCGTGATGGAAACCGCCCAAGGGATTGAATGCCGCCCGGCAATCATCTTGAACGATACGGCGCAGGGCCTCGAGGGTACCGCCTGCGGCTTGCAGAGACCATTCATAGATACCCATAAGAAGCGGTGTATCCTCTGTACCAAGGCCCACTGCAAGCATATCCAGGTTTACCGTGCCCTGGCTTGCCTCCCGAAGAAGCCTGAGGTAGTCCGGGTCATGGAATAGGGTGAGCAGATGTTCATCGATCGGTTCGGGCCGTACCACGCTCATCCAGGGGTGGTTCATAACGCCGTAGCGGTTGCAGAGTTCATAGGTCTTTGTGGCGCGTTCGGGCTTGAAGGGGTGATTGGGACCGAAATCAAATCGTGCCATATCCTCAGAAAACACGAACAGGGATTTCGGGTGTTGAGCGTGGTTTTCCTTCAAAACATTCCCCTTATATGTTGTCTTCGAATCATGGAAAGAAAAAATTTCAAAAAGGTGGGGCGTTGGGGTTATGATAAAAATCTTAGCAGATGGTTCGAAGCAGGGTCAACGAAAAATAGGAGTCCCTGAATTCCTTTGAATATTTTGACATGGTTCACAAAATGGTTTAATGATAGACTTATGAACAGATGGTGAGCGATGCCTTGGATTCAGAGAATCAGCCGGCTTTCTCAAACGGAAAAGGAGGGCCTTTACCGAATCCTCATTCCACCCACCCTCTATCAGCGATTCGGCATCGATCCCCTGTCCCTCTGTAACGCCGATGGGAAAAGGGTTGTGCGCTTCTTTTGTCCGCAGGAGGACCGGACCTGCCTCGTAGAAATCCTGTTGCCGGGTGCGGAAGATCCCCTTTATTCCCTTCAACTCTCGGATACTATCGACATTACACAGATTGAACTGGACTTTGTTATCGCGAACGATCCTGATTCTCCGAAGTTCAACACCCATATCGACAAGGAAGGAAGAGACACCCTCTTCGGCTGGGCGTCTCGGAACCTTTCGGAGGAAATGAGGGCCTTTGCTGCGGGACTCTTTCCCGGTCAGGTCCAAAAAGGTCTCGGCCTGAGCCGCCAAGTCATTTACGTGATGGATTTTTTCTGTCGTATGTTGGAAATCAAGAGTATCGAGCTGGAGGCCCTTTTTTATCACAACGCCATCACCTATGAAAGACTCGGATTCGCATACCGCACCGGATATAAGCAAATGAAGCGCATTCACGAACAATTCCAGCCAGGTGGCGCACTCTACGAGAAGATGGATGCCGGCACACCGTTTCGGAATCGAGAGCAGGCACAGACGGTAAGGGGCCGCAGCTGGGCCATCCATGACGGAATTCTTCAAGAAATCGATGATGACCTGCTCCGGGATGGTTGGGAATCACCTGCCATGTATCGCATGGTGGAGAAACCGAGAGCCATGGTCACCTTCCCGGATCCCACATATTAGGCCTGTCTTCCGGCCTCTCTCCGTAAAAGAATACCGGAAATCAGCGGTGTCCGGTTGGAACGTTGCAGAAAAACAGCGTGTTGTTCAGGTAACTCATCAAAAACCGGCCGGTGAATTGCAGCGACAAAAGGGCTTGAAATGATCATACCCCTGTTTCGAAATTTGAGGATGCGCACCAAACTTGTCAGTGTGACGCTTTTCCTTGTCTTGTTTCCCCTTCTTTGCGTCGCCTATCTTTCGATAGGCAGCTTCGGCAAGGCGATCAGACGGGCATCGGAACAAGATCTGGAACATCTCGTAAAGAATGTCTATTCCATGTGCAGGATCCAGCAAGAGGCGATCCAGATAAAGGTGCTCTCTGACCTCAATGTGGCACGAGATGTCCTTCATCGCCACGGCGACCACATCGAGATCGTCGAGGAGACCCCCATCCATTTCGATGCAATCGACCAATTTACAGGGGAAGTATGGCCGGTGAGCGTTCCGCTCTGGAAGATGGGCGACGGTACGATCCTGACCATGGGAGTTTCTCCGGTCGATGAGGTTGAGGCCCTCGTTGGCAGTCGCTGCACCATTTTCCAGCGTATTGAAGGCGACCGTTTCCTGCGCATCGCCACCAATGTCCCTGATCACAAGGGACGACGGGCCATTGGGACATATATCCCCGCTGACAGCCCCGTGGTTCAGGCGATTCTTTCAGAAACTCCCTACAACGGGCGAGTCGATGTGATAAACGGTTGGTACATAGCAGCCTATGAACCTATCAAAGGAATCGACGGATCCGTGATCGGGGCCCTCTCCGTAGGGGTGAAGGAACATAGCGCTGACGCACTGAAGAAGGAAATAGAGGGGATTAAGGTGGGTGATACCGGGCATGTCTCTATCATGGACGGTGAGGGTCTTCTGATCATACACCCGGAAAGAGAGGGTGAAAATATCATCGAGTCAAGGGATGCCCACGGTTTTGACTATATACGCGCCATGATCAGCAATGCCATACACCTTTCCGTAGGCCAAGTGGAGGCCATCCGCTACAGATCGGTCGATCCAAAACCGGGCGAGAGTCCACCCAGACAAATGATAACCCAGTATACCTATTTCAGGCCCTGGGACTGGATTATTGCGGCCGGTACCTATGAGGAAGAAATCTATCGGGACCTGAGCAGAACCGAGCGATTTATAGCTTTAACGGTATTCGCGGGTCTCGTATTGGTCTTTTTCCTGACTTTCACCCTCTCCAAGGTGTTGACAAAACCCATCCAGGAACTCACCGAGGTGACCACAAAGATGGTGGGAGGAGATCTTTCCCAACGGGTCAGGGTCCGTGGGGGGGATGAAATCGGGGTCCTTGGGACATCCTTTAACAGAATGATCGGCCAGATCCAGCACTACACCTCCAACCTTGAAAAAATCGTGGAGGCGCGGACACAGGAACTCAAGGAATCCAGAGAGAAATACCGCGATCTTTCCCATTTCCTGAAAAACATCCTCGACAGCGCCACGGAATACGCGATCATCGCCCTTGACTTCCATGGAAACATCATGGAATTCAATAATGGTGCGGAGAGACTCTTCGGCTGGAAGAAGGAGGAAGTCGTCAACAAGGAGCGTATCGATGTAACCATGACCCCGGAAGACCGGGTCAAAGGTGTCCCTGCCCTGATTTCAAAACAGACCAGGTCCATAGGCTTATGTGAACTGGACATGACACGGGTCGGAAACGCGGGCAGACGATTTCCCGTACACACCTCGGTGACCGCCATCAGAGACCGGTCCGGCAGGACTACGGGCTTTCTGGAAATCATTCGTGATCTCACCCAGCGGAAAATTCTCGAAAAAGAATTACGAGAGACGAAGGAACTTCTTGAAAATATTATGGAAAGCTCTGTTGATGGCATTGTAACCACGGATATGAAGGGAAAGATCACCTATCTCAATCGGGCGATGGAGGACATGATACAATACCGGAGAGAGGAGATCCTGGGCAGACACATTTCCACAGTCTATGTCAGAGGAATCGAGGAAGCCAGGGAGGTGATGGCCTTCCTGCGTGCGGGTGAAAGGGCTGAAAACTATGAGATGGAGGTGAAGAGGAAAGACGGGGCTGTCTTGGTGATACTGAATTCCCTCTTTCTGGTGCGGGACGAGGAAGCCCGTGTGATCGGCACAGCAGGTATTTTTAAGGACATCACAGAACAGAAACAGTTGGAGGCCAAACTGAAGGCTGCGCAGGCCCGAATGGTGGAGGCATCCAAGATGAGGGCACTCGGTGAACTGGTGGCCGGCGTGGCCCATGAGTTGAACAATCCGCTCATGGCCTCCCAGACCATCCTTCACGTGATACTCAAGAATCTCAAACCGGAATGCGAGGAACGGGAGCGCCTTGAACTCATCAAGAAATGTAATAATCGAATAGAAAAGATCGTCCAACATCTCAGGGAGTTTTCAAGGCAGGTAACTCCCGAGTTTCAGGCCGTTGACATGAACCAGCCTGTTGAAAATGCCCTTATGATCACCGGGCAACAGTTGCTCAACCATGGCATTTCAATTGAACGAAATCTTGCTGAGGGCCTTCCCAAGGTTATCGGTGATTCAAATCAACTGGAACAGGTGTTTCTCAATCTTATTTCCAATGCCAGGGACGCCATGGAGGATATTTCAGGACCCAAAGCACTGACCATATCTTCATTTCTCAGCGAAGATGAGTCCGGGCGTTGGGTCGTCGTTTCCATAAAGGACACCGGAGTGGGCATACCCGATGAGAACTTCAACAAGATTCTTGAACCGTTCTTCACCACAAAACCGGTCGGAAAGGGCACCGGTTTGGGTTTGTCCCTCTGCTATGGTATTATTGAGGCCCACGAAGGCCGAATGGAGATCAACAGCGCACCCGGTCTGGGGACCAGAATCGAGGTCTTTCTGCCGATCAAAGAAAAGGAGTGAGTTAATGGAAAAGCATATCCTGATTGTAGATGACGATGAAATGGTCCTGATGGCCATCGAAGAGTTGCTGAAACCGGAAGGCTATAGAATCGATGCGGTTTCAAGGGGAACAGAGGCCCTCAAAAAACTTGACGATGACAAATATGATCTGGTTATGCTCGATGTGATCATGCCGGAGATGGACGGTTTCGAGCTCTGCCGAAGAATCCGCGAGAAAGAGGGACTTAAAGAGATCCCCGTCGTGTTCCTCTCGGCCAAAAGCAGAGATGAAGACCGTGTTCAGGGCCTTGATGCAGGTGCCAATCTCTTCCTGTCCAAGCCGATTTCTCCTGACAAACTCCTTGCCATTGTCTCGGACACCTTGGGCTGATGGTTTTTTCTCAAGGGATATCCAGGGATGCCATGAGCCTTTCGATGGCCCCGTCTCGATTCAGCAGGCTTGAAAAGTGACGGACCTTGGCTTCATCCTTGGGGGAAAGAGGGGGCGTGGCCTGTTCGAGAAGTTCCAAGCAAGCAAAGGTATCCTCCCGGGTCCTTATCAAAGGGAGGGAGGCGTCTTCGGCCGCCTGTAACAGTTGGGGGGCAGGCCTGCGATCTCCGGTCAAAAGGATTCCGGCAACAGGACGAGGCCTTGACGGACCTGCCAACGCTTCTCCAGGCAGAGAGGCCCTGAGAAGGACGATCTTATTGTAGGCCCTTTTGAAGATCCTCAATCCCCCTGTAAGATCCCCCGAACCCACCGTCATACCTCCCACAGGATTCTCAATATACTCCTCACCACAAAGGATCTCTCCTCTGAGGGTCTCCCTGATTTCCCGAATGCTCCTGTAGGAAAGGAAAGGATCCTCCGAAATGGCAGCCGTCACCGAGATACCCTTCTGAGAAAGGGCTGGAATAACCCTGGTTTCGATCTCCTGGGCCATTTCAGGCGGAACACGATTAAGGATGATGCCCTTGACGCTGTCCCCGAGAAGAGATATCAGGGATAGAATGGAATAGAGGGACTTGGAGACCGTTCGTAGCCTGTTGACGAGAACCACACCGGCCTTCAGCTCGGGAATAAGGGAGACGTCCGGTAATGGGAAGGGTGCATCGTCAAAAAAAATCTGCCTGGAACCCATGATCAGGAGAACGTCCTTCCCCTCTCCAAGCTTTCTCGTGATCCCCTTTAAATCCCTCAGGATTTCCTCCACAGCCTTCTGCTCCCAGGACGCATCCCCGGACATGAAGGGGCAGATCTGTTCGTAGGTCTCCTCAAGACCGAGCACCTCTTTGAAGAGATAGGCGTCGCGGTCGATCCATAACCCGTTTAAATAAATCGGATGAGACCCGAAGGGCTTTAAGAAACCGACCTTGAGCCGCTTCCTCAGGAGTTCGCGGGCCAAGGCCCACGTGACGAGGCTGTGACCGGCGCGATCCCCGGTGGACCCGACGAATAGGAAAGACATGCCTCTTTTGTACCTCCGCAATAAGGGGCAGTGGTTTCTCAATACGGTACTATAAAAAGTTCAGACTGAAAGATCAAAGACAATCTTCGCGTCTGCCCTCTGCCTTTTCCCCCTCCCAAAGAAGAACAGTAGGCAACTGAACCGCTGACGAGATTAATTCTCAAGTCTTTCAAGGCTTTCCCGGGCAAAATCGATCGAAGGGTCCATTTCCAGGGCAATCCGGTAATAGGTCATCGCCCTGCCATTTTCTCCCATGTCTCTGTAATTGCTGGCAATATTCGCGTAATCAATAGCAGAAGCCGGGTCCAGTGCTATGACCTTCTGGAAGCATTCAATGGCCTTTTCGTGTTCCTTTAACTTGAAGTAACAGAATCCCATCAGGTTGTAGACATCCGTCCTCTCATTGTCATAGACCGCCGCCTTTTCGAGAACACTGAGGGCTTCTCTATATTTTTCCTCCTCTTTTAAACACAGTGCCATATACGTGTAGATGCTCGGGATATCCTGATCCATTGGATGCATGCCCAAGGCGGCATGCAGGTATTCCAGCGCCCTTTTGGGCTCATTCATGCCAAGAAAACATGCCCCCAAATAGAATTTGAGATAGTATTTTCCAGGCATCAGATCCTGCATTCGCATCAATTCAGCAACCGCTCTTTCCGGCAACTGATTTTCGGCGATCAGTTTTGCTGTGAACATACCCACACTTGTCGCTGCGGCCCTCTCTCTGAAATGGGCCCCGGGTATGATGGTGTAAAAGGCCGGGATCTCGAGTCCAGGGTGCATGATATCAATCAGAAAGACCTCCAGGCCTGAACGCCAAAGGGCGGAAAGGCAATTTTCGATCTCAATCCTTAGGTTGTCGTTAGAAAGATCCGGCAGGGAAAAGATGTCTTTTTCTCTGTCGGCGCTCAAGACATAGCGGGCCTCCTCCAGGGATTTGAACTTGGGGAGACCACTGGCCACATAATTTGATCGCGCAGTGAAGTCGCCGGCAAGTTGGGCGACCTCCGTAAGCGCCCGACCCAGGGCCTTTTGGGGATCAGGAGCCGTCCCGGCCGTCCAGATGATTTCGCTTTCTTTCGGGTAAGTGGAGGGATCGTAGGCAAGAACGCCCACGGTGGGAATTCCGGTATCGAGTGAAAAGTCCGAGACGAACAATCGTACGCCCACCGCTCTATATTTTCGGACCATCTCCAGGACCAGGGAATCTGTCGCCGAATCAGGGGAAACAGCGTCCGTTTTTAACCTGTTACGGCTGATAAGGGATGAAACATGCCTTTCGACGACTTCACAGATTCCCTGAAGTATGGCTTCCTCGGCGCAGTTCCCCGCCGATGGACCGTTAAATTCGTTAATGGTGTAAAACCAGTCAAAAGGAATCAAAACCTCCCTGTCCTCTGTCAAACTGCAGCCCCAGGTCCATTTCATCGGGGTGTCGGCAAATATCTTCTTCGCCGCTTCCAGGTCCTCTGAATCGTCATGCACCGAAAGGGCGATGGCCTCAAAAGGAAGCGCGTATTCCTTTACATCCCGATAAGTTTGGACAACAAAGTTACTCCGATTATTCCGAAAACTGAAAAAACTGAATCTCTCAGCCAGTTCCATCACGGCGCTCGCCTCGGCCTGCTGGGGCGTTCCACCCTTGCCCATCTGCTTTCTTGTTCCTATGACAACTTCGGCGTCTTTTCCACAAAGGCTCAAATAAACGGGAATGCCTATTCTTCCATTGTCTATCCTGACCGTCCCCTCCAGGATGTCGAGGTGGACGGTCTTGAGCCTTTCCTTGAAACGTCTCACGGTCTCATCCGGTGGAAGCATCTTGTCTTGATCCAGGGTATAGCCCTTATAGACATCCTTCAATACAATCCTGTGATTCACGCGTGATCCCCTTTGATCCCATGTAGAGCAATTTCATCGCTTTGAGTTTTTAGGTAAACAGCGGTTCATGCTTCCGGATACATATCCCTCCAGATCAACGGCGATGTGGATGAAACCGATTTCCCGAAACCCTTCAATAATCCTTTTTCTCAATCCGACCTCAAAGACCCTTTGTGCTTCCTTGCCTTCCAGTTCCAACCTGGCCACGGCCCCGTGATGTCTCACACGGCACTGCTTGAAACCCAAGTCCAAAAGACATTCCTCCGCTCGTTCGATCATAACCAACTTTTGATCTGTGACCGGCTCACCATAAGGGATCCTTGAGGCAAGGCAGGCCGAAGGCGGCTTATCCCAAGTAGGGAGGGACATCTCTCTTGAAAGGTGACGGATGTCTTCCTTGGTCATGCAGACCTCCAGGAGGGGTGCCGCGATGCCGCTTTCTTCCGCCGCCCTGGATCCGGGCCTGTAATCGTCGAGATCATCAAAATTTGCGCCGTGGACCACCTGCTTGAGGCCCTTTTCTTCCGCAATGATCAACAGTTTTTGAAACAGAGCCTTCTTGCACCAGTAGCACCTGTCCGGGCGATTGGCCAAAAATTGGGCCATTCTCATCTCTTCCGTTTCGACAAGGATATGCCCGATCTTTCTCTCTCTGACAAAGGCGATGGCTTCCATCCTCTCTCTCAGAGGATGAACAGGGGATACGGCCGTGACCGCCAGTACCCTGTCTTTCAGGACCTGATGTGCCAAGGCGAGAAGGAATGTACTGTCGACACCACCCGAGAAGGCTATCAACAAAGAATCCATCGCCTCCAGCCGTTCAATCAGCCTTTCCCTTTTATGTCGTGCCGACATGTCATGCATGGACTCGCCTTTTCCCCGTCTGTTCCATCTCGCTGCCCACGGTGCTTCGGATCGTGGCATCCCCCTATCTCGAATTGTCATCCCGCACTGCCGCGCATCTTACCTGTCAAATTATCAGGACTTGGGTAAACTGACAAATAATTTCGATGAACAGTCCAATCACAATAGAAATATTTCCTTTGGTAAAACAGAGGGGCTGAATAAATGCAATTTATGCTAAAAAACGGTCATTAGGGGGCAAAAATTCGGAAATTAGCCTTTAAAAAGGAATTCATCCCTATTTTATAGTTGAAATTTTAATTTGAATCGATTATTGTTCCTGGAAATTTCTTTTATTCCCTCAACCATCTTAACGAAAAGGAGGACTTATGAACAAGGGCGATCTGGTCAACGAGGTTGCCAAGGTGGTGAAAACCAAGAAGGAAGCCCAAGCGGCGGTAGACACGGTGTTCTCAAGCATCACCAAGGCGTTGAAAAAGAAAGACACTGTCACACTCGTGGGATTCGGCACATTTAAGGTGGAAAAGAGAAAAGCCAGAAAGGGTAGAAATCCCCAGACGGGAGAAGAGATCAAGATCAAAGCAAAAAAAGTTCCCAAGTTCGTCCCCGGCAGGGCACTAAAAGAAACGGTCAAATAAAAGCCCCAAAAGAATCCTTCCAAGGCCCCCATCAGGCTAGATGCCCTGGTGAGGGTTTTTTCATAGAGCAAATGATCAAAAATATATGGATCAAACCTGCGGTCCTGTGTCTTTTTATGATCCTGCTCCTTTTGCCCGACCGACCTCTTCTCGGGAATACCACAGGGCGATTCGCCCATGACGACGTCGTTGTCCTCTTCGATGTCCCTCTCCAATCCGCCGCAGCAGAAGTAATCAGGATCTATCCGTCTGTCACGGCGCATCTAAAAAAGACTCTTGGGTGGGAAACCACCTTCAGGCCGACCATCCTTCTGACAAATGAAAGGGAACAATTCCAAAGGGCCGCTCGCAGTGAATTTGTGGTCGCCTTCGCCGTCCCTCGCCGGAATTTGATGGTCATAGACTACTCAAGAATGGTCAAAGATCCCTTCAGTATTGAGGTGACCCTGAGACACGAATTATGCCATCTACTCCTGCACCATCACATTCAGGGGGATCGGCTGCCAAAGTGGCTTGATGAAGGTGTCGCGCAGTGGGTGAGCGGGGGGATCGGTGAATTCCTGATGGAACAGAAGGGATCTCTCCTCGATGCGGCCGTTCTTGCCGGTAATCTGATGGACTTAAGGGATTTGACCAGGACATTCCCGGGGGACAGAAAATCCCTTTCCCTGGCCTATCAGGAGAGCAGGAGCATCGTGGATTATCTTGTTGACCGATACGGGAGCGAAGGTCTGGTGGCGCTGCTCAGAAATTTACAGGATCATGAGATCGAAGAGGCTCTTCAAATTGGTCTTTCCGTCTCCCTTGATGAATTGCAGGAGGCGTGGAAACATCACCTGGCCGCGAGATTGACCTGGTTCACATTCCTTGCCAATCATCTCTATGAAATCATCTTCTTCCTGGGGGGCCTTTTGGTTGTATGCGCCTTTATCCGTCAGTTCCTGAAAAAGCGCTCCTACATGCAAGATGAGGAAGGTCAGAATTGAGTTGTCTTTCAGTTGATGAATTCAGGCCTTTTCGCCTTCAGTTTTCCACCAAAACGCAGCGGAAAGCAGGGGCCGGAATTTTTTCGGAGCGGGTGTATGTTGGACCTGGCTCAGGGCAGTCGAAGGCTCAAACTCCCACAGCGATCGGGGAGCCATGGATGGTGGAGGGAGCGCGGCAGAGGGGACACCCCGGCCCCTGCCCGGAGCAAGACATTCCACATGGAAAAGGGCGATGATCCCCACGTTTCTGGTGTCGTATCATCTCTTCGATCGGTATTCCTTAAACATGGCCTGGAACTCTTCCTGGATATATTTGAGCCGGTCGAGATCGTCTTCCCCGATCTTATCTTGCATGGCCTCCGTCTTCATTTCCCTCTTGAGTTGATCGAGTTCCTTCTCAATATCGATGATGGCATTCAACACCAAATTTCCATAGTCCGGGAGTTCCTCCACGGCAGGCCTTTCATAGGACACCTCCTTGGGCTTAAGGATCAATCTCTCTTTCCACCTGGGCACGTGCGTTGAAAGGCCGAGGTCCCTTTCGATCAAATGTGCCAGTGTCTCACTGGCCTTCGGTTCGCCATGGATCACAAACACATGGGGCTTGCTCTCAAAGTGACCGGTCCATTCAAGAATGTCCTTTTGGTCGGCATGGGCGGAGAATCCTCCTATGGTGAAAACCCTGGCCCGGACGGTCACGTTTTCCCGGAAGATCTTGACCTGCTTTGCCCCGTCTACGATTTTGCGACCGGTCGTCCCCTGTGCCTGGAATCCGACGATCACAAGACTCGCCCCTTCACGCCACAAATTGTGCTTGAGGTGGTGTTTGATGCGTCCTGCAGTGCACATTCCGCTCCCGGCAATCACGATAGCAGAACCGGGACTTTCATTGATGGCCATGGATTCCTTGGTCTCTGTCGTGAAACGGAGATTCGGCATGTCAAAGGGATCGAAGCCCTGGTCCACAATGGCCATGGCTTCTTCATCGTAATACCTTTTGTTCCTTCTGAAGATCTCCGTGGCCTTGATGGCCAGTGGGCTGTCCAGGTAGACGGGGATATCCGGCAGGAGACCATCGCGTTGGAACTCTCCCAGGATGTAGAGGATTTCCTGGGTCCTCTCCACGGCAAAGGCGGGGATCATGATCTTTTCATCTCGGGAAACACTGTATTCAATGGCCTCGAGGAGTTCCCGTTTGCTGTCTTCGGTCGAACGATGCAGCCGGTCTCCGTAGGTGGATTCAATGAAAAGATAATCAGCATCGAATATCTCCTGGGGATCCCTCAAGATCAATTGATCCTTTTTCCCGATATCGCCGGAAAAGACGACCTTGATCGCCCCGCCGTCCTCTTCAACCCAGAGCTCCAATATGGACGACCCCAGGATGTGCCCTGCATTCCTGAGTCTGGCCTTTATGCCTGGTTCAATCTCGATGGTCTGGTCTCTTTCTATGGGGAAAAGGTATCTTAGACTGGCCTCGGCATCCGGTGTCGTGTAAAGGGGCTCAATAGTCCCTTTGGCTTGTCGTTTGTTCTTTCGGTTCTGCCACTCCGCATCCATCTCCTGGATATGGGCTGCATCCAGGAGCATGATGGAACAGAGTTCCGCGGTAGGAGGCGACGTAATGATCTTTCCCCTAAAGCCGTCTTTCACCAGTTTGGGGATCTTCCCGCTGTGGTCAATATGGGCGTGGGTCAGAAACAAGGCCTGAATGGTCTTGGGATCAAAGGCCCAGTCCTCCCAGTTTCTGGCTTCCATCTGTCTTCCGCCCTGGAATAATCCGCAGTCAACCAGAACCCTTTTTCCATGTGAACTTTCAACCAAATAACAGGAACCGGTGACTGACCCGGCGCCTCCCAGACAGGTCACCTTGACCATTGATACTCCTTTCTATTTGAACACCCCTGATGGGGCTCCTGAAAAGATGACAAGACCTTTCCGCACAGAGATATTGCCTCGATCAACCGGCGACGAAAGCCCCCTGCGAATCTACATGCAGAAATTATCCCCCGCTGAAGTCCATCCTTCTTAATCCAATCCGGTTTGTTTGGCAAGGACTCCGGTCAATAAAGAATTGATAAAATTCCTGTTTCACTTTACAATACCATGAATTCACGGCCAAAAGAGGATATCGCATGATGGAACTTTTTGAAACCATTAAAGGACGAAGAAGTACGAGGTCCTTTCTGGACAGGGCTGTTGAAAGGGAGATCCTGGAAAAACTCCTCGATCTTGCGGCCGAGGCACCCTCAGCCATCAACATTCAACCCTGGGAACTCACCGTGGTGTCGGGAGAGGAAAAGAAGCGACTCAGCAGGCTTCTGGTCAAGAGGATGAGGGAGCGTAACATCTCCTGCGCGCCGGGAGCCAAGAGACCCCTTCCCGAGTATTTCGTAGAACGCCAGAGAGGACTCCTCAACAGTATGCTTCCATACCTTCCACCTGAGACCGACTTTCAGGATTTTATCAATGAAGGAAGCTGTAATTTCTACGGGGCCCCGACAGCCGTTATCGTTTCAATTGACCAGGTCTTTTCAAACGCCCGGCTGACCGATCTCGGGATCATTGTCGGCTATCTCGTCCTCGCCGCCCATGGCCTGGGTCTGGGGACCTGCCCCATAGGCCTGATCACGGCATTTGGTGAGGAAATCAAGGAGGAATTGAATCTCTCCGAGGACAAGCAGGTTGTTATCGGTGTCGCCGTCGGATACCCAAACCCCGACGCCCCCCTCAACAGGTCGAGATCCGAGAGGGCGCCTTTGTCTGAATTGGTCACATGGCGGGATTGAGGGACGGGTTGACCTTTCAGGAAAAGTGCGGGAGCAGGGGCTGAGCCCATGAAAAAAAACGAAGACGCGGTCACTTTCCTGGGTAAAGGCACGGCCTTTGAGGGCACGCTGGCCTCCCGGGGGGGCATGAGCATTGACGGTCATTTCAAGGGAGAGATCAGGACGAAGGGAGACGTGCTTGTCGGCAAAGAGGGCATGATAGAGGCCGATATGCATGTCTCCAGTGTCGTCATCCGGGGTGAGGTCCACGGCAATATCACTGCGGATCGGCGGGTGGAAATCCGCGTACCCGGAAAGGTCTTTGGAAACATCCTGGCCCCCGCTGTGGTGATTGACGAAGGGGTCATTTTTGAGGGGCAGACAAAGATGTACCAGGCCGAGGATCCTCATCCCGAGCTATCCAATGGGGTTGACGCCGATTCCCTGGAGGGAGGCCGTTCCCCCGGCCTCCGGGCCGTCTATGGCGTTGTATCCGATGAATCGACCGGGAAACCCCTCAGACATGCTGAAGTGAAGTGCCGGGGCGAAGAGAAAAGGGTGTCACAATCGAACGCATCCGGTTACTATGAATTTGTCAATCTCGCGGAAGGATCATGGAGGGTGAAGGCCACGGCAAAGGGGTACAAAAAACTGGAGGTCGGTATCCAATTATCGGAGGGAGGGACCTGCAGACAGGATTTCAGTTTGAGGCCCAAGAAGAAAGGATTTCCTGAACACTCCCCCATGGGATAATCAAAACAGGGCATCCATCAAGCCGTTGATGGAATCGAGTCCGACGAGCTCCATATCCATATCTCTGCCCACTCCTTCCATATTGCTTCGTGAAAGAATGCATTTGGTGAACCCGAGTTTTCTCGCCTCATTGATCCTCAGGGCCGGCTGGCTGACCCCTCGTATTTCTCCCGCAAGACCCACTTCGCCGAAAAGGACCATCCCCTTATCCACAGGTCTGTCGATAAAACTTGAGATCATGGCGGATACAATCCCAAGATCCGCAGCAGGTTCGTCCACCTTGACGCCTCCGGCCACATTTACAAAGATGTCCTGGTCCCCCATCTCCAGGCCCATTCTTTTTCCCAGTACCGCCACCAGAAGAGATATGCGATTGTGATCCACACCGATGGCCGTGCGCCGGGGCATGCCGAGGGGACTGGGTCCTACCAGGGCTTGAATTTCCAGAAGCACGGGCCTGGTCCCCTCGAGACAGGGAATGACAACTGAACCGGAAGCCCCTTCCGGCCTCTCTTCAAGGAAGATACGGGAGGGATTCCCTACCTCACTGAGGCCCTTATCATTCATTTCAAAGACACCGATTTCGTTCGTGGAACCGTAACGGTTCTTGACCGCGCGAAGGATCCTGAAGGCATGGGACCCGTCGCCTTCGAAGTACAGCACCGTGTCAACCAGGTGCTCCAGGACCTTGGGTCCGGCAATGGCGCCGTCTTTGGTCACATGGCCGATGAGAAAGATCGGGGTACCTGTGTTTTTGGCCCGATTCAAAAGCCGGGAGGTGACTTCCCTCACCTGGCCCACACTGCCCGGAGCCGAAGAAAGGGCCTCCGTATACAGGGTCTGAATCGAATCCACCACGAGAAGATCAGGTTCCAGTTGATCTATCCTATCCATAAGGGATTCAAGGCAGGTCTCCGTCAACACATAGAGGTCTTCCGAATCAATGGACAGGCGTTCTGCACGCAGCTTGAGTTGCTGGGAGGATTCTTCTCCGGAAAGATAGAGGGACTTCAGTCCCTGTCCTGCAAGCCGGCTTACGGCCTGCATTATGAGGGTCGATTTTCCGATCCCGGGATCTCCTCCGACCAAAACCAGGGAACCGGGTACCAGGCCACCCCCCAAGGTCCGATCAAACTCGACGATGCCGGTCTGCAGTCTGAGCTCCGGGTCAAGGGAGATGGCGTTGATATTCTGGGGCAGGGCTCCGGGAGAAGACATGACCCTTCTGGTCAAGGGTTCGGAAATCTCCTCCACGAGTGAATTCCATTGCCCGCAATCCGGGCATCGCCCCATCCACTTGGGTGTTTGGTACCCGCAGTTCTGACAGACCAGAATTGTCTTGTTGCCTTTTGCCATGATATAAAAGGCCCATTTATGCCTGAAAGAGGACCTGCTCGACAGGGGCAGGATGGATGAACATCAAAACTCCAGCCGCAGGGCCAGTCCCAGATCCCTGCCTCCCATCGAAAAAAGCGAGAGGTCGAAGCGATCCAGGAGACTCTGTCTGTATTTGTTCCGAACGGCCCGATTGTGCTTGTGAGCGCAATTGACGGCGCTGTAGATGTTACCGGTATACCACCCCAGCTCCAGGAAGGTCAGTATGCCGCCAAGGACTTCTTGATCTTGTTCAAAGGATTCGTAGGCTGCCCATATAAACAGGCCATTGAGAAGAAGGGCCACCAGCCCGTCTTTGTATCGTTCGCAATAGGCATGGCCGAGACCGGGAAGGACTCCCGCCATCACACCCGCGGCAGCCGGAACCTTATAGGGCAGTTCTTCCCCCAGCCGGCTCTCTTCAGATAATCGCTTTGCGCTGGTAAAAAGCGGGCTTTCCGGACTGACCTCCTTAAAGGTCTCCGATGCCTCGCACCACTGATCCCGCTGCATCCGGCTCCATCCCAGCCTGTACAGAGCACCGTTCTTGATTTCCAACCCAGGAAACCTTTCAACAACCATTTTGAAATAACGGTCAGCTTCGGCAAATGCCCCCTGGGCATAATAGGTCTCACCCATCAGAATCAAGGCCTTTCCTCCGATCGGGCTCGTGGGGAAGTCACGCTGCAGATCGAGGCAGATCTCTCTGGCCGCCTCATATTGTCCTGCCCTGAAACGGCAAAGGCCCATCATATATCGGGCCTCCGGGACCTTTTCATCATCCGCGAAGAAATAAGTAAAACGCTCAAATTCATCGACGGCCCGATCATACGCCTCCCTTTCCATAAGCGTGCAGGCATAGGCAAATTGCTCCTCACTTTCGATGGTGATCTGGGCCGCCCCGGGACCATTTTGCTCCAGAAGAAAAATCGCCATTGTGCAGGCACAGAACCACAGGCATCTATTCATGGCCCTCCCTCCTGTCCCGATGCCACCAGAAATCGTTGTTTTCCACGGGATCGTATATCTTCCATTTCCCCTCCGACAATACGGTCGGGGACACGGCGGTCTCCGCCTTGCCCTCGTGAATGAGACGATCTACGGTCATGATCCATCCGATCAAAAAACCGTGCTTTTTTATGGCCCCGTTGCAGTATGAGGCGCACGATGGAATACTCGGGCAACGATCACCGTCCACCGGGGAAATATGCTTCCTGTAAAAAGAGACAAACCATGTCCCCGGGGTCGCCCCCGAGCCCTGATTCCCACCGGCTTCCCTCGGGGTGACAGAAGCGCCTTTGTCCAGGGCCTTCGCCGGGACGGGGTACTGGAAAAAAACAAAGGCCAAAAAAACCAGGGACATGGCCCCATGCATGGAAAAGACCCCTTCACCTGGTCGCCGGTCCGGGCTTTTTACCCTTCGTTGACACCACATTTCTTATGAAAGATCTCCATGAAAACGGCGCATGGCCTGTTGATCTACAGACCCAAAACCATGGCCGCAGGCAATGTTTCGAGGTCCGGGGAGAAGATAAAAGAGGGTTTCGGAGAGCAATCCGGGCACCCCATAACAACCCCAAAGAATGCTTAAAAAATCGAATTGATGAGGCAAAACTACTGGAGAGGACCGGATAAGTCAAGACTATTGAAGACGAAGTTCGGTTGACATCACCCCTGTCTCCTGTTAGTTATTTGCTGGCTGTCGGCTTCGCCCCATCCAAAAACGGCCTCCTTGCACATCACCGCACCAGTTTGACGAGCCGTGGGGGACGCTACCCCAATGATCATTTACCCGGCATTTGACTGCTGCGCCTTCATTGTCGCCGCCTTCTGCACGATCGGGTGGGCTTTTGACTCATTACAGGGGTTCTCGAAACCCGATCAAAGGGAAGAAATAAATCGTGCCCTTTGGGACTACGAAATAAGGATACAACCCACAGTTATGTACGAGGGCAAAATCATAGAATACATCGATCAGGGCAGTCTCATCTGTTCCCTCTGTCTTCAGGACAGGGGAAACAGGCTGCACCTCCTGACCCATACCAACCGGGAGGTCAATCTCGCCCCGAAGAGGGCCTTGCTCGTTTCCCAGGGACACCTTGACACCAACCTGTCCAGACAGGAACTGCTGAGCAAGCTCCGAGAGACCGACGACAAACGGAAAAAGCTCAAGGACCAAGTGGAAATCCCGGAACTCTGGGAACTGATGAGGGAAGAAGACGAGTATTTCGACGGCAAGTACCTTGCCGAACTCTACTTTGGTGAGCCCCTCACAGACGACCACGTGTCCGCCCTCGTCAGGTCCCTCTTTGAAGATAAACTCTACTTCAAGATGAAGGACACCCAGTTTCTCTCCAATTCCCAAGAAAAGATTGAACAGATCCTGAAACAGAGGGACAAAGAGCAGGCCAGGGAGGAGCTTTTGAACGAGGGCGGCAAATGGCTCTCCGCAATCCTTGAGGCAAAGGAGTCCCCGGAACCCTCCTGTAA
Source organism: Desulfatiglandales bacterium (assembly GCA_049366815.1). GTDB lineage: Bacteria > Desulfobacterota > DSM-4660 > Desulfatiglandales > HGW-15 > CAYNYM01. The sequence continues at coordinate 64,463 of JBMNCO010000217.1, read as the reverse complement.
AGAGGAGGTTATCCGCATGCTCGTGGAGCTGTCGGTCTACGGGAAGGACTCTGCTCATTATAAGGATGGAAAAGAAATCCTCTCCCGGGCGGGCATCGACGATATAGGGGAGGCGAGAAACATCCTCATCAGACTCGGATTTTGGGATGAGGACGAAAATCTCGATCTTATTCGTTACGATATCCGAAAGGAATTCCCCCTGGAGATTCTCCATGACTGCCGTCAATTGATCAGCCGGGGTGTCGAGAAAAGAGAGCGCGAGGACCTTCGATATTGCAATATTTTCACGATAGACGGCCCCCTGACGAGAGATTTTGATGATGCCCTGAATGTGGAGATACGGAAAGACGGGATTCATGTCGGCATTCATATCGCAGATGTGGCCGATGCCGTTTCCCTGGACAGTCCGATAGACAGGGAGGCGCTGCAGAGAGGGGCTTCCCTGTACCTGCCCTGTATCCAGGTCCCCATGCTCCCTCCGGAACTCTCGCAGGACACCCTCAGCCTGAAGCAGGACTGCGACAGAGGGGCACTGTCACTGCTCTGTCGATTTGACAGGCAAGGGGACCTCCTCGATTTCAGGTTTACGCCGAGCCTGATCCGGGTGAGGCAACGACTGGATTATGAAGGGGTGGATGACGCTTACCGGGAAGATGAGGGGCTCAACACCCTTTACCGTATCGGTCGGCTTCTTCATCAGCGACGCATCGACTCGGGGGCCATGATTCTTTCTCTGCCTGAGATTTCCATCCAGATCGATCCCGATTCCCGGATCAACCTGGCCCTGGTGGACCAGGCCACCCCGGGGCGAATGATGGTGGCCGAATTCATGATCCTCTATAACTGGCTGGCGGCAAAATTCTGCCGTGATCATGAGATACCCATTCTGTACCGGAGCCAGGACCCCCCAAGTGAAAAATTGCCCCTTGATGAATCAAATTATGTCCATTTCGTATTCAAGCAACGCCGCAAACTCGGCCGCCTGGCCGTTGACACGAACCCCAAACCCCACGCCGGCCTCGGCCTCGACGCCTATACCACCGTGAGTTCTCCTATCAGGAGATATGCCGACCTTGTGGTTCAACGTCAGATTCGCAATTTCCTTATGGGGAAGGCGCCCCTTTACGATTTGGACGATTTGGAAAAAATCCGAATACATCTCGGTACCGTGCTGAAGGATCTCGGAATAGTCAGGAGAAACAGAGATCGCTACTGGATTCAGAAATATTTCCTCCAGCATATGGGTGAGACCTTCCAGGCCACCGTACTGGATGTGATGAAAAGTAGATTCCGTCTTCTTTTACCGGACTTTCAGTTTGTTGTGGAAATAAAACGGGCAACCGGTCAGGACTATCAGGAAGGACAACATCTCCGCCTCAAAATCACCAAAGCCGACCCATGGAACGATGTGGTCCGTGTCGATATTGTCGGACCTTAGGGCCCTGGGTTGATCCTCGAAGCGCCCCTTTTCAGGCAAAAACACGCGTGAAAATTTCCTCTATATGTTTAAGGTGATATTCGAGGCTGAAAATCTCGTCTATGTCCTCTTCGGTCAGGTGCCTGCAAAGGTCCTGATCCTCGAGCAGGAGGGATTTAAATTCTTTTCCGGTCTCCCACACCTTCATGGCATTCCTCTGGACCATCTCGTAGGCCTCCTGCCGTTTCATTCCGAGGCCGGCCAATTTCATGAGCACCTGCTGGGAAAAAGTCAGGCCTTTCAGTCTGTTTAGATTTTCGGTCATCCGATCGGGATAAACCACCAGACCTCGAATGATCCGAGAGAGGCGCTTGAGCATGAAATCGATGAGAATGGTGCTGTCAGGGCCGATCACCCTCTCCACGGAGGAATGGCTGATGTCTCTTTCGTGCCAGAGGGCCATGCTTTCCATGGCGGCCAGGGAATTGGATCGAACGAGGCGTGCAAGGCCCGTGATGTTTTCGGACCCTACAGGATTTTTCTTGTGGGGCATGGCTGAAGAACCCTTCTGCCCCTTTTCGAAGGCCTCTTCCGCCTCCAGGACTTCCGTTCTCTGAAGGTGTCGAATCTCAATGGCAATCCTTTCCAGGGTACCCGCCAGGATCGCCAGGGCTGTAAAATATTGGGCGTGACGGTCCCGCTGGAGGATCTGGGTCGAGACCTCTGCAGGTTTCAAACCGAGCTTTCCACAGACCCGCGCTTCAATCTTCGGGGATATATTGGCAAAGGTCCCCACGGCCCCTGAAATTTTCCCAAAGCTGATCACATCAAGGGCATCCTCGAGCCTCTTCCAATTCCTTTTGAGTTCCGTATACCAGACCGCCAGCTTGAGACCGAAGGTGATAGGTTCCGCATGAATGCCGTGCGAACGACCGATCATCACGGTGTATTTGTGCTCCAGGGCACGGTCCTTTACAATCTCCATAAATTCCTTGAGATCGTCAATGATCAAAAGCATGGCATCCTTCAGGAGAAGGGCGAAGCTGGTGTCCAGGATATCCGACGAGGTCAGCCCCAGATGAATGAAACGGGAATCGGGCCCCACATATTCCGCCACGTTTGTCAGAAAGGCGATTACATCATGTTTTGTCTCTTCCTCTATTTCCAGGATCCGTTCCACGGAAAAGTCGGCCTTCCGCTTGATGTTATCAACCGCTTCCGAGGGAATCACGCCCTCTTCCGCCATGGCCTCGCAGGCGGCGATTTCCACCTGGAGCCACTTGGCATATTTGTTTTGTTCTTCCCATATGCGCCCCATTTCAGGACGGGTGTATCGGCTGATCATACGTTCACCATCACTTTCATTGTTTTCGGCCCTTCTGCGCAGTCGATTTTTTAAGGAGGATTGAATGAAATCTTTCGCCCGCGTCAAGCGAATTGTCAAATTCCCGGGTATTCCTCGAGAGAACGGCTTTTCCGTGGATAGATCTATTCCCGTATCCAGCCCCCGGCTCTCCGATCGGCCACCCTCCTAATCCCATTGAGCGCCTTTTCCTTTGACATGATTGGGCATTTCACCTATACCTCAATGAAAATCAACCGCTTTCCCATCGCACGCCTTTAAAGGGGACCGGCATGAACCGACATTTGATCTGGATAGACCTGGAGATGAGCGGCCTTGACCCCAAGATGCAGGTCATACTGGAGATTGCATCACTCGTGACAGATGAAAACCTGGCCATCATCGCCGAGGGGCCGAATATCGCCATCCACTACCCGGAAGAGGCCCTCCTTGGAATGGAGGACTGGAGCAGGACACATCATCGGGAATCAGGCCTCTTGGAACGGGTCAAATCCTCCACCGTAGGTTGCGGTCAGGCGGAAGAAGAAACGCTGAAGTTTCTCTCCGCCCACTGCAAAAGTGGAGAATCCCCCCTGTGTGGTAATTCGGTCTGGCAGGATCGCCGTTTTCTGCTCTGGCATATGCCCAGACTCCAGGCATTCCTGCACTACCGAAATATCGACGTGAGCTCGGTCAAGGAACTCGTGGGGTGCTGGTATCCTTCGCTCCCGCCCTACAAAAAGGAAAAGGCCCATCTGGCGATGAAGGATATCATGGAATCCATCAATGAACTCCGATATTACAGGGAAAAGATCTTCATTCCTTGAAGATCCCCCTGCGCCCTTGTCCCCGGCGGACCGTTAAGACCCAACCTTGACAGGGTTCGAAGGTCAACACGTCCCGGAATAGGAGGAGGGAGAAGTGGATTCTCCCCCTCGAAATGTCTTTATCCTTACAGGGACTTGGCTGAACGCCCCTGCCCCAAGGCCCGAGGGTTTACCATCCCCAGGTCAGGTACTGGTGAATCGAGTCGGAGGCCATTCTGCCCGCCCCAGCAGCCAGGATAACCGTGGCCATACCCGTGACGATGTCGCCGCCAGCCCATACACCTTTCTTACTGGTCTTGCCGGTTTCCGGGTCGGCTATGATGTATCCCCACTTGTTGAGTTTCAGATCAGGTGTGGACTGTGTCAGGAGGGGATTGGCCCCGGCCCCCACGGAAATGACCGCCAGATCACAATCCATCATAAATTCGGAGCCTTTGATGGGAACGGGTCGGCGTCGACCGGATTCATCGGGTTCGCCCAGTTCCATCTTGAGGCATTCCATGCCGACCACATGCCCCTGGCCATTGCCTGCAAATTTGGTCGGTGCGGTCAGGAGAAAAAATTCGATACCCTCTTCCTCAGCGTGGTGGATCTCCGCGGACCTGGCCGGCATTTCCTCCCTGGAGCGACGATATACGATGCGAACCTTATCGGCCCCCAGCCGCATTGCCGTTCTTGCGGAATCCATGGCCACGTTTCCGGCACCCAGAACCACCACATTCTTGCCAAGGGCTATGGGCGTATCATATTCAGGGAACAGGTAGGCCTTCATGAGATTGGCCCGGGTGAGGTATTCATTGGCCGAGTAAATGCCGATAAGATTTTCACCCGGAATGTTCAGGAAAGTGGGAAGACCGGCTCCTACACCGATATAGATCGCATCATATCCCTGCTCAAAGAGTTCATCCAGAGAGACGGTCCGGCCCACGACCACATTGCATTCCACCTTGCCCCCCAACCTCTCGAGGAAATTCACTTCGGAAAACACGATCTCCTTCGGGAGCCTAAATTCCGGAATCCCGTAGACCAGAACGCCTCCGGGTTTGTGAAAGGCCTCATATATCGTGACATCGTGGCCCTTGAGGATCAAGTCACCGGCGACCGTCAGGCCGGAAGGACCGGAGCCCACCACCGCCACCCTTTTTCCCGTGGGTTTGGCCTTCGGCGGGAGATCCCCTTTGCCGTTTTCCCTCTCCCAATCAGCGACGAACCGTTCGAGATTGCCGATGGCCACAGGCTCCCCCTTTTTGCCGAGGACACATTTTCCTTCGCATTGAATTTCCTGGGGGCATACCCTGCCGCATACTGCTGGAAGGGCGTTTCTTTCCCAGATCTTGCGGATTGATTTCGTGAATTCACCCTCTTTGATGAGTTTGATAAATGCGGGAATATCCACAGAGACGGGGCAGCCCTCCATACATGAGGGTTTCTTACACTGAAGACATCTTTCGGCCTCTTTCATGGCCAGATCTGGAGTATATCCGATGGGAACCTCTGCAAAATTTCTTTTTCTGACCTCAGGCTTCTGCTCCGGCATGGGCTGCCGAGAAACCTTTTCTTTTTTTACCGCTTGTTCCTCCATAGCATCCTCCATCATAACCTAATGCATGCCTCGATGGTTCAATCTGCGAGAACTCTTGAAGTGAAATTCACCTGCATGTCACGGTATGAACCCTAGGCGACCCGACACTCGGCCGTAAATTTTTCATAAGCACGCTTTTCTTCCGCTTTATAGGCGTCCAGACGCTGGGCCAGTTCCTCGAAATCGACTTGATGGCCGTCAAACTCGGGGCCATCCACACAGGCAAACTGCGTCTTCCCGCCCACGCTGACGCGACAGCATCCGCACATGCCGGTTCCGTCCACCATGATCGCATTCAGGCTGACAAGGGTCTTTACCTTGTATTCCGCCGTCATCTTGGCTACAAATTTCATCATGGGAACCGGGCCGATTCCTACAACGAGTTTCACGTCTTCCTTCTCCAAAACCTCCTTCAGGGCATCCGTGACGAAACCATGGTGTCCATAGGAACCATCGTCCGTACAGACACGCAGTTCATGGGATGCCGCCTTCATCTTGTCTTCCATGATGAGGAGATCCTTGCTCCTGGCACCGATGATGGCAATGACATGATTGTCCAATGCCTTCAATCCCCGGGTAATAGGATGAAGAACGGCAACCCCTGTCCCCCCCCCCACGCAGACCACGGTCCCTACCTTTTCCAGGTCCGTAGGTTTGCCCAGCGGGCCGATCACATCCTGGAATTTATCCCCCACCTGCAGGGATTTGAACAGAGCTGTGGATTTCCCGACAACCTGATAGATGATTGTGACTGTGCCCTTCTTGGGGTCCGTATCGGCCATAGTCAGCGGAATGCGTTCTCCCATCTCGTTGGCCTTCAAGATGACGAACTGACCCGGCTTTGCCTTTTGGGCGATCAACGGCGCACTCAACTCGTTCATGACCACAGTCCCATCTGCCATTTCCTGACGCTTCAGAATCTCAAACATGATGGACCTCCGATGTGTAGAATATCCCTAGTGTGGATTCCTTAGCATAGAGATTAAACGGAGTCAAAAGAAAAGACCTTCCCAAACAGGGCGCCATGAACGACCCCTCGGCAAACAGGTTTTGCAGGACAATTCCCTATACAAAAAGATGTTTTTATTTTATATGATTATTTCTGTATTTAGAGTCTTATCGCGCAGTCGAGGTGCATATGACTGATACCAGACATCAAATTGTTGAGTGTCCTTCCTGCCTCTTCCGGTACCGTGTTCCAGAGGCCTTTCAGGGCCGAAGTCTTTCCTGCAAAAAGTGCGGCAGGGTCTTTAAGCTGGTGTTCACCGCCACACAACCTCAAGACGACGCGGCCCCGCCCTCCACGGAAACGGCCGGAGACGCCCAGAAGATCTCGACGGACGATCACAGTATACTGATAGGCAATCTTGCCATACGTTACAAGCTCGCGACAAAAGAGCAGATCAAAAAGGCGATCGGCCTCCAGGAACAAAAAAAAAGCGAAGGGCAACATCTGCCCCTGGGCAAGGTTCTTGTTCTTCAAGGCGTCATCGACCAAAACCAGCTCCGTTTTCTGGTATCCCTTCAATCATTGTCAAAGGCGAGGCAATCGGACCGTGTATTCGGCGCAGTGGCCGTCAAAAACAAGCTGGCCACCCGGGATGATATCGAAGAAGCCCTGTGTGAGCAGAACAAGATCTTTAAGGAAGAAAAGGCCGTGATCCCCATTGGGGAAATCCTGGTCAGGAATAAGATCCTGACTCCTCAGCAGCGTGATGCGATTCTCTCCAGGCAGGAGAGGCTTCAAACGGCCGCATCGAAAGACGGGGAGGACGAGGCGGAAGGGCAGCCCGCGGAAGGGACCGATAAAATGGAAATCGGCTTCGATCTGCGTATCTCAGAAGACAAGTTGACCGCCACCCTGGTCCCCAAGGGGGAGGAATCCTCTTCCGTTACTCCTCATGATCTCAAGGCCTTTCTTGCATCAATGGGCATCGTCTTCGGCATCGTTGATGACGCCCTGATTCAGGACTATCTGAAAATAACCCCTGAGGATCGGATGCCTTTCAAGATCGCGGAGGGGACCCCTCCTGAATCGCCTGAGAGGCAGGAAATCAAATACTATTTTGATACAGACCCTCTGCACATCGGGAAGCTGGGGGAAGAAGACCAAATCGACTTCAAGGACCGGGGCCCCGTTCCTCAGGTGAAGGAAGGGGATCTCCTGGCCGAGAAGGTGCCGATTCCCGCCGAATGTGCAGGCAGGGACGTGTTCAACGAAGCCATCCCCGCCCGGGCCAAGAGCAGGGCCGTTCTCCGCTGCGGCAAAGGCGCCGTTCTTTCCGATGACGGCACAAAGGTCTTTGCCACCCTTCAGGGCCGGCCGGAGTTGTCCGCCGCCGGCAAATTGTCCGTTTTCCCCGAGTTGAAAGTCCTGGGTGATGTGGACCTTAAGACGGGACATATCGACTTTGATGGGGACGTCCTTGTCTCCGGGACCGTGCAGAGTGGCTTCCGGGTGAATGCCTGGAGCCTGACGGCCGGAGAGATCCTGCAGTCTCAAATTGAAACCAAAGGCAATGTCCTTGTCCACGGGGGAATCATGGGTGCCGACATAAGGGCCGGGGGCGGTGTAAAGGCGCGCCACATCCGCGAGGCCCGTGTGAAGGCCTTGGGAGATGTCGTCGTTGAAAGGGAAATCCTTGACACAAAGGTAGAGACCAGCGGTGCGGTCATCACCAAATCAGGGAGCATCTTGTCTTCCCAGATTGTTGCCAATGGGGGCATACAAGCCCATCAAATCGGTTCGGAAAAATCCAAACCCTGTGCCCTGACAGTCGGAATCAATGCGAGGACGGGCAATGAGATTAAGGCCCTGAAGGAAATTATTGCATCCAAACAGGCCGAAGCCGACGATCTTCAGCAGCGCTTGAAGGCCCTGGGGGCGAACGCGAAGACGCTCCATCAAGACCTTGCCACTAAGGCTCAAGATCAGGACCGCGCCATCGTTCAACAGCGAAAATTGCAGGAAAAAAGACAAGAACTGGATGCCGGGGGAGGAAAAGACAGAGCGGCCGAAATCAAAACAGCTCTCGAAAGCCTTGCGCTGGAGATCGCGAAAAGGGAAAAAGGTCTTGAGGAGATCTTCAATCAACAGGATCAAATCGAGAAAGAAATGGCCCTACTCCAGGAAAAGGCCGCCCTCCACAACAGCGAGATCGAAGCGTTTGAGCAGGAGATCTCGGATCTCACCGCACGGTCCAGGTCCGAAAGGGGCACCGCGGAAATCAAGGTGTCCGGGGCCGTTTTTCCCTACACCACGATCAAGGGGCCGAACGCCTCTTTGATTCTCCCTGAAAAGCACGAAAATGTCGTGATAAAAGAGGTCATGACCCGGGATCCGAATGATAAAGGCACCTATAAATTTCGGCTCTCCCGTACCTGAGGCTTAGTACGCGATCCTTAATAGAATGATTGGATATAAATATTCGGCGGAAAGCAGGGACCGGGACTTTCTTTGCTCCTGACTAAACCAGTCTTTCTCCATAGGTCTCCTGAATCACCTGCACCAGTGAAGACAGCGTGAAGTTGACCGGCGTGGGGATACCCAGGGCCTTTCCCTCGCGAACAATGGCCCCATTGATGAAATCGATCTCGGTCACTTTCCTGTTGAGCACGTCCTGAAGCATGGACGCAATATTTCCCGCCGTGGCCTCACAGACCTCCAGGACGCGACCTACCGGGTCGGGGTAAGGAAGCTGGATCCCCTTTGCCGCGGCCACGGCCACCGCCTCTCTGACGGCTTCTTCCATGACGGCCCGGGTCCCTTCAAAAACGGGCAGGCGTCCGTTTTTCAAACCGGTAAGGGCCGTCAGGGCATTGATCCCTACGTTGATGATCAATTTACCCCACACGAGATCCTGGACATTCTTGACGGCCCGGCCTTTGAATCCCGCCTCGTTGAGCGCCGACACGATGTCTTCGACAGGGTCTCCTGGTCTACCCGCAGGCCCGATAAGGGTCTCCCCCTGACCGGCATGGCGAATGCGTCCCGGGCCCAATACTGTGGCCCCCTCTGCGGTCACACCGCCAAGGACCCTGTCCCTTCCGAAAATCTCCTCCAGAATTTCTATATTTCCCACACCGTTCTGAAGTGTGAGCACCGGTGTTTCAGGCCCAAGACAGCCCTTGAGGACCTTTCCTGCTTCCTCCGTATTGTTTGACTTGACACAAATCATGGCCACATCCGGATAGACATCTGGCTTGCCGGTGAGGACCGGGACCCGCACATGGTATTCTCCGGTCACACCCTCCACCACAATGCCCTGTTGATTGATCGTCTCGGCCCATTCGGGCACCTTTTCCAACAAGATCACATCATAGCCTGCTTTGCTGAGTCGGGCGGCGAAGAGACAGCCCATAGCGCCCGCACCGGCAATGAGAAATTTCATGATTATCCTCCTCAGACTCTTTCAGAGCAGACCCCGAAGGCCTGATTCATCCCTCCATCCAGGATGGAGGGAACACTTGTCTACCCCAGTTTTTCCGCCTCTTCGGGTTTCATCGTGAAGGTGTGTTCCGGACCTGGGAAGGTCCCGTTTTCGACTTCAGTCTTGAATTGAACGAGGGCATCCCTGATTTTTGGTGACAGGTTGATGTACTGTTTTACAAATTTGGGTGTAAACCGCTCAAAAAGGCCGACAAGATCATGATAGACCAGGACCTGTCCGTCACAGTCCTTACCCGCACCGATCCCTATTGTCGGGATCGTGAGGGCCTCGGTTATCTTGGCGGCCAGGAGATCCGGGATGGCCTCGAGGACGATCATGAAGGCCCCGGCCTCTTCCAGGTCCTTGGCGGACTGAACGAGCTCCTTCGCACTTTCCGCGTCTTTCCCCTGGACCTTGAATCCGCTCAATTTAGTGGCCGTCTGCGGTGTGAGACCGATATGGGCGCACACGGGGATTCCCGCAGTGACAATGGCCTTGACAACGGGAACCATCTCGCTTCCGCCCTCAAGCTTCACACAATCGCAGGCGGCCTCTTTCATAAAACGCCCGGCATTCTCAACGGCCTTTTCCGCGCTGACCTGATAAGACATAAAAGGCATATCCCCCAGGACAAAGGCGCTCTTGGCCCCTCTGGTGACCGCCTTGGAATGGTGGATCATTTCTTCCATGGTGACAGGGACCGTCGATTCATAGCCCAGCATGACCATGCCCAAGGAATCCCCCACAAGAATCGTATCAATACCGGCCTCATCCGCGAGCCGTGCCGTCGGATAATCATAGGCCGTCATCATGGAAATCTTCTGACCGGAAAGCTTCTTCTGTCGCAGTTCCGCAATGGTCACTTTCTTCCTCTCCATTTTTTCCTCCTCTCATTTGAAAAAAAGGTCCTCCGGCCTATACCGGAGAACCTTGTTGCTCCCTTGCTCTTTGCTGTCGGCTTTTGTCATGATTGTCCGGCCAAAGCCCGGTCTTCTCCCCATCCAATCGAAACAGTCACTGAGCGGCCCCCCGCCGTGCGGTTGACCCAAAGAGAAGACATCATGCCCACATTCCAGGTGAATATGACAGTCACCTTGATGTGAACTCGATTGTTGTTGTCCTCTAACCCATTTCAGGGGAAGTGTCAATGAAAACCTCCTTTTCCGCCGGCAGGATCTGACTTGACAATCCGCCCATTTTGCAACTAATTTTACTGAATCATCTTATCTTTGCGTGCAGAGAGGTGAAAGATGAAAGACCTCCGTCCCATACTCTTGATATTTTCCCTGGTGCTCCAGGGTGCCTCATTTGTCACGCCCTCTTCCGGCCTTGAAAACACGGACCTGGCCGGTGGGGAAGAACAGAAGAACAGGCAGCCCGCTTCCCAAAGGACGGTCCTAAGTCTGCGGGAAACACCCAGAGCACTCAACACCGAAGAGATCAGGGCACTGCTCAAAAGATACAACTTCTATGCAACCTGCTGGAACAACAACAAAGAATTTTGTAACCCAGAAGGAGATTTTCAGAATCACATCATAGACAACCGAAACGGCACCATCTCCGATACGGCCACCGGTCTCATGTGGCAGCATGGCGGTTCACCCGAGCCCCTGACCTGGCAGGGGGCCAAGGCCTACGCAGAAGAAGCGAACCGCGAGGCCTTTGCCGGGCACATTGGTTGGAGACTGCCGACGATCGAGGAACTGGCCTCCCTGATGGAAAGGTCCTGGAAAAACAATGACCTTTTTATCGATCCGATCTTCGACAAGTCCCAAAGACAGTGCTGGAGCGGGGACACCAAGGATGGGGACACGGCCTGGAAGGCCGACTTCCACCTGGGATTTTTCATCGACCGCCCCGTGACCGAGCCCAATTCGGTCCGGCTGGTTCGCACCGATCCCTAGGAGGGGCAAGGGTGATTTATTGATGTCCATGGACCGTTGACTGTTTTCTGCTGAAAAAAAGGGCAGAGGGATGACCTTCTCACAAGGCCATGTCCTCTGGGGGTTGGTGCTCATCCGGAAATGAGCGTTCCCGGATGAGTGTTGACAGACCCCGGAGATCAGCAAAAGCTCTTCAAAGACAAGGCGTTGCATGTTTTTGATCCAGAGTTCTTAGTGAATGATATCAGGGCCCTCCGGGTTCTGTGGGGAGGAACATATGACACCGGGCATAACGCTCAAGCAGGTTGGACTATCACAGGATTTTCAAGATGTTTTAAAAGACTATTACAGATCCATCAATATCGATGCACTCTATCCGGACCATAAGTGGCGGCAATGGACGGAAGACAAAGGGATCATCACCTACATCGCTCAAAGGGATGAGAACACGATCGGCTGGCTCGTATACAATCCCCTTCACAGCACAATCGAAGAGATCCTGCCCAAAGAGACGGGGAGCCGAGGGCTCATCGCGACAACCATGATAGACGCCCTGATTGCCCGGGAAAGCCTTGTTGCCGCTGAGGTCCTCAAGGCGGATAAGCCCAAAATCGAAACCCTGATCGCCTATGGTTTTCGTCCCACACGGTCTTTCTGTCTCGGCGGCTTTGATTTTGTCAAATTGGATTTGAGCACAGCGGAATTTCTGAGGAAAGTCAGAGAGTGGCGGCCTTCGGAGGAATATGGAAAGACCGAGCTTGTCGCTGTGGAAAAGGTCCCACCCTCCAGGACACATGACGAGATCAAGTCATCCCTTCTGAACATCATCAATGATCTCGGCGGACTGGCGGCCTTTGTAGGAAAAGGTCAGACCGTGGCCGTCAAACCGAATGTCGTTGCGGACCATGGCCTTAGGGATGGTATCTATCAAGGGGGCGTGGTGACCGATATCGCCCTGGTCAAGGCCCTTATCGAGATCCTGCTGACGGTGGCGGGAAAGGTCGTCATCGCCGAAGGCTCTTCCATCAACAGGGCCGAAACCTCTCAGCTCTTCGCCCATTACGGCTATGACAAACTGAAGGACATCGATCCGGGACGGGTGAGCATTGTGGACCTCAACACGGACAAGCTGGTGAGGAAGGCCGTGCCGGGTGGGAAGAGAATGCTTTCCAGGGAAATCCCCATAACGCTCGAAAAGGCGGATGTCATTATCAACCTGCCGGTCATGAAGACCCATTTTGCGGCCCTCGCATCCCTGAGCATCAAAAACCTTCAGGGCGCGATCCCCCCCATTGAGAAATATATGACCCATTTTTTTGGACTGTGGCAGAATCTGGTCAATATTCATCACGTCATCAAACCAAAGCTCCATATCATTGACGGCCTCACAGCCCAGGAAGGTTTCGGACCGGTCTACGGAAGGCCCAAGACCATGAATCTCCTCGTCGGTGGAACCAACCCCGTTGCGGTTGACTCCGTCGCCATGCGGATCATGGGCCTCGATCCCGCCCTCTCCCCACCCGTCTTCCTCGCCTATATGCAGGGCATGGGCCCCATGGAGTCTGAAAAGATCACCACAATAGGCGCCCCCCCTGTTGATGAGGTGATGAGCCCCTTTGAAGAGGCCTTCATCGATCTGAGCGGTGGTGAAAATTTTGAGGTCCATGCCGACAATGCCTGCCCGGGCTGCAAGGGATACCTGCACTATGTCCTGCATAAATTGAGGAGACCGGACCCGGAAAATCCCGGCAGGCTCCTGATCGACCGATCTTTTGAGAAAAAGGTCAACCTCTTTTTGGGGCCGGTGACAGAGGCGGAACCCAACTCCGATGAAACCAATGTCTTTCTGGGAATCTGCCAGCAGCACCGCGCCGATAGGGGCATACATCTGCCGGGCTGCCCACCCCATGCCGAAGTGATCATGAAGGGCCTGTTCAGCCTCTACCCGGATATAAAGCGGCCGAACTATGCGGATGAACACGCGGAGGATAAGCTGGAGGCCATGTTGAAGGCAATTCTGGAAGAGGCTCCTGCCGAATAAC